>NZ_JBXWNR010000019.1:0-71677 GCF_059610465.1 Ruegeria sp. CDSC085 | reverse complement strand
AAACCCGCCAGTACTGCCACGGCGCCACTGTAATCTGGAAGAAAGGCGCAAACGGAAGACGCGCAGATCAAATCGAATTCTGAAAACTCATTCCCTAATTCCGGAACATCTCCAGCCAGCATATCTCCGTGAACGGCCCTGACATTGTGCAGCTGTTTGTTCTGAAGGACGTCAATCATATTCTCCGAAGTATCAACCGCGAAAACTTCCGCCACATGCGGTGCAATTTTCTCCGCCAGCAATCCGGTACCACATCCAAAGTCGAGCACGCGTTTTGATCGCCAATCCTTCCCACGAAGATTCAAGTGGTCGTCGAGCGAGGCAAAAGCGTGGTTTGCGTAGCGTCTAACGTCGCTGTTGTCGTCCCAGCCATCCGCATAGTCGTTCCAGTCATCGGTCATGTTGCTTACGCTTCCTTGTGGGATTTCATCGGCTCCAACACATCTACGCTGAGGCAGACGCATCGATACGAACGCGCGACATTGGCTAGGTTGGCGACAACAGTCAACATGGGTTTGGAACGGCATATGGAAGGAATAGAGGCGACTTCGGCAAGCCTCTGCCGACAATCTTTCCCGCAAGAAAGAGGCCCACCGAAGCGGGCCACAAGTTTAACCGAAGGAAAGTCTCGAGGTATTGAAACCAGGCTAACGCTTGCGCGCGCGATCGACAACACCGTCGGCTGATATCGTAGCGATCCTATCCTCGGTGCGGCGGGTCATTTCCACCCCGTCACCCGTCATATGCGCCTCGGCAAACTCGGTGAACTTGAAGATACTGCCATCGGCTTCAACATGGGTTTCATCTTCCGCCGAGCGGCGTATGACCGACCCGTCATGTCGGATTTCGATGATCGTGTTGTCGGCCATGCGGACCGTCACAGAATGCTCATCCACGGCGACACCCTGCCACCACATTTCCGCATCGCGGCGCACAACAATACGGTTCGGATGCAGCTTGATCTGCACGTCCTGTGCCGCCTCTGGATCAGCCGCTTTCACAACAACGATGGCCTCTTGCGCGCTGGGGTCACCATGGATCGACGCGCTCCCGTTTTTCGGCGGCCAGAGCTTTGGCTGTTCGCGCGGTTTGCCCTTCTGATCCGTATGAAACCCGACAAACATCTGCGCGGATTTCCAGACACGGCGAGCAGCTTTTTCGAGCTTGTTCGAAGTGGTGTCCATGGGTCTATCCAAATCCGTTTTGATCAAGTGATCGCTTTTGAGAATGAGCCGGGTGACCGACCTCTGTTAGCTATGCGCGACGGGGTGTTCACGCAATGCCACTTTGAGTTTTCCTCATTGAGGATGACACAGCCAGAGATTGATAGGCAGGGCGCTGTGCGCCCTGCCCCATTGGGTTCAGAAGCAATCCGGCACCCAAGCGTCGATGTTCGCTTTCTGTGCCTCTGACACACCCAATGCCACCTGATGTTCTGCATCGTTGAACAGCTTGTGCATCGCCTCGTTCTTCGCGCCTTTCTTGGATTTCGCAAAGGCTTTGAACATATCCGTGTCGCCATGCAGGTCCAGCAGGTCCTTGTAGAGATCATCCAGTTGCCAGCCTTTCAGCCGTTTGAAGCAGTTCTCAGCAGAGGGGGTCCAGATCGCGCGCATGCCGGCACCAATCTCAGCCTCGATCTCGCCCATGAACTCCGGGCGTTGGGTCAGGAACCGCCGGGCCAGAAAAGCTGTGATCTCTCCATTGCGGGTCTTCTTGCCCAGATCGCGAAACGCTTTGAACGCCTCTACGTTGCCTTGTGCGGCCATTTCGTGGAACTGATCATAGGCTGCCTCTGCTGCCGCATCCCGCTCCCCGCCAAGACGCGGGTCGAGGATGAACTGGTCGTCGATTTCCGGCGTATTCCGTTCAGCGCCGCCAAAGCCAAACAAGGTGCTGGTCAGACCGGAGGCCGGGGTGGTGAAGAACGCAAACAGGCTCAGCACATAGTCAGGCTTGTCCAGCAAAGCCGTTTGAACCGCCGCCAGCCGGATCGCCACCATGTCGTCGATGAACTTCTGCGAATAGGCAGGTTTTGGTTTCTCTTTGGCCTCGGACTCTTTGACCGGGGCCAGAATACCGGCCTCAATGGCGGCCTGGAGATGTTCCGCCGCGACATAGGCCGAGGATGTTTTGATCTCGCCAGTGTTGCCGACATAGACAAACACACCGGACAGCATGCGCTGATCGTCGGAGTAAAACGGCGCGGCATAGTCTTCGAGCGCTGCAAGCTCCTTTTCGCCATCTTCATCCAGAGCCTCAGCCTCATAGAGTTCGGCCAGTTCGTCATACCGCTCGGCCTGTTCTTCGGTGAAGTCCCGGCTCACCATCTCCAGACGGTGCATGCCTTCACTTCCCGAGAACCGATAGGGAATGTAGCTTTCGTCATGGGTGTCCACCCAGTCCCAGCCTTCCGCTTCGCGCAGCTTTTCTGCTTCTGTCGCCAGTTTCTCAGCAAAGAGACGGTCCAGTAGCTCACCTTCATTGAACAGGGTCTCATCGGCAAAGAGATCGGTGGTGACCGTGCCGCCGGCTTCAACATAAGCCTCCTGCCCGACAAACACAGCCTTGCGGTTGGTGCTGCTGACAGCCTCAGAGGTCAGGGCCTGTTTGACATCATGCTCACTAAACCACCGACACTCTTTGGCCTGTTCCAGCACCTCCAGAATTTTCTCTTCCTCGGTGCTGACTGTCATGGCCTTGGCCAGCCCCATGCTGATCTCATCGGCTTTGAGCGCGTCCAATACGGCGGCAGGCAGACCGGCCAATGCGAGGCGGCGGCGCACATGGGCTTCGGTCACGCCGAACGCGTTGCTGATCTTGGCAACAGACAGGGATTTCTCCGCCATCTTGCCATAGGCGCGGACCTCGTCCACCGGGTCCAGTTCTTCACGGGCGGTGTTTTCCGCATTCGCCCATTGCTCGGCCACAAACGGATTATCCGTGACTTTGACCGGCACCTGTGCCAGATCGGCACGTTCGGTCACGGCGATGTTCAGAGCTCGCAAGCGGCGGCCACCGGCGACGATGGCGACTTTGCCATCTGCGTCGCGCAGACCGCTGAGGTTCTGGATCAGGCCGCACATGACCAGACTGTCGGCCAGCAGGGCAATGCCTTCCTCAGAAACCTCCTGACGCGGGTTCAATTCAGACAGGTAGAGATCGGTCAGGGCGATGGCTTCGATGATTTCCGGTGCGGTGAATGTTTCGAGTTTGCTCATGGGGCAAATCCTTGTTTGAGTGTTTTGCTTTGTGTTAAGGGTGCCCTACCCCTCGTGGGGGTAGAGCGAGGCCGCTTAAACGGCTGCGTTTTGGATCAGGAAGCGGCGTCCGATGTCGAAGTCATCGCCCTTCCTGATTAGCGCCCACGCTTCTGCGATACGCTGCTGCAAGATTTCATTGCTCATGGTGTTCACCTCCTTTCTGGTTTGGGATTGGGATCAGTATTCGCTGGGGCACATGATGGTCAGGACGCGACGCGTCACTGCGGGGTCAAACGGGCGGTCGGAGCCGTATGTGTAATCCGCGTCGTAAAGATCGATTTTCCAGAACAGCTTTTGGCCGCTGACGATCACCGTCCCGAATGTGTGATCACCATAAGGGTCATTGCCTTCATCGAACTGGTCATCCGACGCCACCGCCTTCAAAGCTGCGGTCTGGAACTCCATCCCTTCGCCTGACACGCCGGGCGTGACAAACACCTGCCCCTGAATGCCTTTGGACTGCATCTCAATGGCTGCAGTCGGATCGATCAGGGCTTTCCGAAACAGGTCATTCTGGACCGCAATCTCTGCCGCCTGAAGGCTGGTGTCATTTTCGATGTCATTTGTCGTCTCAAGGTTCAAAACCGTCTCTCCTCTCATGGTGTGACCTCCGGGGCTGATCCCCTTTGGTGCTGGTTTTGAGCCGAGCCCTGAAAGGGCGTCGTCTCTAAAACCTGCCCCGTGGCGAACGCGGAGAGGGGCGAGACAGGACAAATCGACAAGAGTGGTGCGGCCCGCAGCGCAACGCGCGAGGACACGGTCTTGTCTATTTGTCTTGTCCGAGGGGGGAGGCCGCGCCTTCCCCCTGACGTCGGGGGGGCGTTTGGCTTGCCCAAATCCCGCCTGACCAACAAAAAAGAAGCCAAAGGATCTTTGATCCTGCGGGAGCGCAAAAGGGATCGTCACCCGAACGGGCAGATCACCACGGCATGGACCGACCATGACCCAAAGCCCCTGCCCGGCTCGCAAGAGACGGTTCAGGGGCTACTGGGACAGGGAGATCATTCTGGGGTGTTCTGGGTGGAAGCCGGCATGCCGACTGAAACCTAGAGCCCGGTCACGAGCCAGCTGGCTCGGGATTTGCCAAGGGACAAAGGCCGCAGCCCGAAATCACTCACCGACCGGAACATACCCTCGTCGGAGCTTTTGCTTTTCAAGGTTATGAAGCGCTTCACTAGCTTGGGCTGCGTCTTCGTACGTCACCAACATGGCTTGCCCGTTTGTGCCGATACGTCCCCAGGTACGAAGAACAGAAACTTCGCCAAACAACGTCGGCTGCAACTCTATTCCATAGAACCGCGCCATGTTAACGTCGGGGTCCACATGGATCAGGTGGACAGGTGTCGTTGCTGTCAGTTCCATGACGCGATTGTCGGTCAATTCAGCCCTTCTGTCCAATGACATTGCGAAATCAATTCCCGGGAAAGGACCCTGATCCTGAACGGAAAATGACATCGAATGCATCCGCTACTACTATAGCTGACCAATATGTAGGTAATAGGATCTGCCATGTTTCGTTTTCTACTATTTGCTTTCGTGATGGGTCTTGCCGCCAACGCGGGTGCGGCGCAGACACCGCCTTCGGCTGATGAGGTCGCGCAATACGACGGTCTCTTCGCAGCCGCTCACACCGGCAACGAAGAAATGATCCGGCAACTCGTTGCGGCAGGGGCAAACGTCAACGCGCGGGACTCGTGGGGTCGCACACCAGCCCATGTGGCCGCGTTTGCTTCAGAGGACGAGGCATTGAGTGCACTGGCTGAGGCTGGCGCCGACATGAATGCACTTGAAGATCAGGCCTACGACGTGGTCACGATTGCGGCCGTTGCAAATGATCCGGAACTGATGACGCTCGCCATTGAGCTCGGCAACGATCCCGGCCTCACGACCAGCCCTTATGACGGAACCGCTCTTATCGCGGCCGCGCATCTCGGTCATGTCGAGATTGTCAGACGGCTGATCGCCGCCGGCGCGCCTCTGGACCATGTGAACAATCTTCATTGGACAGCCGTTATCGAAGCCGTTGTGCTTGGCGACGGCGGCCCGGATCATCTTGCGGTTCTGGATGCCTTATTGGCTGCGGGTGCTGACAGATCGCTTGCCGATCGTAACGGAATTACCCCACTCGAACACGCCGAACTTCGCGGATTTTCCGAGATGGCAGAGCGGCTGAGAACAGAGGATTGAGGCCTGTCCGGCAGGCGGAAGCGGTGAGTTTCACCGGACAGGCACCGATGGCAGCTTGGATATGACCGACCTCGGGTCAAGGTCTCGGCGTGGTAGAGTGGCGACAAAGATGAAGACATCCCAAGGACAACGGCAAAATGAACAAGATCGGAAAAAGTAAACAGGTCGGCTACAGCGCGCTTGTTTGCGCGAGGCGCAGCTTTCTTGCTGCATCAGGCTTTGGCGCGCTGACGGTCGGCTTGAGTGGCTCTGTCCTGGGCCAAACTTCTTCGGGTGCGGACGACGCTATACCTCAGCCAAGTGATCCCAAAGATGCCTCATTCATGGAGCGCGCCTTCGAGATGCGTCAGTATGCGATTGACCATGGAGATCAAGGGTATGGCGCAGTTGTGGTGCGCGACAATGTCATTATTGGCCAGTCATGGAGCAGGGTCATCTTGGATCAAGACCCCACGGCCCACGCTGAAATGGCCGCGATCAGGGATGCCGCGCGACGCCTTAATCACCGAGATTTGACCGGATCGGTCATGTACTCATCCTCCCGACCATGTCCCATGTGTGAAGCCGCGGCATACTGGGCTGGAGTCCGCCTGATGTTCTACGGCCGGAAAATCACGAGCGCAAGTTCCCCGAAGCTTTGCAGTTAGTATGGTTCTCAGCCATCAGCAACGTTTCATTTTGCATTCGCCTCCCACGGTGGGAAGTCCGGCCCACAACCGCCGTTGACCACCGGTCTCCTCCGCTGCGGTGCGGCCCGTCGAACCTGCCGTTCGCTGCGAGAGCAAGATTAAGGTCATGCTGAATTCACACAGTGCGGACAAAACGGTCATTCGCAAAACCGTGCCTTCTGTCGCCATAGGCCCATTCACGACCTTATGAACTCTGTCAAACGCTGTGGTGCAGTTTCACAAGAGCAGCCGTTCATGCATCGTGCAGCATCCATTGCCAGAGAACAGCGGACGCGTGGGCAAATTGGTCCGTTTCGGCGGCAGCATGTCCACGCCCCAATCCAGCGTGGTGTCAGAAACCGGAAATGATCCATTTTTTCGGATCAAGGCTGCGTGCAAAGATGCAATCTGCGCAAAAAACAACGCTGTTTTCAAAGGCGCTCCACGAGCACACCTTGTCCGCCTGGCGGACACTGAGCCGGACAGAAGTTCTCTCCGGTACCGTCTCTTTCTAGTTTGGTTGCGCAGCTGTGGAAGGAAATGAAATGCCAATTCAATCTTTGGGCTATCTTGGTGTGCGATCCGACCGGACGGATGACTGGAAGCAATTCGCAAGTAAAGTACTTGCCATGCAACTCGCTGATCACGGCGGGCGCCAACTTTCTTTCCGGATGGATGATTTGGTGCAGCGCCTGGTGATATCCGATGAACCCGGCGAAACGCTTGCCTTCATCGGCTGGGAACTTTCGCAGAAATCAGACCTGCAAGATTACGCCGCCCGGCTGGACAATGCGGGACATAAGGTTGGGCAGGGAAGCCGTGAATTGGCAGACCGCAGGTTTGTCGAAGACCTGATCGTATTTCACGATCCTGCGGGAAACCGGATCGAACTGGTGTGGAACCCACAAAAAGCCGAAGACCCCTTTACGCCGGGGCGGCCGATCGACGGCTTTAAAACCGGCCCGCTTGGAATGGGGCATGCGGTGTTGCACGTGCCCGATGCGACGGCTCTATTACCGTTCTATCGCGATGTGCTGGGATTTGCCGTCAGTGACTATGGTCTGAAACCAGTGCCGCTCTACTTTTTCCACGTCAACGGGCGGCATCACAGCTTTGCCATAGTTGGCTCGGGCAATTCGGGGTTTCACCACTTCATGGTCGAATATCACAACCTTGATGACGTTGGTCAGGGTTATGACCTAGCCTGCCAGGAAGAGGATGGCATTGCCTATACGCTGGGGCGCCATACCAATGACTACATGACCAGCTTCTACGCCAACAGCCCCTCGGGTTTCTTTGTCGAAAACGGATGGGGTGGGCGCGTGATCGACCCCGCGACCTGGGAGCCACATGAAACAAAGTGCGGCCCCAGTTTCTGGGGTCACGACCGTCTTTACTTGTCCGAGTCAGGGCGGGAACCTTTTGTCGACATGCGGCTCAAGGCCGCTGAGGACGGGTTGCGCGCGCCGCCCGTAGTCGATTGCCCATGGCTATATGAAACCCGTGGGCGTGGCTGAGAGAGGGGAACCTGATGGCACAGATTACCAAACATTTTGATGTCGCCATTGTCGGCTATGGGCCAACTGGTGCGACGCTGGCCAATCTGCTCGCCGAATGCGGTGTGAGTGTGGCTGTCATCGAGCGCGAGGCGGCGATTTATCATCTCCCCCGGGCTGTGCACTTTGACGGTGAAACCATGCGGGTTTTTCAGGCCGCAGGCGTAGCCGAGCAGCTGAATGAAAAAGTGCGGGTCAATCCGGGTATGCGCTTTGTCGATCAACAAAGAAATCTGCTGATGGACTGGCCCCGTCCGCAAGGGATTGGACCGCAGGGGTGGCATTCAAGTTATCGCCTTCACCAACCTGACCTTGAGAAGCTGTTGCGTGACAAACTGACCAGCCGCGACACTGCGATGATTCTGACAGAAACTGAGGTTGTTAGCGTCGAGGATCAGGGCGAAGAGGTTACTTTGTACTGTCGCAAAGCTGGCGACGAGCACAGCACAATGGTTAAGGCCAATTTCGTTGTCGGCTGTGACGGTGCTCGATCTTTGCTGCGTGAAGCCATCGGTTCTGGCATGGACGATCTGGGGTTTGACGAACGTTGGTTGGTCGTGGACCTATTGCTTAAGAGGGACCGCCCCGATCTGGGTGATCACACGGTTCAGTTCAGCAACCCTGATCGTCCAATGACCTATTGCCGAAGCCCGGAAAACCGGCGGCGGTGGGAAATCACGGTTCTAGATGACGAAACCGACGACGAGGTTTTGCAAACCGCGCGCATATGGGATTTTCTTGCGCCCTGGATTGGCCCCGAGGATGCGGATCTGGAACGGAGCGCGGTCTACACGTTTCGATCTGCAATCGCGCAGAACTGGCGCAAAGGTCGATTGATGATCGCCGGAGATGCCGCACATCTGACACCGCCTTTTATGGGTCAAGGCATGTGCGCGGGGATCCGTGACGCCGCCAATCTGGCGTGGAAACTGGCGCTTTGCGTCAATGGCGAAACCGGAATTGACTTGCTGGACAGCTATCAAGCCGAGCGCGCGCCCCACGTGCGCACGTTCATCGAAACGGCGGTGCGCTTAGGTGGTTTGATCAATACGATGGATCGCGACACCGCGCTGGCACGAACAGAAGCTGATTGCGACGGAAAGGCTCGCATGGAGTTCACCTCGCCCCCACTTGGTCGCAGTGATTTGGCCAGCCTCGTGGTTGGCAACACGCCGCACACCGGGCACCTGTTCAGCCAGCCGACACTCAGTGACGGTCAGCGGCTTGATGATGCCATCGGGTATGCACCAGTGCTTGTGGTGCGTCACAAACTGCCCCGTGATGTCGTGCCAGCCATGCGCGTTCTTGATGGAGAAGCGCATCCTGCCTTTGCAGATGCGTTGGACGAAATTGGGGCAAATGCCGTTCTGCTGCGCCCTGACCGATACATCGCCGCTAGCGCCATGACTCAGACAGACATCAAAGCAATTGCAGCTATGAGCCTGCCAACCCCTTACAAAACCATCATAGAAAGAGAGCCCGTAAAATGAAACTTGCTTCCCTGAAAACTGGCGGGCGCGACGGCACGCTGGTCGTTGTGTCCCGTGATCTTTCCCGTTTGACTTTGGCCACATCCGTGGCACCCACACTGCGCGAAGCGATCGAAGACTGGCAGACCGCCGAGCCTGCCCTGCGCAACCTTGAAAAACAACTCGAGGACGGCGTCGTCGATTCCATGTCGTATGATCCGGCGGCACTGGCCTCACCGTTGCCGCGAGCGTTCCAGTGGGCGGACGGTAGCGCCTATCTCAGCCATATGCGGCTTGTACGCAAGGCGCGCGGCGTTGACATGCCTGCAAATTCGGAATCCGACCCGTTGCTCTATCAAGGTGGTGGCGACGGGTTTCTTGGACCGGTCGACCCAATCCCCTGCGTCGATACCGATTGGGGTCTGGATTTCGAGGGCGAAATTGCCGTGGTCACAGATGACGTGCCGATGGGATGCACGGCCAAGCAGGCCAGATCGCATATCAAACTGATCATGCTGTGCAACGATGTAAGCCTGCGCCATGTCATGCGCCCAGAACTGGTTAAAGGATTTGGCTTCTTCCAGTCGAAACCCGCAAGTTCCTTCTCGCCCGTGTGCGTAACCCCCGACGAGCTGGGAGAGGCCTGGACTGGTGGGCGCATCAACCTGTCACTAGTCACGACTTACAACGGTGACGAATTCGGATGCGTCGACGCGGGCGCGGATCTGAACTTTGAGTTTCCCGAGCTGATCGCCCACGCCGCGCGTACCCGCGACCTATCGGCCGGCACGATCATCGGGTCGGGCACTGTCAGCAATGAAAACCACCAAGAGGTGGGTTCATCCTGTCTGGCTGAAAAGCGTATGATTGAAACCATTCGCGATGGCGAGCCGACAACCCGGTTCATGCAACCCGGCGACACAATCCGGTTCGAGATGCTGGACCACGACGGCACCAGCGTGTTCGGCGCTATTGACCAGTCGGTTGTGGCCGGGTGAAACTGCATCATGGGCGGACAGAACGCCCCCCTGATCGTGATGGATAAATGGCGGCAAACTCTGAAACTGTCCGCGCGCTTGCGCGTGGATTGAATATCCTGCGATATCTCAACCGGGTCGGCGCAACCCGTCCGGGTGAAATCGCGTCAGAGCTGGGTTTGCCTCGCCCAACGGTTTATCGCTTGCTGCACACGCTGGAAGAAGAGGGCTATGTCCTCTGTTCCGCCAGCGATGCCCGGGTGCGTGTGTCGCCTTTGGCCGCGGCATTGGGAGACAATGTGTCGGTGCGCTCGCGCCTTTGTCAGGTGGCGGCACCAGTTATGGCGGAATTCACCGAAACCCACGCCTGGCCAGCCGATCTTTCCACCTATGAAGACGCCCATATGGTGATCCAGGAATCGACCCATGGCCGCAGCCCGTTGTCGGTGGACTCAGGGATGGTCGGCTTTTCCCTGCCCATTCTGCGCTCGTCAGCGGGGCGGGCCTATCTTTCGGTCTGTGGTTCGCGCGAGCTGGAGATGATTATCGAGTTATTGCGCGCCGAAAACCTTCCCGAAGACATGCCGTTCCTCAGAAAAAGATGGCTGGAGGAAAACCTGACGATCTATGCCGAACAGGGATACGCCACCCGTGGCCCACACACATTCAGGCCCAAAACATCCAGCCTGGCCGTGCCTATCCTAACTGATGATCGCGCGGTCGGCTGCTTGTCGATTATCTGGGTCACCAAGGCCATGAACATGGATCAGGCGATCAAGCGTTATGCCGACGCTTTGCAGTTTGCTGCGGCGAACATCGCCACCGAATATGAAACCCTTGAAATTTCGGGTCGGCCTTAACGGCGTCTGTGGGCATATGGCGCGCTTCAAAACGCTAAGTGTCCGCCACGCGGACAGCTGGACGCAAGAGCATATTTTTTTTGTGCTCTGAAGCGCTAGAATTTCGCCAAGAAATGGGAGGAAACACACATCATGAAACATACTTTGATCACAGGTCTTGCCGCCGGCGCGATGTCGATTGCATCCATGGCAGCGCAGGCCGCTGACACCACACTGACGATTTCGTCTTGGGCCCCGCCAACGCATGGCGTCAACGCCATGATCTGGCCTGAGCTAACCAAAATGATCGAAGAGGCCACCGACGGGCGGGTCAGTGCCGAAGTCAAATATGGTCTGGGCAGCCCTCCGGCGCAATTCGACCTGGTGCTTGACGGTGCGGCCGATATCACCTGGATCTTCCACGGCTATTCGCCTGGCCGCTTCGTGTCGACGAAAATGATCGAACTTCCGGGCTACGAGGGTAACGCCGAGGCCGCGTCGGTCGCAAGCTGGCGGGCGTATGACACATTCTTTGCCGATTTGAATGAGCACAAGGGCGTCAAGGTTCTGGCGATGATGACCCATGGCCCGGGCGTACTGCATTCGAACGTGCAGATCACCGCGCTTGAAGACATTTCTGGAATGAAGTTGCGACTAGGTGGCGGCGTGTCTGGCGATGTCGGGGCTGCACTGGGGGCAACGGGCATCCGTGTGCCCGCTCCAAAAGTCTATGAAACATTGGAATCGAATGCCGCAGACGGTGTGATGATGCCGATGGAGGCGAAGAAGAGCTTCAAACTGTTCGAAGTTGCCAAAAACTCTTACGAAGTTCCGGGCGGGTTCTATCGTGGATCTTTCGCCATCATCATGAACCAGGACACATTCGACAGGCTGTCTGATGCCGATCGCGCTGCACTGGATAAGGTATTTGGCGAAAACTTGTCACGCGCTGCGGGCAAAGCCTGGGACCAGATCGATGCGGCTGGCATCGAATCGCTGCACGCGAATTCCGACAATGCACTGACACAGGCCTCGGCTGACGATGCGGCCAAGTGGCAGGCACTTACAGGACCGCTGATTGAAAAGGTCCTCTCCGAGGTCAGTGCAAAGGGCGTCGATGCAGTTGCCGCGCATGCCTTTATCGTCGAGCAGATGTCCGCCGAGTGACCTGACCGCACGTTCAGCGTTTCAAAACACCAACAACAAGGCCCTTCATTGGGCCTTGTTTCATACAGTGGACCCACCATCATGACTGAACAAGATGACCAAACCTCAAATCCAGCGCAAAACTGGGACATGTCGCTGCGACAAACAAGTCCCTGGCGCTATATCGCCGTTGCCCCGACATGGTTTGCGGCCGGTATCTTGTTCCTGTTGATGTCGATGACATTTGCAGATGTCGTTTTGCGCAGCCTGTTTGGCAACCCGATTGAATCGGCAACCGAATTAACGCGACTGTTCATGGCCATCATCGTGTTTTCGTCTCTGCCTATCGTCAGTTGGAAAGGCGCGAACATCGTGGTTGATCTTATGGACCCGCTATTTTCCCGTCGCCTTGCGGCCCTGCGCGACTTTGTAATTGATCTTGCGTGCGGATTCTTTCTGTTGTGGCCCGCAAAGCGGGTCTGGGAACTTGCCGAACGTGCGCGCGAATACGGCGATGTCAGCGAATACCTCAACCTACCACAACACTATGTCGGTTGGTTCATCTCCGTTTTCACCCTTGTCACTGCAATCACCTTCATTGCCCGTGCCGTCGCGCGAGTAATTTCCCCAACAAAGGCAAACTTCTGATGCTGTTTTCCATCCTTGGCCTGGCTGCGGTCCTTTTCCTTGTGTTCCTGCGGATGCCGATTGCGATAGCAATGGGGTTTGTGGGGTTTGTCGGCTATGCTGAACTGCGCGGGTTTCGTGCCTCGATTTCTATGGTCGGTCGGTTGATCATAGACACCGCACAGGACTACGGGCTGTCGGTTGTCCCACTGTTCATCCTGATGGGGCTTTTCGTGAATAAGGGCGGACTGTCGCGCGAATTGTATCAGGTATCTTACGCCTTTATGGGTCACTTTCGAGGTGGGCTGGCAATGGCGACAATCGTTGCTTGTGCCGGATTTTCGGCCATCTGCGGCTCGTCCCTGGCGACTGCTGCCACGATGTCAAAAGTCGCGATGCCTCAAATGCGCAAATACAATTATGCTGACAGCCTGTCGACGGCATCCATCGCCGCCGGGGGCACGTTGGGGATTCTTATACCGCCCTCTGTCATTCTTGTTATCTATGGTTTGCTGACCGAAACCAGCATCGGAAAATTGTTCATCGCCGGTATCATCCCGGGATTGCTCGGGGTCGTTCTTTACCTTGCGGCAGTGCGCTACACGATCCTGCGCAACCCAGAGGCCGGCCCCGCCGGGGATCGCGCGAGCTGGGTTGATCGTGCCAAGGCTTTGAAAGGCGTGTGGGCGGTACTTCTGTTGTTCTTCATTGTAATCGGCGGGTTGTACGGAGTTTTGGACTTCTGGCCACTGAATTTGACATTTTCCCCGACCGAGGCGGCAGGTATGGGCGCGGCAGGAGCCTTTCTGATCGCTTTTTCGCGGCGCAGACTCAGCTTTGCTGCAACGATGCAGGTCTTGATCGAAACCGCCCAGACGACCGCCGCTCTGTTTACTGTTCTGATCGGCGCCTGGGTGTTTTCAAACTTTGTGAACCTTGCCGGCCTGCCGGAAGCGCTGCGCGCCACGGTTTCCTCTGCGGGTCTGGGGCCAATGACGGTAATGCTGATGATCCTTGGCGTCTATGTCATCCTCGGATGTGTTTTCGAAAGCCTTTCGATGCTATTGCTGACTGTGCCGATCTTTTTTCCACTGGTCACGAGCCTAGGCTTTGATCCGGTCTGGTTCGGCATCATTGTTGTCGTCGTCACCGAAATCAGCCTGATTACACCACCGGTCGGATTGAATGTCTTTGTCCTCAAAGGCGTTGTTGGGAACGTGTCGACAGCAACGATCTTCAAAGGCGTCACGCCATTCTGGGTCGTCGACATCATCCGCTTGGCCGTGTTGGTACTTGTACCAACACTGGTGCTGTTCCTGCCAAACTCTATGCACTAGCGAGTGGTGCCTCCCAAAAGGACGCTAACCAACTCTCTGATATGGCGTGTTAAAACGTACGGCTCGCGGCGTTCGGCGCTCAACGAACCTAGTTAGAGATTGGTTAGCCTTCCAACATCTGTTTTGCGAAATTCAATTGAGGTTACAGCACGGGCTATTCCTCAGCTCCGACAAAGGTCCTGCATTTCTCGCCTTCACTGCAATGCATTCGGCAGCGATCTCTGCTGAAAGAGAGAAGTACGAGAACCTTGGTGCGTTCCGCGCGACTGACATTTTCAGTGCCGGATTGCCGGAATTGCAGCCAAAGATTGCATAGTCGCCCAGTCAAACACCGGTGGCGGGACAATTTCTGAGGGCGTAACGAACGGCAGCTTTTCTTTCTGCAGTGTGGCTGATGGTCTCGGTAAGCGGGAGTTGCAGCACCTGCGAGCGTCGGCGTTGACTATGTCTACTCCGGGCTCTCAGCCGCCATGCGGCGGTGCAGAGAAATTCCTGGCTTGCAGCAAATGTGTATGTCGGCTTTCAACGTTGCACCATGATCGGCTCGCTCATGCAGAGAAAGTCCGGAATCCGCCCGATTCTGTGGAAAAACAACGCGTTGCGAGTGCAGAAAGTGGTGCTCTGAACGGAGCGCAAGCACCTTTCTGGTCGGGCAACACGGCGTAGCCTGCGGTTGCATTGAAGCGGACATCCAAAACTAGTCTTTGCAATTTCCGAGATGCGGGATGATTTCAACGGACAAAGCAATCATTTGCATTAGCCAATTACTCAGACAATTCGCGACGCAAACCAATTATCCCGTGACATTAGATAACTTGCCCACGCAGGATTTTGAAATCCAAGCCGGACGTCGTTCGCCACTTGGGTTCTAATGTCCTCGACTTGCGCCAGTACGTCTGGCAGCGCTTCTGTAATTCTCTTAACCGCCACTTTGAGGTTCAAAAGATCTTCCGCCGCCAACTGGCCAATTCTTATCGAAACTTGGCGCAGCGTCTCATCGAAACCGTCGCCTTGCAAATTGGATGCTCGCCACAGGTCGAAATCTAGCACTTCCTGCATCCGGGCTTTGCCAAATGTATCTTGCAGCGTATGCCGTTCCGCAGGGGCAAAACCCAGCCGACGTTGAACTGCGTCGCTCGCTGGGTTCAATTTTGGCCATACACGCGTGTAGATCCCATCGGCGTCAGAGGTTTCGAAAACGTGTCCACATAGTATTCGGGATGAATCGCTTGATACCCCTTTCCCCCAATAGGAACGAGCGACTGCAACAAAAGTCACCACAGTATTATGGGGCAATCCCGGCGCAACAAATACGCCACGAATTCCTACAAATTGGTTATCGCTGGCTTCGTCCCGGACGGTCCACAGACCAATGTGTGGGGCATTGTTGGCGCTCCGCACTCCATCGACGGCAAGAGTGTCGATCCAAGCATCGGTTGCCGCCAGTGCACCTTTTCGCGAAGAGACGTTGTGAACGAGAGTTTTGGCGACCTCTGCGTCCCCAAATATGTACTCTGCCACATCTGATCGATCCGATACCATACTCGGCCGCAATCGGTATCCAGAACGATTGAGATTAGCTTCCAACTTGCCGCCCTTTCTCTGCGCAAGCATCTTGCAAGAAATCGGGTCGGGTCAAGGATCGTTATCGAAAACCATGCTTCTCGAATGGGCCGCTTCCGGGCTCAGAACGGTCATCTGACGTTTGCAGTAGCACATTGAGCCGGTTCTGGCGACTTCAAGGTCTGCTCGGCGGGCAATCGGCCTTACAAATTTTGATTAGCTGCCAGGTGAAAACGATCATATGCGCGGCTCAGGTGTCCTTGGATGCCGAAGCCTCCTCGTCGAGCCTTGGCCCGACGGACTCAAGCCAACTAATAAATGCAGCGACTGCCGGCCGAGGCTTCCATGGCGGCGTGACTATGAAATATCGAGACATGTTAGTGACTGTGATGGGGGCAATTTTCAGCGTTCCAGCCTCGATCTGAGCGCGTACGTCAATTTCGGATTCAACCACAAGCCCCATACCTTCCTCCGCTGCGCGGATTTCGAGAGACGGGTCGCCAATCTCCAAAGTTTTGATGGCGCTCGTGTCGATACCGGATTCTTTTAGTGCTTCGCGTTCCCAGAGACTGCCGCTCGGGATCAGCCAAGGAACTTCATCCCAATTGGTTGCGGGATTATCGACAAGCGAAGGTGCAGCAAAGGCCCGGGTTGGGCTTTCTATCAACAGCCGACACTTTAAGTCTGGCCAGTTTCCGGCACCTGCCCGGATGGCGAGATCGAAGCCTTCCGCGACAAGGTCGATAGCCTCGTCCGTCGGGGCGAACGAGATTTCGATTCTTGGAGCCTTACTCCAAAATTCCGCGATCTTTGGAAATATAACCGCCTCGGCAAAATATGCCGTTGTAGTCACGCGCACAGGTCGGTTCCTATTTTTTTCTTGAAGAGTTTCGATCCCTTCAGCGATTGCGGCAAATCCATTCGCCAAAGCCTTCGCAAGTTCTTGCCCCTCAGACGTCAGACTCACACCTCGCGCAGAGCGCTCAAGCAATTGCATACCAATGAACTCTTCCAGTGCACGGACCTGTTGCGCTACGGCCGCATGAGTTACATTGAGCGATCGTGCCGCTGCTGAAAAGCTCTTTGCCCGCGCTGCAGCCTCGAACGCCCTAAGCGCGGTTAAGGATGGCAGCTTTGTCCAGTCTAGTGTCATGCTGAAAGATCACCTTTCATCCCAATAGTATTTCTGACTCTCAGAATTACCGAAATATTACCATACTCCAATTGTAAATCACCCATTGATGGAGAAATTCGATGTTTTCCCCAAACACAGACCTGTTACGTGCCATTTCAATGTACGATGCCAACGGTCGCCCGCGCCCTAGCCATTTCCCGAGTTACAGAGTGCCATCGGAGAAGCAATGCACGGGGCAGCGGCGTAGCCTTGCATCTCTGTTTCAGTACTTTCTAACTTGGACTCGGCCGCGACACACGCACATAGAGGCCGGTCATCGGTGACACTGTGGAGCTACTGTCCTTGTCTCCGACATGGTCGTGATCGGAGCACCTTCACTGGTGGAAGGCCGAGATCTGCGTGACCCGGCCTCTTTAACGAAGTTGCCCTGGTTGCAGGAACTGGGCACCAACGAGGCGGCTGACTGGTTCACCTATCATGGGGTCGTACCTCCCGAGCCATTGACGATAAATCACATGCCTGGGAACCTGATCATGACCGCGGTTCGCCGAGGTTACGGGATCACGTATTCTGCCAGAGCTTTTTTTGAGGACGATCTGTCATCTGGTCGGATGATTGAATTGTTCTCTGAGCCACTCTTCGGCGTCTACTACATCCAGACTCAAGCAGTATTTCAGCGTCCTGAGGCTAAGGTGTTCGTCAAGTGGCTTAAATCTCAATCACAAGTCGTATCGACGCATACGTCCGAAAACTGACCACGTTCCGGAAGTGTCGCAAACTTTTTGTCTAGATTGACGAGCACGCAGGTTCCGACGTTTGTTCTCAGCGTAACCAAATCGCTGGGACATAGAGTGTTGACGACATCCTACTTCATCGCGCGGGTCACAGCTTGATCAATATCAATATGATCACGCTGTCACTCGTTTTTAGTTGGAAGAAAGTGTTCCCTGAAACCTGCTGCGGGCAGATTTTTTCGAGACCGTAAATTCCCAAACCAGCGGGATCGCCGAGTCCGGGGCAAGTGCCGATCGATCGCTTGTTTTGTCTAATCCGGCTTGCAGGCGGTCATGATGTAGGCCGTCGTCGGGAAGATCGCCTTGCCCGAAGGCGTGGCGTATTTCGAAAGTTTCACATCGGATTCGATCAGAACTTCTGCGATTTTTTCTTCACTGAGATGTATATCAAACAGCGGCAGCCAACCCCGTAGTTCGACTTCCACCATTGTCCGGGTGCTGGGAAAGGTTGCCTGCTCGCTTTTGGTTTCAAAGGCAATGTCATCGAAGCCCACTTGCGACAAGATGTTCGCGACTTCGTCGGGGTTGCCCAAATTGAATGGCAGCCTCACAGAATTTGCTGCCTCTGGTGATACGTGTGCCCCCAACACAGCGACGATGTCTCGATACGCAGGATTCTGATCGATAGAGTGCCAGATCGCCACCCCCAGCCTGCCGCCCGGTTTGGTCACCCGGTACATTTCGCGTGTCGCTTTCCGCAGGTCCTGAAAAAACATCATTCCAAATTGAGAGATCACGCAATCAAACGAGTCATCCGCGAAGGGCAGCTCTTCGGCACTGCCCAGAACCCACTCGATATTGGGTTCAACTTCTCTTGCCGCTGCAATCATGCCGGGTGCAGGATCAAGTCCGACCACGCGACCAGTATGTCCAGAACACTCGCGTGCTGCTCGCGTCAACACGCCTGTACCACACGCAACATCCAAAACGTGCGCACCTTCGCGTATTCTTGCGCCGCCAGTCAAATGGTCGCACCACGGTGCAAATAGCGCTGGCACAAACAGAGCTTCGTATCCACGACCCGCTTGGAGTTCTTCTTGTGTTACTTCGGCAGCCATTTGCGCTACTCCACAAATTCGTAGTGTTTGATTGATCTGGATTCGACCAATTCGGCTTCTGAAGGATCCACATGCGGCGATTGGTAATCATCGCCTACAAACGCCTTGAGAGAAGCGAGATCTTTCCAGATCATCACGAAACTGAATTCTCCTGGACTGTCAGCCCGCGCTGCGCCCGGAAGGACCTGCACGATCCCTTCGGTTCCCCGCATCAATGGTATGGCCGTGTTGTGGAAGAAGTCACCGAACTCCTCCTCTTTGCCTTCTTTCGCTGTGACTTGAAATATCCGCATGATCATAAAAGCCCCTCCGATTGGTAGGGTTGCTGCCTGCATGATGACCTCAAGAATACCTCATATCACATCACTAGCCCTTTGTCGTTTTGACTCATTACCAACTGTCATCAATAAACAGAACCAGTACCGAACCTGTCCTGAAACAGACCAATGGCTCAAGACCCTTGGACGGAAGCTACGCGACTCAAACGACCAGCCCTGCTAGATTGAGCCCTTCACGTAGTATTTCGATCGGGTCTTTCGGCATGTCACGTGCGCGGAAAGGGGCCAGTGGGTCTTTGATTGCTTCAGGAAACTCTTTTCTTAGTTCATTGATCAGGTTTCTCGCTGCGTCCAGTTCGCCGTTTAACGCCAAAGCCGCGGCAGTGTATGCCATGTTCATGAGGCGACGTGCACCACCCCTACCGGCTATTTCGGCCAATGCTTCATCGTAGTCGCCCCGCACGATTGCATGCAGGTGAAAGGCGTTGCCATATCCGGGATGAAGCTGAGGATTGAGTTCCCGCGCCCGAGTGATCCAGGTTTCACCAGCCTCCCATTCTCCCGAATATGCCAGAAAGATCCCCAAATCGGCGAGAATCCAGGAGTCGTTTGGATGAGATCGATTGCGCGTTGCGCGTAATTTCGGAAGATATCTGTGCTCTCACCAACCCTACGGATGTGGATCGCCAGTGCGTAATACGCATCCGGGTTGTCCCGGTCAGCCTCAAGTGCCTTATTGGCGGCCCGCCGCGCCCGCTCCGACCAGTCCGGCTGCGTATCCAATTGGCGCTTCTTGGACTCCAAATAATTGTAGGCGAGCCGTAACCAAGCCAGTGAATAATCAGGTTCCTCCTCAACCGTGCGGAGCTTCATGGCCAACGCATCCCCATCACGGGCGAAGCGGGGATCGGATATGTGCTTGACGATGGCTATGACATGCCGCCCCTGATGCTCACGGCAGATGAGTTGGAGGCTGCGGCCCTTGGTGCGCATGGGTGGCCTCTGAGGCAGACCCCTCGCTCGCTCGGGCTGCGCGTGATCTTGTGTCAAAGCTCTCCTCGGTCATCCCGAAAGAGCTTCGCCCTGTCGTGCCGGACGGAAGCACAAAGCCCATCCAAACGCGCGCTAGGGTGAACCAGCCAACACGCGAGCACCTAAGGGTTCTGTAAGGGCAAGCCTTTGCTGACTTTGAAACAAACCACCATACGCTGCAGTGACGGACGTAATAGAATCGATTCACTGCGCATTCAGAGTCAACTCAAACATCCCGGAGAAAAACCCGTTGGAATCTTCGAGTACCATCTGTGACTTTTGCGCTGCTATACAGTTTAGCACCGCACTTGATGCGCAAGAGAATTTTTTGCGAACGTTTTAGAAAGGCGACGGATGCACCGTATTTCCAAGGTTAAGATTCAGAACTTCAAGTCCATTCAAGAAGTCGAGCTGCTGCTTGCAGCCTATACGCCTCTAATCGGCTACAACAACGCCGGGAAAACAAATATCCTGCAAGCGTTATCATGGGTGATCAAGAAATCGGCTCTACAATCATCGGATTTTCTCGACCCCGGATTACCACTTGTTGTAACGGCCGAGATTACGGGCATCGACGCTGATTTGCTCGATGCTTTGGAAGACAATCATCGGAATAGGATCGAACCGCACGTAATAGACGGGACGATTTCGCTGCGCCGAACACAACCACAACCAAATGTGCCGGTTGGGCAGATCCGTCTGGAAGTAAGGAAGATGGAAGATGGCCAAGAAACATGGATCGTTAATCCAACGGGAATAGACCAAGCCATTGCGAGGATTTTTCCCGATCCGATATTCATCGGCGCGATGGAGAACACGACAGAGGACGTTGGGAAGTTTGCTTCAGGTACGACAATTGGGAAATTAATCAAAGAAATCATCGGGCCTGTCGCCGAACGAAACGCAGGTCCAGTCACAGATGCTCTCGCACAAGTCGCTTCGCGGCTATCTGCCGACGGTGACGAGAAGGATGAGACACTAGTTGAACTCGACACACAAATTCAAAATGAACTTGGCCGTTTTTTCCCCGGGGTCGTCGCCAAAACTCACATCCAAACGCCTGAATTCTCGGATTTTTTGAGAAACGCGACTATCAAGATCTATGACGAGCAATTTGATCCAGAGACCGGTCGGGACGCATCATCTTTCGGGCACGGAGCGCAACGTTCTGTTCAAATCGCCCTAATCAAGTGTTTGTCCGAGATCCGAAGGCAGGCAGCGGCCAATGAGGCGCGGACAACCTTGCTGTTAATAGATGAACCCGAGTTATACCTGCACCCTCAGGCCATTGAGATGGTGCGTGCATCGCTGAGCCGCCTCTCTGCGGAGAGCTATCAGGTCGCTTTTTCGACCCACTCGGCCAATATGATCGCAAGAGCAGATGCACCAAACGCTCTCTTGATCCGTCGAACAGCGGCGGATGGTACGATATGCTTTCCCAGGATGGTAGACGCCGTTCACGACGCCATAGCCGGAGCGGAGCACCAATCGGCAACTCTTTTCGCGCTCTCTAACTCAACCCAGCTACTTTTTTCCGAGAAGGTAGTCCTAGCAGAAGGCAAAACCGAACAGACGCTGCTTCCAGAGCTGTTTCAGCATGAAGCAGGTTGCTCACTTGAAGAAGACAAATTGGGCTTGGTCTCGCTCGGAAGTTCAAGCGATGTGCCTAAAGCGCTGCCCGTACTTGCTGCGATGGGAATTCCTACAAAGGCTGTCGTCGATCTTGATTTCGCGTTTAGACCCGCCATCCAGCACGGTTTGATCACCGACACCAACGCGGCTGTTCAGGGGTGCATTGCGGTGCTCACGCGCCTGCAAGGCGAAGGAAGAATCGACTTGGCAGAGGACGGTTTTCCCAAAAAATTTGGCGACGTCTCGGCTGCCAAGGCATACGAGATTATGGCTGCGGAGGCAGACGCTCGTGGGCACATCGATGCCATCCATGAACACTTGAAGGCCCAAGGCATCTGGGTTTGGACGGATGGCACGATTGAAACTCATTTGGGCTTGGAAGGTAAAACAGCGTCTGTTCATAGCAGCTTCTTGTCGTCGTACCCAACCGAAGCGTTTCGCGACGGCCTGCCCAACTATGGAAACGTACAAGCTATGTTGGCATGGCTCAGACAGTAGGCCATCGAAGCGCATTGCTATGCGGAGAAAGCAGTTTCTGCAATTTAGAGGAAGGGTACTTTAGAAACGATGTTTAAGTTCATTCACACTGCGGATGTTCACCTAGACTCGCCCCTCAAGACTCTGGCGATGCGCGATCCTGATCTTGCTCAGCTTGTTGGTGGTGCTACCCGAAGAGCATTCGAGCGGATCATTGATATCTGCATCGAGGAAAGCGCCGATGCCCTAATCATCGCAGGCGATTTATACGACGGTGACCTCCGAAGCATGAAGACGGCCGCATTCCTTGGACGTCAAATGCGCCGATTGGACGAGGCTGGCATTCGCGTCTTCATGATCCGGGGAAATCACGACTCCGAATCCACGATCACGCGCTACTTGGATCTCCCTTCAAATGTTCACGTCTTTACCGGGCACGGAGGGGTCGAGGAGATTCCCGATGCGGGTGTCGCAATCCACGGCGTTAGCTTTGCACGTCGTCATGCACCGGATAGCCTTTTGCCAAAGTACAGGCCTCCGGTTGACGGGCTTATCAATATTGGGCTGATGCATACGAGCCTCGCTGGTGCATCAGGGCATGATGAATACGCCCCGTGTGCGCTTAACGAACTTAGTAGTCACGGCTTCGATTATTGGGCACTGGGCCACGTCCACGCACGACAAGTGCATTCGGAGAACCCTTATGTCGTCATGCCCGGCATTCCGCAGGGTCGGGACATTGGAGAAGCTGGTCCAAAGACGGTGACTGCGGTGGAGATTTCTGGCGGCGAGCTCAGTGTGAGCGAACGCAATGTATCCATCGCCGAGTTCGAACGCGTGAACCTTGATCTATCTGGCACCGATAGCTGGCAGGGTATACTTCAGACACTTCGAGCTGCGCTCAAGAATGCGCGCAATTCTGCTCTCTCGGAATATGTCATCTGCCGCTTGGAGCTTTCCGGAAACTCGAACCTTGGCTGGCGGCTCCATCGTGACGTCGATCTGCTTTTGGCTGAAGCGAAGGATGCAGCGGATCAGGTTGGCGGAATTTGGATCGAGAAAATCGAAATCAAGGTCGCTTCACCTGTTGCTAGTGCTGAAGATGCCGACCCGGTAGACGAGCTAGCGTTGCTCATGAAAGAGGTCGCAAGGGACAGTGCATTTCGGTCGGAAGCCACATCCCACCTTGAGCAAGTCGTTCGCGCCCTGCCTGCGGAGCTGCGTGATCGCTTCGGTTCGGATCAGGATGGCACGAAGGGCGTTCTTGATCGCCTGCTTGAAGCAGGAGCAGCGGACGTCGTCGCTTCGCTGAAAAGCGGCCAGAGCCAAAAGGAGGCTTCGTGATGCGGCTGCGCAAGCTCAATTTAACACGCTATGGACGCTTCACAGATTTCTCGATTGATCTCGGAGATCGGCCTAAGAATGGATCCGATCTGCATATCATTTTCGGCGAAAACGAGGCCGGTAAGTCGACAGCCTTCAATGGCTATCTCGACCTTCTGTTCGGTATTGAAGACCGGAGCAAATACAACTTCCTCCACGATTACAGCGCCCTTCGTGTGGGCGCCGTTCTCGAGATTGACGGCCAAGACGTCGAGCTCTCGCGCATTAAACGACGGGACGGAAATCTTTTGGATGGAGCGGACAACGGGGTCGATCCAACCCTATTGTCAGCAACTTTGCACGGTTTGTCCCGCGATGCGTATCGCACGATGTTTTCATTGAATGACGAGACGCTTGTACAAGGCGGCGAAGAAATTCTGGCAAGTCGTGGTGATCTTGGTCGTCTGCTCTTTGCAGCAACTGCTGGGCTCGGTGATCTAAGCGATGGCCTCGACGCGTTGCGTGAAAAGGCTGCCAAGTTCTACATGCCTCGGTCGCGATCGAGCGAACTGAAGTCCTTGAAGGACGAACTCAGTATTATGGACGAGCGCCGCCGCACGTTGGACATCCATGCCAGTGGCTTCGAGGCTCTCGTTGAAAGTCGTCGGCAAGCGGAGGAAGCCTATCAGGTCGCACGGGACAGTCGCGACAATCTCCGGGCGGAGCAAATCCGGTTGTCCGCGTTGAAAGATGCCTTCGCAATCCGTGATGGTCTTCTCAGACTGGAAGAACAGCTCCAGCCCATTACCCACTTGCCTGACGCTCCTGCGGGATGGTCAGCGGAAGTAGGTGCTCTCAAGGAAGAGCTTGCGGCAGCCATGGCAAAAAAGGGAGACGCCGAGGCCGATATCAAGGCTGCGGATGATCGACTTGAAGCCCTGGTACCTGACCCCGAGATTGATTCTGTGCGCGCCGAAATCACTTCGCTGGAGATACCTGCAGCCCGTGCTCGCACAGCACAGGAAGACCTGCCAAAACGGCGGGAAGAGCTCCAAAAGGTTGACGCCAAGCTCGACGAAATTCGCGCCCGACTGGGCGCGATGGAAGACAGCGATCTGACTACCCTAATTGTCCCGGACGACCGGCTCGCGCGGTTGGATGAACTTTCCGCCCGAGAAGCCGCTTTGGCTCAAAGAGTGGCGTCCGCCCGAGACGAAGTGAGCGCGGCTGAGGATGCCCTCCAGTCTGCGGTCGAAGACCTCGAGGCTGCACCTGCCCAGAGCGCGGAAATGGCCTCGCTGACCTCCCTGCTCGACCAGTTCAACCAAGACAATCCCGAACAACGCGAGCAGCATGCCGCGGAGGCGCTTGAACGCTTGAGCAAATCGATAGAGCGGGATCTCAAAAGGTTGGCTCCTTGGTCAGCGACAGAAGCAGACCTCGCACCAGCGTCATTGCCCGATGCCCAACAAACTGATCGCTGGTCCAGAACCGCGCTCGAACTGGCGCAGAAATTGAGGGAGTTGGAAGATCGTAGGGCGCAACTTCAAGAAACACGCGCCCGAAATGTGAACATCGTGTCTGCTCTTTCTTCGCAGAGTGATGGCATAGCTGATGCCGAGGCAAAGCGTGTGCGTGTTCTGCGCGATAAGGCTTGGGCTTCGCATCGATCCCGCCTGGATGACGCTTCGGCAGACGTCTTTGAAGTCGCGCTTGGAGAAGACGACCGAGTTCGTGACGATCGTCTAGCTGCGGCAGACCGGCTGGCTGAACTTCGATCAGCAGAAATCGAGATTACAGCAACTGATGCAAGCCTCGAGACCGTCGCAGCCAAGATGAAAGAAACCCAGGACGACCTATTTGCGCTCCGCAAAGAAATGGCGCCGGTTCTCTCCGAGGCTGGCTTGCCGACAGAATACCCCGCTGAGGACCTGCCGGGTTGGGTCGAGCGGGCTGAGGCATTGCTAGACGTTGTCGCCGAGGCGGACGCTCAGCGATCGGCACGGGAACGCGCCGCTGCAGATTGCGAGGTCACCAAAACCGCGCTCATTGAGGCGCTGACGGCCCTAGGTGAAAGATCCCCTGATGCTCCGACCCTTCGACAGCTTCAGGCACGGTCGAACAACCTGAAAGACCGCGCAATCGAAGACGCGGCAAAGCGCTCGGCGGCTGAAAAAGCTGTGGCGGCGGCGAAGGCGCAAAAACGACAGCGGGACCGAGCCCTTTCAAACGAAGAACAGGCATTTGCCAATTGGCAGAGCGAGTGGACAGATGCGCTGGAAGGACTCTGGTTGACCGAGCGCAACACAACACAGGTCCGCGCGCTCCTTGATCCGCTTCGCGGTCTGGCGACGCAAGCCAGCAAACGCGTCGAACTCGTGGCGCGCGTCGAGGCTATGGAGCGTGATCGCGCCGCCTTCAAGGACGCCGTAGACCGGCTTTCTGTCAGGCTCGAGGTTGCCTCGGAGCAGAACCCGGCATCGACGTATGCTGAGCTTAAGACGAGGTTGAAGGCAGCTGACGATGCGAACACGGCCTTGCAGGCAGCGGAAGAGGCTCGCCTGATCGCTGAAGAAAGATTTGCAAAAGCGGACGTGGAACTCTCGCGTGTAGAGACACGGCTAAAGCAAATGGCTGGACACTTTCCAGAGATCGAGACCATCACAAATCTCGACGAACTGGCAGATGTACTTAACCGATCGCAGCAGAGAACCGATTTGGCTAAGACCGTGGAAGAAAAGCAACGCGATCTCTTCGAACGCCTGGGCGCTGAATCCAGAAAGGACGCGGATGAACTGCTCGACGCAGAAAATCGCAACGACGTTGATAGTGGTCTAGCTGAAATCGACAGTGATCTTTCAGAAGCCGAAGGTGAGCTTGAAGACCGGATTGGTGGGCGGCGTGATGCAATAAGAGCGATCGAGGAAGTCGGTGGAGACGCGGCCGTTGCGCTTCTTGAAGAAGAGCGCCGGAGCGTCTTGATCGAGATTGCGGAGAAAGCCGATCGGGCGCTCTCTCTCCAGCTTGGGGTAATGGCAGCCGATCGTGCCCTTGCGGTTTACCGTGATCGCCATCGTTCAGAATTGCTGGCGCATACAGCCGATGCATTTCGTACTATCACTCGTGGGGAGTTCCATGATCTCACAACACATCCAGACAGAAATGGTGATCGTCTGATTGCTCTGCGATCCAACGGTGGGGGGTCCCTAGGGGCTGATGAGATGTCAAAGGGGACGCGTTTCCAGCTCTATCTTGCCTTGCGTCTCGCCGGATACCGTCGGTTCTGCGACGTCGCAGGCCCGCTTCCATTCATCGGCGATGACGTAATGGAAACCTTCGATGATCGGCGTGCGGCAGCGACACTCGGTCTTTTGAGCGAAATTGCGCAAGACGGGCAGGCTCTCTACTTCACCCACCATGAGCATCTCTGCGAGATTGGGAAGAAGGTTTGCGGCGACAAGGTAACAATCCACGAGATCCCCAAGTTGCAATTCGTCAGCGGCGCAGCTTGATTGGCAAGAAAATGTCATCGCAACCACTAGTTGGAGACAACAAGTACTTAGCCGGAGCTTCTTAAATGCTTCGCACCTCCTCTGTCGGACTCGGTCAACAGTCGGTTGTACTCTACAGATCTCTAGCCGGTCGAAGACAACCGATCTTCGGAAATGCTGGCCGAGCCTAGCAGAACGAATTTCAATGCATTTTCTGGTTGGCTGCTCTTGAACCTCAAGCGGCAACGCAATGTTGGGGGCGATAGAGCGGATTTGGCAAGGTGCAATGTCTGCTTACGCCGAGGTTACGTTTTCTGCGCGCGTGTGCAGCGAAGGTCCGGAATCCGCCCTCTGTGCAGAAGCTAGAGGTCGAATAACAAAACAGGTTCGGTTGCTTGCCCCCTACCCCGCTCGCTATATACCACCAGTATTCAAACCCTGGTTTCAGTAATCCGCGCCTTGGCGGGTATCCCAGAGACGCAGAATTTCTATCTGGGTGGGCATTACACGATAGATCAGCGTGAATGGGGTTCGCGGCACTGAAAGCTCCCGTATGTCTTGGCGTGTGTCACTTGAGTGACCTGCATAAGGGTTGGCTGCAAGAGTAAGCTGAATGGCTTTGAGCTGAGCTCGTGCCCTTTCGCTGCCTTCAGGAAAAACTGACGTGAAGTAGTAACGGAACCATTGAATGTCCCGGGCCGTATCTTCGAGAAATACTATCTTCATTGGCTATTGGATTGCCCGCTTGCTACCGGAGCCGAAAGTTCATTCTCGGTATCCCAGCTGTCTATCCAGGCATTCATTTCGTCTGCCGTGATGAACTTGCCTTGGTCTGCTTTTTCAACAGCCGCATCAATGGCTGCACGTTTAGCGGCTTTGGATTCTAACATCATTCTAATTGCCCGTACGGCGAGTTGTGCAGGCGGTCGATCTTCGATTGCAGCTTCCCGTTCCAGGGTCTTTCTCAGGTCTTCATCGAGACGGATTGAATATGGGCTGGTACTCATCGCAATCACCTGTTTCCGTATTGTAGTACAATGTAATACATTGCCATTATATTCACAATAGACCGATGGCATGTACTGCACCTATTGTTCTGAACTCATGAGCGTGAGGAGATATCATGGGTATGGCCTGCACTTCCGCGGACTTTTGAACTATGCGCCAACAATGTGGTTGGTTGCATATCTCCCCGATCGATTTTCGAGATCAGTGAGATCAAATAAGCTTGGTGAGATTTTATGTTCTCAGCTCGTTGAAAGATATATCCAAGCACCATGAAACGGAGAGCTGGGCCATGTGTCGATTTCATAGCATACCAGGTCTGACCAAATCGTAAGTACTCGGCGATATCGTCCATAAGCCGGTCACAATGTGACTGATCCCGGGCAAGGCGAAGTTCCGAGCACAAACGTGGAAAGCTGCGCTCCATTTGATCTGGAGAAACTTGAACCTGAGAATGTTTTCCTTTCTTAACTATCGGATTCAAAGAGTCCTCTTTGTGCCCCTCAATTTTATGGTCATAGGCCCTCATTTTTTCGGTATGAGCCGGTGTTATCTCTGAGATTTCCACAGAGATTTCAGCCAGAAGTTTCCGGAGGACACGCGCATCCGGCTTGCGGCGCAGCGCATTGCGCACGGAGGTCATCAAATCTGTGATAGAGCCATCGTCTGCTACAAGCTCTTTCAGACGAGCCAGAGCGGCCGATACCTTGTCGCGGAGTAACGTGAATTCGAGAACGCGGTCAGCATGCTTCTGGGCTTCCTGGAGGAACTCAGCATGCCTTTCAGACAATGGCATCAGGGAAAGACCGGTCGCTGTGACCACCCTGCCCTGTCGGTCTCGGCGTGCCCAACGTTTACCATTTGAGCTCATTACGCGTCGGACAATCCCAAGCTTGGCCAGAGTCGAGATATGACGTTCAACAGTTGGAACGCTGACATGGGCTCGTTTGGCAATCGCGGCGTTGGATGCGAAGCAGATATGCTCATCATCCTGATCGACTGAAATCTGATCTCCTTGCAAAAAGGAAATCATTGCTCTTAGGACGTTGAGAGAAGTGGACTTCAGCCCAAGCGACTCTCTCGCCTCTTCAACGGCTCGAAGAAGAATCCATTTCTTGGGCGTATAAGTCCCCTGCCCTGTCGCGCTCGACAAGGTTGCTCCTGACGGAGCCATTGCTGTCACTGTTTTCATGAGTTTATGTCAGCAGACAAAAAATACCCGTTCGCTCAGGAGCGTTTTTTCTTGTATGGCGATTCGGGGACTGCTAGATTCTAGGTGTCTAATCTAAGAATTGCGCTTAGCGCAGCGGCCCTCGAAGCTCCGGTTTCGGGGGTTTTTCTTTGCTTGCCTTCCTCCTTTCTGCTCGTCCTCAGTTATTTTGCTTGTTGTTTACAGCTGTAAATTCGGCGTGTGTTCTCTTGATGATTTTCGTCAGATTTTTGTCCAACCACTCAGCAAAATCCGCGTTCGAACCTGTCTTTCTAACTGACAATGTAAGAGACCCGCTGCCGGACTTGATAGTCACGCCATCAATGGGGCTGGTTTCACCAACGCCGTCCTTTTGTCGGGCACCACGTTTTGCGGCCGCTTTAAGTAGGGTTTCCAGCCGGTCATCTGAGGAAACCGATGGCTCGACGGCTTGAAGCAAGTCCGTTGCGTCGTCAATTGTCAGCTTGCCTGCCAAGAAGTGCTCAGCAAGTGCAGTCCACTTCGGGCGGCCTGACTTTGGAGCTGCGCCGATCATTTCTCCGACCTCAAAAGGAACGTTTTGCGTGACCTTAGTAAGGTGGGACAATCCTGATGCTGACAGGTTCAGAACTCGTTTCACCGTGGCTGTATCATGCCCAGCGGTCTGAATTGCTTCCGCAAAGCGAGCTTTTTCGTAGAAGGACAGGTTGCGCCTCGCTGCGTTTTCAAGGCCTTTGGCAAGGAGCGCCGACGCATCGTCGATATCTTGAACATTGGCGCGAACTTTGATTTTGAGCTCACGACATGCTTTGAGCCTTCTCCTCCCATAAATCGCCTCGTAACGACCTTCGGTTTTCGACTTCCGAACGAGGATGGGTACTTGTTGACCGCCGTCTTGGATGCTCGATTTCAAACTCTCAAAGCTGTCGTCATCTTCATCAGGGTTTACAGCTGTAAACTCACCAAGCCGATCAATCGGTCCCCAATCGTCTATGAGAGATGGGTCAATTTCCCTAATTGCGGCAAGGGATCCTTGAAGCGCACCGAGAGCAGGGGCGTTGGCTCTTACCGGTCTGTCTGCGGTCTTAGATCCGGAACGTGCAATCGTGCTCGCTATACCCGACATTTCTTGAAGAGATTTTCTAGCCATTAGCTACGTCCCCATGCTTGGTGGATCATTTGCTCTACCTCAGAGCCGATCGCATCCATTGAGTTCTTTGCCCGGTCATAGGTTGCGCGTGTCATTTCCGAACGCACAACCTCGTAGATCGACTGCTTGAGCATTGTTGCGTCACTGATCGCAGTGCTCTTCAGAGCCGTTGCTGACATAACGCGGTCCTGAAACAGTGCTCGCATGAATGAAGCCAGCTGTTGAGATGGAACGTCTGTTGGCTCGTCACGTGTTATAAGGAACTTGAAGCTGTCGTATTCGAGAGTGGCGCCGGCGTCTTCAATGACAGCCATATAAGCACCAGCAAGTTCGAGAAATTGAGCTGTCGAAGACACGTCCAACATAGAAGGTGTTAAGGGCACGAGCAAAGAACTGGCGGCAGCCATCCCCGCGATGGTTAGGAACCCGAGTTGTGGTGGACTATCAATAAGAACAAGGTCAAAATCGTCTTCCACTTGGGCCAGAGCATTCCGTATTCTCGTAAAAAACGGATGGTCAGGGTTAGAGTGGACGGCGGATTCCGTCTCAAATTCAGAAAGAACAAGCCGTGACGGTGCCACAGACAATCCGGGGAAATATGTCGGAAGCACGACATCTGCCATATTAACCGGGTCTTCATAGCGAATGGCATCGTATATAGTTAGCCCATCGAACTCGATTTCAGGGCTGATGCCGCACATGGATGTAAGCGAGCCTTGGGGGTCTAGGTCAACGGCCAGCACACGGTATCCGCGAAGCGCGAAAAAATGAGCCAGATGAATTGTTGTAGTGCTTTTGCTGCTACCGCCTTTGAAGTTCATCAACTGCCAGACTTGAAGTTTCTCTCCTTCCGTCCGGCGAGGGATGTAGCGTCCTTGTTTGCGCGAGGTCTTCTCAAGCGTTTCACGTGCTTCCCAAAGCTCTTGCGCAGTATAGTAACGTCGACCGCTTCGCACGTCTTTTGGTTCAGGAATTGTACCTTCTGAGTGGACCTTGCGCATGAATTGACCCGAGACGCCCAAAAGTTCGGCCGCTTCTGGTGCTGCGAATGTGCGTAGTGATTTTGTGTTGTCAGGTGCAAAGGCAGCAAGAAGATGCTCTCGGATAGCCGAGTTCAATCTCTCGGAAATTTCCGTGGCGAGTGCCGATGGTCGATCTGCCGTAAGTGGTGTCACGGGAATCATGTAGTTGCCTCAAATTAAAGAATGTGGTCATTTTCGCGCCACTTGAGACAAACAGCCGTGATTCACTGCCCTAAGTCAAGAATTTTCGCCTATATTGTGGGCTGCGCTGACCGGCAGACTACATGCGCTTTGTATCAGAGCAGGGTGGTTTACAGTTGTAAACCCGGTAGAAGAGAATTGTGGGCTCTCAAATCAGAGGTGGATCTTCCGCAAATCAATCAGGCATGCGCGTGAAACTTCTCTAAATGCTCCGCTTTGAGTGGAGCATGTCCTGCCGAAGGCTGTGTCATGAATGAGCGAGGTGCGTTGTAAGAAGGGTATCAGGGAAGGGTAGGGGGTTAGTTGAGCTGATTGGTTGAATCACACCCCAACAAATCCGCAGCCGGGTTCTGGGCGATATCGACGCCGTCATAGCATTTCTGAGCCAGTGCGATAGGTGCAAACCGGTCTTGAGCGGTGCGCCGTCCTGCGCGGCTTGGGTCAGGAAGCCCGAGCGCAGCCAAAGCGGTGAGGCATAATCCTTCGGTAGTCCTGTCACCTTCAGTCGGTGTTTGACGATCTGGGCTATGGCGCCCGGGTTGAGGTGGCGTTTCCATATCCAGCCAGATTTCGAGACCGTGTGAAACAGGGGGCTGTCCTCGACCTGACCCACTTCGATCCAACGCGCCAGCGGCCTAGCTGCGCGACCTTTGCGCACCAACCGTGAAGCCTCGCCCTTTTGGGTGGTCTCGACTACCAGCGGCGACAGCAAAATTAGGTCATTCTCGTCGAATTCCTTCAGCGACACATCCTCCAAAAAAATCCCGCCGATCACCGAACGCTGCCATCTACCCGAGGTCAGCCCAGTAACAGGATGATCTGGTCACGGCTGTCCCGGCACGAACCTTGAATGGTGACCATCTGTTGTTCGAGAATATCACGGGTAATCGGATGGGCGGTGTTCGGGGCAAGGAGGTCGGCCCTGTGTTTGGAATTTGCGAAAGCGTAGGGGTGATGGTTAACCCTGCCACGGCGGTGAGCACTTATTTGCTCTGTCAGGCCGGCAATAAGAACGGTTTGATTAAACTACCGGGTGTGGAAACTTCAATTGTTGAACAAGTACCTTCGTTGGCATATATTGCCAATCAGGAGGTTCATGCCATGGTAACCCGCAATGTCGTACTTACAGAAACGCAGGATCAACTGGTGCAGAATCTGGTTGCATCTGGTCGCTATCAGAACGCCAGTGAAGCGTTGCGCGCCGGTCTTCGTCTTCTGGAGCGGGAAGAGGCGGGACTGGTGTCTCTCAGACAAGGCCTGCAGGAGGGCGTAGCCCAGGCTCAGGCAGGAGATCTGGCAGAAGGCGGCGGTCCGGATGCGATCCGTCGTGCCTTTGCAAGGGCACGAACCAAAGCGTGACCAAACCCTTTCGACTGACACGCCATGCTGAAGCCAGCCTGGTGGAAATTGCCCGATGGACCATCGACAAGTTTGGACGGCATCAAGCCGATCTTTATGAACAAGAACTGATAGCGCGCTGTCAGGCCATCACGGAGGGCAGGGCGGCCAGCCGCAGCTGTTCTATATTGGTAGAGGAGGCAGCTGATCTCAGATATGTACGGGCGGGAGAGCACTTCCTAGTCTACCTGGATCAGCCTGACGCGGTGATCATAGTCGATATCCTGCATTCCCGCTGCGACCTACCGCGACATGTTTCCGCGCTGGCCACGTTAACGGATGCGACAGGAAACAAGACATAGGCACAGCAGCCGGAGTTTCCCTCAAGCTGGGAATTCTTTAAGTAGGCAGTATGTGCTCACCCCAATAGATCAGTCGCCGGGTTATCCGCGATGTCCACATCGTCGTAATACTTTTGCGCCTGGGCCATCGAGCGGTGCAACGAGAGGCGCATTGCGGCTTGGATTGGGGCACCGTCCAGGGCCGCCTGGGTCAGGAAGCCCGAGCGCAGCCCGTGCGGCGACGCAAAATCCTCTGGCAGGCCCGCCAGTTTCAATCGGTGTCTGATGATCTGGTAGATCGCATCCGAGGACAGGCGGCGCTTCAACACTCGATCGGCTTTTGAGACCGGTCGAAACAGCGCTCCATCCGTGATCTGCCCGACCTCGATCCAATGCACCAACGCCTGTGCGGCGCGGCCCTTCAGCACCAGCCGCGGCGTTTCACCTTTGGTTGTCGTCTTGGTCTCCAGCAGTGAAATCCAAACCAGTCCTTTCTCGTCGAACTCTTTGAGAGAGACATCCTCGCGCATCAGAGCAGTGATCTCGGAACGCCGCCGTCCGCCCGAGGCCCAACCCAGCATCAGCAAAGCCCGGTCGCGGCAGTCCCGCCGGGACCCCCGACAGGTGGCCAACAACTGTTCCAGCACGTCCCGCGTTATCGGGTGTTGCGATTTCGGAGCCGGTGGCCGGGCCGCAGCTCGCCGCGCCTTGGCGCGGGCCTGCTTCACCTGCGGCGCACCGAAAGGGCTGGTCAGGTTCTTCATTCGATGAAAGGCCAACCAGGAGGCGATGCGCCGGTCCAGCGTCGAAGGGGCAGGGCAGGCGAGGGATTTGCGCAGCCCCTGCGCAATCAGCACCTCCGCGGTTTGACGCGCAATATCCTCATCGGGCGCATCACCCAGATCGCGGGCGTGATCGAGAATGAAGGCGAGGGCGGTGGCCTCAGATTCGGGCCAGCCCAACGTGGCGCTGAACCGGGCAGCCTTCCAGGCGGTGATATAGAGCAGGTCGCGTTCATAGGCCCGCAGCGTATTGGCAGGCGTGCCACGGATGTAAAGATCGGTGAGCGCCTCCTGATCGGCCTCGGAGAGGGCAGGGGTTGACGCGGGAAGATAGGGCGCGGGGGCTGTCATGGCAGCTATTCTGAGCCCATTTTCCGGGAAAATCAAATACTCCTGATAAGGGAAACTTATCGAGTGTGATAGAGGTTTTTGAACTCATCTGAAGTAATGAGCGAAACGCCCTGTTTTTGCGTGTAAGGCAGTTTTCCGAACAACCGCAAACTTTGCAACGGAACCGCTTGGAAACTGTATTTACGAGGTGTTCTGATTAGCCCAATTTCACTGAGATTTGAGGAGTGCGCTTGCATGTTTTAAATATCTGAACAATCTGCGAGTAGGTTTGTGGTCGTTTACAGATCACTTGAGAAATGCCGATCCATCTTAATGAACCCGCATTAGAGATCAGGAGGCCAGATGGTGCAGTCACACGATCCCGAGCAGCCCGTTGCCCTGTCGCAGGACCCGCACAAGCTTCGGGACAGCGGCGAAAAAAACCTGGAAACTGCGATTGGGCGCGAGATCAAGGCCCTGCGCCTGCAACAGGGCACAACGATTGCTGAATTGGCGGCACTGACCGGTCTGTCCATCAGCATGTTGTCCAAGATTGAAAACGGCGCGACATCTGCGTCGCTGACAACGCTGCAGTTGCTGGCAAACGCGCTTAGCACTCCGATCACTTCATTCTTTCGTCGGTATGAGGAAACGCGCAATGCGGTACATACCAAGGCCGGTGAAGGGGTCGAAACCGACAGGGCCGGTACAAGAGCCGGGCATCAATACAATCTGCTAGGCCACTTGGGGGCCAATGCCAGTGGCGTGGTGGTCGAGCCTTACCTGATCACGCTGACAGAAGAATCGGACAGGTTCCCAACCTTTCAGCACGACGGAATCGAAATGCTGTACATGCTCGAAGGTGAGGTGGATTACCGTCATGGAGACGATATCTATTCGCTGAAACCGGGAGACACGCTGTTTTTCGACGCAGACGCGCCGCACGGACCCGAGGTTTTGGTGAAACTTCCAGCGAAATACCTTTCCATCATCTCTTATCCGCAAACGAGTTGATGCGTCTTGCATCGTCCCGACAGGCCCGAGGTGCGTTTTTCGGGTCCGCTGTTTGTTGCTTATGATTTAGGCACAGATATTTTCCCATCAGGAAAAAATATTTCTTGAAGTTGTTTTTAGATTTTCGGCCTGCTAGCGTTCCCCACGGCGAAATTTCAGAGGGCAAAAGCCATGTGCGGAATTGTTGGCCTTTTTTTGAAAGACAGGGCATTAGAGCCTGAGTTGGGTTCAATGCTGACGAACATGCTGGTCACGATGACGGACCGTGGCCCGGACAGTGCAGGTATCGCGATATATGGGGCAGAGGCGGACGGCGCAGTCAAGCTGACCGTGCAATCCGACACGCCAGAGGCGGATTTTGCGACCCTTGCCGTGGATCTTGGGGCCGCCATTGGTGCCGAAGTGACCCTACGCGCAAATTCCACGCACGCGGTTCTGGAGCTGGCCGGTGACAAGGCTGACCAAGCTCGCCAAGCGGTGCGAGAATTACGTCCGGGTTTGCGGGTGATGTCGGATGGCGCGGCCATCGAGATTTACAAAGAGGTTGGCTTGCCCCGCGATGTGGCCGACCGGTTCAGCCTGTCCGCCATGAGCGGCAGCCACGGAATAGGTCACACCCGCATGGCCACCGAATCCGCCGTGACCACCGAAGGCGCACACCCGTTTAACACCGGGTCGGATCAGTGCTTGGTCCACAATGGCTCTTTGTCTAACCACAATGTGCTGCGCCGGAAGCTGAAACGCGAGGGTGTTCGGGTTGAATCCATGAATGACACCGAGGTTGGTGCAGCTTATCTGACGTGGAAAATGCAGAACGGTTCAACGCTGGGTGAGGCGCTGGAGAGCAGTCTTAAGGACCTCGATGGCTTCTTCACCTTTGTTGTGGGCACCAAAGATGGGTTCGGGGTAGTGCGCGATCCCATTGCCTGCAAGCCCGCAGTGATGGCCGAAACCGATAAATACGTGGCTTTTGGTAGCGAATACCGCGCGTTGGTCAATCTGCCCGGTATCGAAGACGCCCGCGTCTGGGAGCCCGAGCCCGCCACTGTCTATTTCTGGAGCCACTGAGATGCAGACCTATGATGTTGCAGAAAACGGCCTGCGGGGTTTGAATGCGGCCCTACAGGCGCAAAGCGACGAAACGAACCAAACCAGTTGGGAAGTGCAGAATCCAAAAGGCAGCCACGCGATTGCCGTGGGTTTGGACGCACCGATTGAAGTGACCGTCAAAGGCTCGACCGGGTACTATTGCGCAGGGATGAACCAACAGGCGACCATCCGGGTTGAGGGCTCGGTTGGGCCGGGAGTGGCCGAAAACATGATGTCTGGCACCGTTGTCGTGGAAGGCGACGCCAGCCAATATGCGGGCGCGACCGGGCATGGTGGGCTTCTGGTGATCAAAGGCAATGCCAGCTCGCGCTGCGGGATTTCGATGAAAGGCATCGACATCGTTGTGCATGGCAATATCGGCCATATGTCCGCGTTCATGGCACAAGCAGGCAATTTGGTTGTGTGCGGCGATGCAGGCGATGCGCTTGGAGACTCGCTGTACGAAGCACGGCTGTTTGTGCGTGGCTCGGTCAAGAGCCTGGGCGCGGATTGCATCGAGAAAGAGATACGGCCGGAACATCTGGAGCTGCTGGCCGATCTGCTGGAGCGTGCCGGGGCCAACGCCCGGCCGGAGGAGTTCAAGCGCTATGGCTCGGCCCGTCAGCTTTACAACTTCGACGTCGACAACACAGCGGCCTACTGAGGACACGGGAATGAAAGAGACTAAGAACAGCATCCCCCGTACCATGCCGATCCAGTCGGCGACTTTCAGCAACCCGATCAACGCGGAAATCCGCAGGGCAGCGGCCACCGGCATCTATGACATTCGTGGTGGTGGGGCGAAACGCAAGGTGCCGCATTTTGATGACCTGCTGTTTCTGGGGGCGTCCGTCTCGCGTTATCCGCTGGAAGGGTACCGTGAGCGGTGCGATACCTCGGTGACGCTCGGTACACGCTTTGCCAAGAATCCGATCCAGCTGGATATCCCGATCACGATCGCGGGTATGAGCTTTGGGGCATTGTCCGGCCCGGCAAAAGAGGCTCTGGGTCGGGGTGCTTCGATGGCTGGGACGTCAACGACCACCGGTGACGGTGGCATGACACCCGAAGAGCGCGGGCACTCGTCCAAGCTGGTCTACCAGTACCTGCCATCGCGCTATGGTATGAACCCCAACGATCTGCGCGAAGCCGACGCCATCGAGATTGTCGTGGGGCAGGGGGCCAAGCCGGGCGGTGGCGGCATGCTGCTGGGTCAGAAGATCAGCGATCGCGTGGCTGAGATGCGCACGCTGCCCAAAGGGATTGACCAGCGTTCGGCCTGTCGTCACCCGGACTGGACCGGGCCGGATGATCTGGAGATCAAAATCCTCGAACTGCGAGAAATCACCGACTGGCAGGTGCCGATCTACGTCAAAGTCGGCGCGACCCGACCTTACTACGACACCGCGCTGGCGGTGAAAGCCGGGGCCGATGTCGTGGTGATGGACGGGATGCAGGGCGGCACCGCTGCCACGCAGGATGTGTTCATCGAACATGTCGGCATTCCGACGCTGGCCTGTATCCGCCCTGCTGTTCAGGCGTTGCAGGACCTGGGTGTGCACCGCGAGGTGCAACTGGTGATCTCGGGCGGCATCCGCACCGGGGCCGATGTGGCCAAGGCGATGGCCTTGGGCGCGGACGCGGTGGCCATCGGTACGGCAGCCCTGATCGCTTTGGGCGACAATGACCCGAAATGGGAGGCTGAGTATCAAAAGCTGGGCACAACCACCGGGGCCTATGACGATTGGCACGAAGGGAAGGACCCTGCGGGCATCACCACGCAGGATCCGAAACTGGCTGCGCGTCTGGATCCGGTCGAGGCCGGTCGTCGCCTGCGCAACTATCTGAAGGTGATGACCTTGGAGGCGCAGACCATCGCACGCGCCTGCGGTCACAATCACCTGCACAATCTGGAGCCCGAGGACCTCTGCGCCTTGACTATGGAGGCGGCTGCGATGGCCAAAGTGCCGTTGGCGGGCACCGACTGGTATCCGGGCAAAGCCGTGTTCTGAACTGCAAACAATACGAAGGCGCGACCCAAAAGGGCGGCGCCTTTCTTCTTTGAACCAACTGGGAAAGGGAAGGTGACCATGACAACAGATCTGGCAGCTTTCGCCAAGGAAAAAGGCGTCAAGTATTTCATGATTTCGTTCACCGATCTGTTCGGTGGGCAGCGGGCCAAATTGGTTCCTGCGCAAGCGATTGCCGACATGCAAGAGGAAGGAGCGGGTTTCGCGGGCTTCGCCACCTATCTCGACATGACCCCGGCGCATCCCGACATGCTGGCTGTGCCTGACCCGTCTTCGGTCATCCAACTGCCGTGGAAACCCGAGGTCGCCTGGGTTGCCGCCAACTGTGTGATGGAAGGCGAGGATGTCGCCCAAGCACCCCGCAACGTCTTGCGCCGCCTGATCTACGAGGCGGCCGCCGAGGGCATGCATGTGAAAACCGGTATCGAGGCCGAATTCTTCCTACTGACCCCGGATGGTGAACAGATCAGCGACCCGTTCGATACCGCCGAAAAGCCCTGTTACGACCAGCAGGCGGTGATGCGCCGCTATGACGTGGTGCGCGAGATTTGCGACTATATGTTGGAACTGGGCTGGGGTCCGTATCAGAACGACCACGAGGACGCCAACGGTCAGTTCGAGATGAACTGGGAGTTTGATGATGTTCTGAAGACCGCCGACAAACACTCCTTCTTCAAGTTCATGACCAAATCGGTGGCCGAGAAGCACGGCTTCCGCGCTACTTTTATGCCTAAGCCGGTCGAAGGTCTGACGGGCAATGGCTGCCATGCCCATATCTCGGTTTGGGATGCGCCCGGTGCTGATGCGAAGACCAACGTATTTGCAGGTGAAGGCGACGGTCCAACGGGCGAGGTTGGCCTGAGCGAGAAGGGCAAGCATTTCCTCGGCGGGATCATGAAGCACGCCAGTGCGCTGGCGGCGATCACCAACCCGACGGTAAACTCCTACAAGCGCATCAATGCACCGCGCACGATGTCGGGTGCCACATGGGCTCCGAATACCGTCACGTGGACGGGCAACAACCGCACACATATGGTCCGCGTCCCTGGACCGGGGCGGTTCGAACTGCGTCTGGCCGATGGTGCGACAAACCCCTACCTGCTGCAGGCCGTGATCATCGCGGCGGGCCTGTCGGGTATCCGCTCAAAGGCGGATCCGGGCCGGCGCTATGACATCGACATGTACGCCGAGGGCCACACGGTCAACGACGCGCCCAAGCTGCCGTTGAACATGCTGGATGCACTGCGCGAATACGACAAAGATGCCGGGCTAAAAGCGGCCCTGGGCGAGGAATTCTCGGCCGCTTACCTAAAGATGAAGCATCAGGAGTGGAATTCGTTTGTCAGCCATTTCTCGCGATGGGAAAAAGAGCATACGCTGGATATCTAATCACGTTGTCAAGATTGCGGGAATAGACTTGGAGCCGGTTCTATTGCGAAGTTTCGGTTGGGTGAAGCTAATTACCTGATACGCACCCTCATCGTAACAAACTAGACCCCAGCCGGATTCTCCACATCCCTTCCCAAGGCAGCGAGGTCTGAGTATCGGTCGCCGATCCGGTGGTGCGGGCGACCACGGGTTGATGCCCCCAGAGCCACAACAAGCTCATCCACATCCGGCGCGTCGTAAATCGAGAACTGCACTGTCAGGTAATGCGACCGCCGCCCGGTATCATGTTTGTCCATCAGCGGGATCTGAATTTGGGTGTTCGCGGGCCCTCGCGTGTTTGTGAAACCGAGATAGCTTTTTGCACCCACTGCCTCACGATAATAATTTCCGTATTGCAGGGTGTGAATAAGCGCGGAGGCATGTTCAATCTCACAACTTGTCCCGGCGATACAGGCTTTTCCGTAGGCTTCTATCGCATCGCCTGACCCCGCCAGAGCGATCAGTCTGTTGGTGAGCATCTCTCCCAGAACTGGCGCCATGCGCTGAATCTCTGGTGAAAGATCATCGACAAAGCCACGTCGTGCCCAAGGGTTTCTGACCACCGCTGCCACGCCGATCATGCGCAACACGGGTTCCGAAGGTCGGCCTCCTTCTGTGTGAATATCCTCATCAAAGGTGACTACCTTGCGCAATTCGGGGATCATATTGCTTCTCCTGTCAAACGTGATAGCTGTGGTGCCCGGTCGGTGTGTGTACGACGCCTTCGACTTCAGTTCCGTGGTAGAAACCAAATGTACCGTGGCTGTTTTCCTTTGCGTAACGGCGCAACATCGAATTTTCAGCCCCGTCGCGTACGCGTTCCAGCGGCAAGTCGCCGAGATCAAAGTATTGCATGCCGTCAGGGGGCTGCCCATGAACGCTTCCGTGGTAGATGATCCGCTGCGTCCCACTTTTGGATATTCGATAAACCGCATAAGGATGCGCCAGCTCTACAATCAAATCTCGGTTTGACAGATCAGTGATCAGCCCATCTGCAGAATTGTTATTTGCAGGAGCAACCGGCACTGAAATGTGCCCGCTTTTGTCAACGGAGAGTAGGACCCGATCTTCGTTGGCCAGTACCGCTCCGACGGTCACACCACCTGCAGTGGCGGCCTCTGTCAGGGCACTGTTGAGCCCCAAATCGAAATAGGCACCGCGAAAGTAGCCCAGCGGATGTCCCTCGCGCGTTTCGAAGTCCTCCACGCGGCCGATCAGGATCAGATGGTCACCAGCATCGACCAAACGGTGTCGGGCACAGCTGAACCGGGCGAGCGCACCGTCTATCGTGGGCATGTTCCGCGCGTCAGGTTGCCAGGCTGCAATGTCGAATTTTTTGGCTGATTGAGACGCGAAAAGGCCCGAGATTTCTTTTTGGTCGTCCGACAGGACGTTGACCGTGAAATGATCCGCCTGCAGGAAGGTTTCAAAGGACAAGGCCTGCTTACCGACACAAACCAGGAGTAGAGGTGGGTCGAGAGAAACGGAGGTAAATGAGTTCGCCGTGAACCCGCGCGGGGTCCCGTCCGGCTGCCGGGTAGTTACCACTGTCACACCGGTGGCAAAGCGCCCGAAGGCGTCGCGCAGCGCCTTCCCGGCTAAGGGTTCCGTCGACTCCGGTGGGGTCAATCCTTCCAGAATGCTATTGTGCTCACCTAGCGCAGGAGGGGTCGTCAGTGCACCTTGGCGGTGTCGACCGAACCGCAACGGGTTTGCTGCTACGATCCAAGGTTCATGTCCCGCATCCGGATGGGGGACCTTCGCCAGCATGCCGCGACTGGCTACATGAGGGTCGGCCGCGATGTCCGAGATAGTGTTCATCGGGCCGAACGGGACCTGGCCACCCAGTGTTGCCGTCAATTGCTCCTTAGTCCGTTGTCGGGTCCAATCGCGTACGATTTTGTTGACTTCGGAAGCATGGTTGGCCCGGGCCGCCCTTGTGGAGAAGCGGTCATCTTGTCCAAGTGACGGTTGCCCCATCAGCCGCGTCAAAAGCTGCCAAAACGCGTCATCGACAATACCAAGCGCGATGTGGCCATCGGCTGCAGGGTAAAGGCCAAACGGGGAAAGGAATGGATGCCCGTTGCCTTCCGGTCCGGGCACCTCTCCTGTCACGTCATGCAAGTAAACCATTCTTTCGCAGAGCGAGATCATGGCATCATACATGGCCACATCCACAAACTGCCCTTTGCCCGTCGCTTCGGCCTCGCGCAGGGCGGTCATGATACCGAAAGCCATCATCATGCCGGTGAATATGTCACCCACCCCAGGTCCGGTCTTGGTGGGTGTGTCAGCATTCGGTCCGGTGACGGACATCAGACCGCCCATGGCCTGCGCAACCACATCGTACGAAGGCCAGTTGGCATAGGGGCTTTGGCCTGTGCGCGGGTCGCCAAAGCCACGGATCGCGGCATAGACGAGCCGGGGGTTGTCGGCAGCAAGGCTTTCATAAGACAGGCCAAGGCGATCCATCACGCCCGGGCGGAAATTCTCGACGATGACGTCCGCCGTTGCCGCAAGTTCTCGAAAAGTCGCGCAGCCCTCGGACGATTTCAGATCAAGCTGCACGCTTTTCTTGCCGCGGTTCAGGCTTACAAAGTAGCCGGCCCAGGCATGATCCGGATCGTCTTGACGGAACGGTCCGTTGCCGCGGCTGGTGTCGCCATGTTTGCCTTCGATCTTGATCACCTCGGCCCCGTGATCCGCCAGATGCATTGTACAATAGGGACCTGAAAGCATCCGGCTCAAATCCAACACACGCAGGCCTTTGAGGATTTTGGTGCTCATGGCTTCAGATCCAGATTGTTGAGAAAGCTGCGGAGTGGCTTGTTCACTGCGTCCGGGTCTTCGGCAAGTGCCATATGCCGCAGTCCCGGGAGGATAAGTGCACTGCCCCCCGCAATCTCGCTTGCGATGGCATAGGCCATGTCAGGCCCGTTGCCGAAATCCTCATCACCGGTAATCACCAGCGCCGGGCAAGAAATCGGCGGGCTTGGCGCAACAATTTCGTCGATACCATCGGCCAGCACGCGATAGATGGTGTGGTAAATTGCTTTGTCATTGGCCATGACCCAGTCGCGTACCGTCTCCATCATACGAGGGTTGGACTGGCGGAACGCATCGGTGAACCACCGGTCCAGCGCAGCTTCGACCGTTGCCTTTGGTCCGTCCCGCCGTGCCTGTTCCACCCGTTTCAAGATTGCCTCTTGTGCGGCGTCGGTCCGTTTGTGAGGGGAATGAAGGATCACCAGAGCTGAAACCCGTTGTGGCACATCCTGGGCAAACCGACGCGCGATCATGCCACCCAACGAGAACCCTGCGATAACAGCGCTTTGGATGGCGCAGTGGTCCAGCAAGCTCTCTAGCTGGCGTGAAAACATTGAAAGGCTGGGGCGTTCGGGTGGCGGGGCACTTTGCCCATGACCATATAGATCATAGGTGAGAACGCGAAAGCGATCAGACAGTGCAGGGATCGTCCATTGCCAGCAATCCTGGTTCAGGCCCAGCCCATGGATCATTACCACAACAAGCGCACCTTCTGGTCCTGTCATTTTGAAATGGGTTCCGTCTGGTGCAATGCCCATCAGGATTGGTCCTTGAGGGGGCGATAGGCTACGACTTCGACCTCAACGCGGGCATCCACCAGAAGATCGCTGACCACAGCCGACCGGGTTGGAGGCTCAACTGGAAAATAGTCGGCGTAGACGGCGTTAAATCCAGGGAAATCGTCGCGCTCCCGCAGCCAGACCATGGCCTTGACGACATCGTCGCGGGTGCAGCCTGCCTTGGCCAGTGTCTTGGTGATGTCGTCCAAAACTGCGCGGGTCTGCTCTTCGATGGTGCCATCGGTCATAGGCACGCCGTCTCGCATAGGAATTTGCCCTGTCAGAAAAACGAAATCACCTGCCCGAATGGCGCGGGACAGCGACAGAACCCGTCCGCCAATTTCCAGTGGACCTCCGATAACCTGCTTTTTGCTACCCATTTCCAAGCCTCCCTTTGGAACAGCCTGCACCCATGATCGGATGCGAGGCCCGGATTTTTCGACAGACTGCGTCGTATTTTCATAACCCTGAGGCGCGAAAGCAGACATGAATAGGGAGGCAACAATTAGGGGGGAGGCACGCCATGGCTGATGTCAAAAACTATCAGATGCTGATTGATGGCGACTGGGTCGACGCTGCGGATGGCGGTACTTTTGACAGCGTCAACCCAGCCAATGGTGAGGTCTGGAGCCGTGTTCCAGAGGCAACTGAGGATGATATAAACCGCGCAGTCACCGCGGCGCACACTGCTTTTGTCGGCGGGCCGTGGGCGCGTATGACACCGACCGAGCGCGGCAAATGCCTGCGCAAGCTGGGCGATCTTCTAGCGGATCATTCCGAAGAGCTGGGACGAACTGAATCCATCGACACCGGCAAGATGCTCAAGGAAACGCGTTGGCAAGCCAAGTACATTGCCGAGTTTTTCCACTTTTTTGCTGGGTGTGCGGATAAGGTAAGCGGCGAGACACTGCCCATCGACAAACCTGACATGTTTGTCTTTACCAAGCGCGAACCTCTGGGCGTGGTTGCTGCCGTGGTGCCATGGAATTCGCAATTGTTCCTTGTAGCGGTCAAGATCGGCCCGGCATTGGCTGCCGGGAATACGGTTGTTCTGAAAGCATCCGAACATGCCAGCGCGGCCATGCTGGAGTTTGGGCGACTTGTCGAAATGGCCGGTATCCCGCCTGGTGTGGTCAACATCGTAACGGGTCATGGTGAGCCCTGTGGACGGGCTTTGACCGGGCATCCACTGGTGGCGCGCGTCTCTTTTACCGGTGGCCCAAATGCCGCGCGCCATGTGCTGGAAAACGCAAAACGCAACTTTGCCGAGGTCTCATTGGAACTGGGCGGCAAGTCGCCCTTCATTGTTTTTGATGACGCCAATATCGAAAGTGCAGTCAATGCCTCGATTGCCGGTATCTTTGGCGCGACAGGGCAAAGCTGCGTCGCCGGCTCGCGGCTCTACTTGCACGAGGACATCGCGGATGAGTTTCTCGACAGGATGGTGGCGCAGGCGCAGCAGATCCTCATTGGCGATCCACTGGCCGAGGAAACTCAGATGGGGCCGCTTTGCACCCCTGGACAGTTGGACCACATCCAACGCGAGGTTGCCTTCGCTCAGGAAGAGGGCGGCACAGTTCTGGTGGGGGGCAAGCAGCCGGAAGGCAAAGCAGGGCTATATTTCGAGCCAACCATCATCGACTGCCCACGGCAGGATCTGCGTATCGTCGATACAGAGCTTTTCGGCCCTGTACTTTGCGTCCAGCGTTTTAAGACCGAATCTGAGGTGCTGGAACTGGCCAACGATACCGAACATGGGCTGGCGGCGGGCATCTTTACCACCGACGGCGCGCGATCCTTGCGCATGGCAAATGCGGTGCGTGCCGGCATCGTCTGGGTGAACACCTACCGTGTTGTGTCGCCGATAGCGGAGTTTGGTGGCGTTAAAGGATCAGGCTATGGCCGCGAAAGCGGGTTCCAGGCGATCTACGATTACACCCGGCCCAAGACGGTCTGGATGAACACATCGGATGAGCCGATGGCGAATCCGTTTGTAATGCGCTGAGGGAGGTGAGCATGAAATTCCAACTTGCCGTAAACATGGAGCGGATCGACAACAGTATTGATATGAAAGACGTCGCGCGCCACACATTGGAGATGGTGCAAATCGCCGAAGATGGCGGTTTCAATATCGTCTGGTCTGCCGAACATCACGCGCTGGAAATGACCATTGCCCCGAACCCGTTTCAATTGCTGACTTGGTGGTCGTCCGAGACCAGCCGGATCCGGCTTGGTACGGCAGTGGCCACTGCGGCCTACTGGCATCCGATCAATCTGGCGGGCGAGGCTGCCTTCACCGACCTGATCAGTGGAGGGCGGCTCGAGTTTGGCATTGGATCGGGGGCTTATCAGCGAGAGTTTGACCGCATGAAGCCGGGCCTCAAGCAATCCGACGCCTGGCGCTACATGCAAGAAATGCTACCGGCCGTACGCGCGCTTTGGCGCGGGGACTATGCGCATGACGGAGAGTTCTGGCAATTTCCGACCTCAACATCCGTTCCAAAACCGGTTCAGGACGAGGTGCCGGTCTGGGTCGCTGCGCGATCACCGATCACCTACGACTATGCCATGCGCGAGCGCTGCCACGTGAATTGCTGGCCGTTGACCAGACCCTTTGCCGAGGCGGAACTATACAAGCGCCAGCTGGACGAGGCCATCGCCAAGGCAGACAATGGATGGCACCCCCGCTTCGCTTTGATGCGGCACGCCTGTGTCTACGACAACGATTCCGATCGCGATCAAGCCCTCGCGGCCATTCGCCGACTGCTTTCTCAATTCGAGAACCTATTCCGAAACGCCGGTGATGTCGTGAACGGTTTCCCCGCCCCCCTGTCGCTTGATGAGATCAAAGGGCGCGAGCAATACGATCCGCTGATGCTAGAGGAAAACCTCATGTTCGGGAATCCGGACACCATCATCGCCAAGCTCAAGCGCTATGAGGCTTTGGGTGTGAACGAATTCATCTACTATGCCTCGATGGGGCTTGATCACGCGGCGCAGCAGCGATCCTTGCGCATGTTCTGCGACGAGGTCATGCCGGAATTCAAGGAGGGCTGAAGCCATGTCAGATGGAGTCAAGATAAGCCGCGACGGCCACGTTCTGGAAGTTATGCTAGAGCGGGGCAAGGTAAACGCGATTGACGTGCCCACCAGTCAGGCCTTGGCCGCGGCGTTTCAAGAGCTGCACGAGGACAAAGACTTGCGTTGCGCGATCCTGACCGGGGGCGGAGATCGGATTTTCTCGGCCGGGTGGGATTTGAAGGCCCTGAACGAGGGCGAAATGCAACTCGACAACTGGTGGGAGAGTGATGACTACGGGTTTGGCGGGTTCACGGGTCTGACCGAGAATTGGGCGCTCAACAAGCCGGTTATCGCGGCGATCAACGGTCTTGCCATCGGCGGTGGATTCGAGATGGCCATGGCCTGTGATCTGCTGATTGCGGCGGATCATGTGGAGTTTGGCCTGCCTGAAATGCCTTTGGGCATCGTTCCAGATGCGGGGGCACTACAACGCTTGCCTCGGAGAATACCGCACAATATCGCGATGGAGATGTTTCTATTGGGCCGTCGCATGACCGCCACCGAGGCAGCGCATTACGGGTTGGTCAACAAGGTGGTTCCAAAGGATCAATTGATGACAGCGGCCCGGGAATGGGCGGCCTCGATTGCCTGGTCAGCGCCTCTTGCAATGCAATCTGTCAAAGAAGTGCAGCGCGAGATCGAGTGCGTGCCGCTTGAACAGGCTTTTCACAAAATGCGAACCGATCCGATGCCGATCTACCGCAAGATGCTGAAATCTGATGACGCGGCCGAAGGTGTCGCGGCTTTTGTCGAAAAGCGTGAACCCAAATTCAAGGGTGAGTGATGTATCCTGATCCCTCCTCAATCACCCGCATCACGAGTATTGGCGCTGGGCCCATCGGCGGAGGTTGGACCGCGCATTTTCTTGCGCGTGGCTATGATGTGACCGCCTATTTGCATGACGCAAGTGAAACGGATGCTTTCCACGCGATCCTGCATACTGCTTGGAAAAGCTTGAGGGATTTGGGCCTTGCTGCTGGCGCGTCGCTTGACCGTTTGCGTATTGTTACTGATCTGGAGGCTGCACTGGACGGCGCCGAATTTGTGCAGGAAAGCGCGCCCGAGCGTCTTGAGATCAAGCAGGCACTTTATCAACGACTCGGGCTCATTTTGCCAACAGACGTCGTGATTGGCTCTTCCACGTCCGGCTTGATGATGACCGACATCCAAGCGACTTGCGCGACACCGGAACGCTGTGTGATCGGCCATCCCTTCAATCCACCCTATTTGCTACCACTGGTCGAAATCGTGGGCGGCGAACAGACATCACCAGAGGCGGTGGCTTGGGCCGGGAAATTCTACGAAATCGCGGGCAAGGCCCCGTTGATGATGAAAAAAGAGATCCCCGGCTTTGTCGCGACCCGACTGCAAGAAGCGCTGTGGCGAGAGGCCCTGCATATGGTCGCCAATGGAGAGGCAACGCCGGAAGACATCGACATTGCGCTCATGAACGGCCCGGCGCCTCGTATGGTCTCGCAGGGTCAGTGTATGGCTTTTCACGTGGCCTGTGGTGCCGGAGGCATGGCCACCAACCTGGATCAGTTCGGTCCGGCGCTTAAACTGCCTTGGACTCGGTTGGAGGCACCTGAGCTGACGAAGGAATTGCGCGATCGCATGGTCGATGGCTGCAACGCTGTCGCCGGCGACCGAGATTTCGAGGACCTGGCAGCCCAACGAGATCGCGAAATAGTTGCAGTGCTGAATGCTCTTCGTCAGTCCCGCGGGGGATAACCTTGAGCGGGCACGTTGTTCAGAATGGACAAGAAATCCGAGAGAGAGCCGGGCCAGCTGGGTGCCGGCTCGCTTTTCGGCCATGCCTCACGGTATTCGGATGGGCGCCGGCCGAAGAATTTACCGAATGAATAGGCAAAATGTGACAGTGTATTGAATCCTGATGCGGTGGCAATCTCGCGTACACTGAGGTCGGTCGAAATCAACAGTAGGCGAGCATTCTGCAATCGGCGCAATAAGCCGAATTGCACCACGGTACAGCCCACGTGTTTCTTGAATTGGCGTTCCAGTTGACGCTGAGAAACACCCAGAACATCAGCGATTTGGGGCACCTTGAGCGGCTCTTCTATGTTTTCTTCGATCAGGGTCATCGCTTCTCGGATCAACGGAAGCATGGTTTCCGTGCTCCGGCCCATGGTGCTGCGCTGGGGTGAGGCGGCGTCGCGAATGGGGTGATGCAGCATCTGGTCTGCAATCTCCCCCGAAAAGCCGCTGTCGCTGATGGATTCAATCAGCCTTAGCATCAGATCGACCCCAGCCAACCCGCCCGCGCACGTCATTACCTTGCCGTCAATAGTGAACAGACACTCATGGACATCGACCCGATCAAAGGACTCCCGGAACCCGCTCAACCACGACCAGTGAATAGTCGCAGGTTTGCCGTCCAACAGACCTGCACGTGCGACGATGTAGCTGCCCAATTCAACGCCGCAAACAGTTTCGCCTGCGCGTGCGCGTTTTCGCAACCAGGTGAGTAAAGCGGTGTTTTCGTAGTGTTCAGTACCCCAACTGCCCAACACAAACACAAAATCTGCCGGAGTGAGGCTCCCGTAGTCGGTGTCAACTGCGGTCGTCATGCCATTGCTGGCAACAATTTCAGGACCGTCGAACGAGACGATGTCCCAGGAAAACATCGGTTCTGGCGCCAGGTAATTTGCGATCCGCATGGTTTCGATCATGGTGATCAGCGTGGTCAGGTTGAAACGCGGGACAACGACAAATACGGCATGCCGTTTAGCCCGAGCCATATGCGTTGTGATGTCGACATGCATTGGTTTTACCAAGAAGCTTTAGGTCAGATTTTTCGCCATTCTAACCTAATCTGTGGCGGATAATCGACATCTTTATCCGTCAATCGCGCGGCAATCTAGGTAAAAAGGGGGGCTCGGATATGACCTACGAAGTTGTGCTGACCTGCGCAGTTACCGGTGCGGGAGATACGACCGGCAAGAGCCCTCACGTGCCGGTGACCCCGAAAGAAATTGCTGATGCGGCAATCGAAGCCGCCAGGGCAGGGGCCTCTGCCGCGCATGTGCATGCGCGTGATCCTGAAACGGGGCAAGGCTCGCGCGATCCGGCGCTCTTCAAGGAAATCGTGGATCGAATACGCGAAAGCGATACGGATGTGGTCATCAATGTTACGGCAGGTATGGGGGGAGATTGGATTTCAGACTCGTCCAATCCCGCCATGCCCGGTCCGGGCACCGACATGATCGGACCAGAAGAACGGCTGGCCCATATCAAGGAATGCCTGCCTGAAATCTGCTCTCTCGATTGTGGCACGCTGAATTTTTCCGACACGGACATGATCTATATTTCCACGCCACCGACACTGCGTCGGATGGCGGCACTGGTTCAGGAATGGGGTGTGAAGCCCGAGCTTGAGGTCTTTGATCTCGGCCATATCCGATTTGCCAAGGCGATGGTGGAGGAGGGGCTGATTGATGCTCCGCCGATGTTCCAGTTGTGCCTTGGAATTCCATGGGGGGCCGATCAAACGGTGGAAACCATGGCGGCCATGAAGGCGCAACTGCCCGTAGGCGCCAGCTGGGCCAGTTTTGGGATTGGGCGGGGGCAGATGCCGATGGCAGCCGCAGCTGTCGCGCTTGGCGGGAATGTGCGTGTCGGTCTTGAGGACAACATCTACCTTGATCGCGGGGTTCTGGCGACAAACGGCCAGCTTGTCACCCGCGCCCGAGAGATTATCGAACGGATGGGTGGGCGGATCCTGACACCGCAAGAGTCGCGCAACAAGCTGAACCTGAGGGGGGCGGATGGCTGATCCAACCCAAACCGGTAGCTTGCAAATTCGCAATGTCTCCAAGTTTTTTGGTCAGTTCCGTGCTGTCAACGACATCTGCCTGGATATCCGAAATGGAGAGTTCCTGACGCTGTTGGGCCCGTCGGGATCGGGCAAAACCACCTTGTTGATGATGATCGCCGGGTTTCTCGACATATCGAAAGGAGAGATTGCGCTGGACGGTGCGTCCATCTCGGATGTGCCCGCCGAAAAGCGCAATTTCGGCATGGTGTTTCAAGGATATGCTCTGTTCCCCCATATGACTGTTCGCGACAACGTGGGTTATGCGCTAAGCGTGCGTAAACGCCCCGCCGACGAAATTCGGAACCGTGTCGACGAGATGCTGGAGCTGGTTCAGCTTCAGGAGTTTGCAGATCGCAAACCGGGGCAGTTGTCTGGTGGTCAGCAACAACGCGTGGCCCTTGCACGTGCCTTGTGCTTTGCGCCGCCTGTGCTGTTGCTGGACGAACCGCTGGGAGCGCTGGACAAAAAGCTGCGTGTCGAAGTGCAGGAGCAGCTCAAGGACATTCATCGCCGCGTTGGCACTACCTTCATCTATGTCACTCATGATCAGGAAGAGGCACTGTCGATGTCTGACCGCATTGTGATCATGCGCGACGGCGCGATCGAGCAGGTCGGAACGCCAAAAGAGCTGTACGAGCGCCCGATCAATCAGTTCACCGCCAGTTTCCTCGGGAAATCGAACTTTATTCATCAAAACGGAAAGGTCTTTGCCCTGCGCCCGGAAAAAATTGATCTGATGCCTGGCAACGAAAACGCCGAGGCCCGGATGAGGGGTGCCATTCGCAACATAACCTATTTTGGCTCGATGCAGAGGATCATCGTGGATACCGACGAAGGGGCCGAGATCGAGGTCGATATCGACGTCTGGCGCAACGCCTCTGATCTGGCAGAGGGGTTGCGTGTGGATTTGCTTTGGAAAGATTCAGCAGCAGTGGAGCTACAAACGGGCTAGGCACCCCAACACAGAACGCCCAGAGGCGTCACGACCGAAAGCCGGGTCAAATCCCGGATCAAATGGGAGGAAGAAAATGCACGATAAACAATTCAAAAAGGAAATGCTTGCCGAAAGTGCCCAGGCGTTCCGGGCTGGCCGTATGGACCGGCGCACGTTTCTGGCGCTTTGCGGTGCTTCGGGTGTTGCAATGAATGCGGTACTGGCAGGCGACGCCCAAGCGGCGGCAGACCATGTCGTGATGTGGAATTGGGGCGGCCAATCCGAAGAATGCCATGGCTCGGCCATCGGTGAGGCCTTTACCGCCAAAACCGGCAAAGGTTTGAAATTTGACACCTCTGGTCCGTTGGAAGGTAAGATCAAGGAAATGGTCGACAGTGGCAATGTGACTGCCGACGTGGCGGATGCGGACTTGTTCAACGCCGTGTCACTTGGACCAACCGGCCACCTGGAGCCGATTGACTATTCCGTGGTGTCCAAGGAGAAAACGCTGCCCGGCTATGCGTTGGAATATGGGGTGTCGATCATCCTCTACGGGTATGCCTTTGTGTATGACACCGAAGCCTACGGCGACAATCCACCGCAAAACTGGGCCGATTTCTTTGATACCGAGAAATTCCCCGGGACCCGAGCGCTCTACAAATGGGCAAATGGGTCGCTCGAGGCCGCATTGATGGCGGATGGAGTCGCTGGCAGCGATCTCTATCCGCTCGATATGGATCGGGCCCTGAACAAGATCCAGTCAATCAAGGATGACAGCCTCTATTGGGGCTCGGGATCGGAAGTTCACTCTATGGTGGTCAACAACGAGGTCTCGATGGCGATCATCTGGCAGAACCGGGGTCGCAACATCGAAAACGACACCGATGGTCAATACAAGCTGGTGAACAATCAGGCGATGGCGATGCCAGGGGCATATATCGTGCCCAAGGGCAACCCGGCGGGTGCCGCTGTCATGGAGTTCATCGCCACGGCGCAAGACATTCCGGCGCAGTTGGCACTGTTGGATTGCCTAGGCATGACACCATCGAACCCCGAAGCCTTTGGTCAGATTCCTGAAGACCAGCAACCTTATGCGATCACCTCGGCCATGAACATCGACAAGATCGTCTACAATGATCCGGAGTGGTGGGGCAAAAACGGCGGCGACGCGGTGAATGCCTTCCTCGAAGCGATTAGCTGACCACTCAACCTTCTGGTCGCCTGATCCGCAGTATCGGGCGGCCAAACCCCTCTCGAAAGCTTTGGATGCAAGCCTTAAACCGTCATATCCACCCAGGATGGCTGATCATCGCGCCCTTGATGCTGATGGTCGTCGCGCTCTATCTCGGGCCGATCTTGAATATCCTTTGGCTGAGCGTAACAGACCCTGAGCCCGGGTTCAGCAACTATGCCAAGCTGACGGAGGGTGATGCGTTGATCCGGATTGTCTGGACCACGGTTCGCATTTGCATCATCACAACGCTCTTCAGCGTCATATTCGGCTATTCCATCGCCTATGCGATGGTCCACTGCCACCAGCGCCAGAAGACCTATATGCTAACGCTGCTATTGGTGTCCTTCTGGATATCCATTCTCGTACGCACCTTCGCCTGGCTCATGCTGCTGGGACGCAAAGGATTGGTCAATGTCACGCTTGAGGACATCGGCCTGATTGCCGAACCCGTCGCCTTCATGCGCAATGAGTTGGGTGTTCTGATCGGAATGGTGCATTACATGATCCCCTATGCGGTGTTGCCACTGCTGGTCTCGATGCAATCCATTGATCAGAGGGTGATGGACGCTTCGCGCAACCTGGGGGCCAGCGGAAGCCAGACATTCTGGCGCGTCTACCTGCCGATGACCATGCCGGGGCTTGTGGCTTCGACCCTGTTGGTCTTCATCCTCAGCCTTGGGTTTTATGTGACCCCGGCGGTATTGGGCGGCGGCAAGGTGCTGATGGTGGCGGAATACATCTCGGTTCAGTTGCTGGTGACCTTGAAATGGGGCACGGCGGCGATGTTGGCGGCCATTATGCTGATTGGTGTTTTGGTGATGCTTTGGATCATGTCGCGGTTCATGAAACTGAGCACGGTGTTCGGGGGGGCAGCGCGATGAAGCCGGGCCTTTTCTCGTTTTTCAACCGGGTGGGAGCCTGGGTGCTGCTGTTGTTTCTGGTGACCCCGGCCCTGATTGCCATCCCTGTCTCACTTACGCCGAAACGCTTTTTGTCCATGCCACAGGGAGAGTATTCTCTGCGCCATTTCGAGAAGCTGTTCACCAGTGAGGAATGGCTTTCGAGCTTTTTCCAAAGTGGCGTAATTGCCGTTTCCTGTTCCGCGCTGGCTACGCTTTTGGGCACGCTATGTGCGATCGGGCTGTGGCGGGTTTCGTCGCGATATAGTGAATTGGTTCGCGCCTTTCTGCTGCTTCCATTGATCATACCGCAGATTATTTCCGCCATGGCGTTTTATCGGCTATGGATCCCTCTGGGTCTATTGGACAGCTACGCCGGTTTGATACTTGCACATACGATCCTGGCGGCCCCTATGGTGCTGATCACGGTCAGCGCGTCCTTGGCAACGTTTGATCCTAAGCTTGAACAAGCCTCCAAGAATCTCGGGGCCTCTAACTGGACCACCATGCGCCGGGTGATCCTGCCTTCGATCAGGCCGGGGGTTTTTGCCGGGGCGCTTTTTGCCTTTATCCTCAGCTGGGATGAAATCGTAGTGACCTTGTTCATCTCGAAATACAGCGTCTACACGCTGCCGCGCCGCATGTGGAACGGCATCCGTGAAAACACCGATCCGACAGTGGCTGCCGCTGCCGTGATCCTGATTGCCATCACCCTGATTGCCTTTGCCGTTTCTGCGATTCTGTCGCGGCGAAACGCACGGGCTCAGGCAGAATGATTGAGGCTGACATGAATCTGGAAACCAGTCACGAAACAGAGCTTCTGGTTAGCACTGTTCGCCGATTTGTCGAAACAGAGATGTATCCGCATGAAGAAGAGGTGGACCGCTTAGGCTATGTGCCCGAGGAGATCGGCCGCCAGATTGAGGCGAGGTCGCATGAATTGGGCCTCTTCGCCTGCAACCTGCCCGAAGAGGTCGGTGGCGGAGGGCTGGGATATGGGCCCATGTCCCTGATCGAGCGGGAATACGGCCGTACAAGCCATGCGCTACAAAGCTGGGCGGCGCGCCCGACGGAATTGCTGATGGCTTGCGAAGGAGACCAGCGTGAGCGATATTTGCTTCCTGCCGTGCGCGGTGAAAAGCGTGAGCTCTTTGCCTTGACAGAGCCTGACGCAGGTTCGGATGTCATGGGGATGAAGACCAATGCGATACGCGACGGGGATGACTGGATCCTGAATGGATCCAAACACTTTATCTCTGGTCCCTGCATGCCGGATTTCGCGATTGTCTTTGCTGCAACTGGTACAGATGAAACACCACGCGGCCCACGCAAACGGGTGACGGCTTTTCTGGTCGATGTGGGCCTGCCGGGGTTCGACTGCCGCGAAGGGACGCATTGCGTCAGCTATCGCGGTTACAAGACTTTTGAGTTGAGTTTCGACAATGTGCGTCTTGGTCCGGACCAGATCCTGGGCGAAGAGGGTCGCGGGCTTGAGCTGTCGGGAAAGTGGCTCGGCATGGGGCGTATCTGGGTCGGCGCGACCTGCTGCGGTAAGGCCGAACGCATCCTTGACCTGGCGACCGAGTGGGCCGCAACGCGCAAGCAATTCGGTAAACCGATCGGTACGTTTCAGGCCACCGGCTTCCGTTTGGCGGACGGTGCGATGACGTTGCGCGCGGCCGATCTGATGGTGCAAGACGCCGTTGCACGTGCCGAAGCGGGTGTCATGGGTGATGCAGATGCGGCAATGGTCAAGGTTTACTGCTCAGAGATGCTCAACAAAATCGCCGATGATGCCGTTCAGATTTTTGGTGGCATGGGATTGATGGAGGAAATGCCGATCCAACGGTTCTGGCGCGATAGCCGATTGGAGCGGATTTGGGACGGCACCAGCGAAATCCAACGCCACATCATCACCAGGTCCATCCTGAGGCCACTTGGCGCATGACGCCGGCGCGGCGCGAAAATCTTGAGCGTCTCTTAAAGCCGCGCCACATCGCGTTTATTGGTGGACGTGATGCGACCATTGCCGTGCGCGAAGCCCGCCGGCGTGGATTTCAAGGGCAAATGTGGGCCGTTAATCCCAAACGCGCCGATCTGGATGGCGTGGGCTGTGTTCCCAGCATCTCGGACCTGCCGGAGCCACCTGATGCCGTCTATCTCGCTATCCCTGCGGCCGGGGTGACTGATGCCCTGAGAGAATTGGAACAGATGGGTGCAGGTGGTGTCGTTTGTTTTTCCGCGGGCTTCAAGGAAACTGGCGACATACAATCGGAACGAGATCTGATCGAAGTCGCCGGAGATATGGCTCTGATCGGCCCAAACTGCTATGGCATGATCAACTATATCGACAATGCCGCTCTTTGGTCATTTGAACATGGCGGCTGGTCGCCGGGATACGGTGCAGCGATCGTTACCCAGTCCGGTATGTTCTCATCCGACATCACAATGAGCGCGCGTTCCTTGCCAATGGCCTATATGGTTTCTGCAGGCAATCAGGCGGTCTTGGGGATTGAGGAATTCCTGGATGCCTTTGCTGAAGACCCGGCTGTGCGCGCCATTGGATTGCACATCGAAGGGTTGCGTGACATTGCTGCTTTTGAACGCGCCGCGCTGAAAGCCCTGGATCGGGGGGTTCCGGTTGTCGCACTGAAGACCGGCAATTCCGCCATTGGGGCGACTCTGACGGTCAGTCACACCGGCTCTCTGTCTGGTTCGAGCGAGCTTTATCAGGCACTGTTTGATCGCACCGGGGTGATCGACGTCACCAGCCCGTCGCAGTTTCTGGAAACACTGAAGTACCTCTGCGTAGCAGGCGCGCCGCAAGGCAGGCGTGTCGCTGGCTTTACCTGTTCTGGGGGCGGGGCGACGATGCTGGCAGATCACTCGGAAAGGATTGGTGTGTGCTTTCCCAAAGTGGGCTCTGCAGGGCAGGAAGGCCTGACCAGTTTGCTGCCTGAGATCGCGACGGTTTCCAACCCGCTGGACTATACGACCCCGATCTGGGGACAGGGCGATAAGACTTACCCGGTTTTTGCCACGGCGCTATCGGCCCTCAACGCGGATCTGGCTGTTCTGGTGCAGGACTACCCGGCAGAAGGGTTGGACGCGTCCAAGATCTACTACCAGAACGATGCTGCAGCTTTTGCGCAGGCCGCTCAGGAACACTCCGTCCCGGCAGCGATCTGCGCGACCCTACCTGAAAATCTTGATCGTGGGACCCGCAGACATCTCATTGAACTGGGGGTTGCGCCTATGCAGGGTATTCACGAGACGTTGAATGCCATGCGTGATGCTATTTGGTGGTCCGAAGCAAGGGCGCGGACAAGGATTGACCGGCCTGCTGCCTTGCGACCCGGTGCAACTATACAGAACCCAATGGTATTGACCGAAGACAAAGGTAAATCCTGGCTCAGGCAAATGGCTGTTGCTGTGCCAAACGGACATGTCTGCAATGCGGCCGAGGCAGCTGGCGTTGCGCAGGATATCGGCTATCCGGTCGCACTGAAAATGATGTCACCAAGCTTGCCTCACAAGACCGAAGCGGGCGCGGTCGCTTTGGGGGTCAAGGATGCAGAGGGGCTGTCTTCGGCGATCAAGGCAATGACGGCATCGGTTGCGGCGTATGACCGCGCGGCGGTGACGGATCGCTTCCTGATCGAAGCCATGTCGCCCAAGCCGCTTGCAGAGCTGATCGTCACGCTGCGTGCTGATCCGCAATTTGGTCCCAGTTTGGTCATCGGTAGCGGCGGTGTTTTGACCGAATTGGTCCGAGATGCGCGCACTGTGTTGTTGCCTGCCTCAAAAGACGAGATCGAGCGCGCATTGTGTTCGCTCCGTGTAGCTCGCTTGTTAGAGGGGTACCGGGGCAGTCGACAGGCGGACATTCCACGAATTGCGGATGCGCTACACCGGTTGTGCACTGAATTCCTAAAGGCGCGCGGCGAGGTCGCAGAAATCGAGATCAACCCTATGTTTGTCTACCCAGATCACATCGTCGCCGTTGATGCCCTGATCCAGGTGCCCCGGTCATGAGCAGGAATAGGATCATACCCAATCCCGATCTGGCTGTTGGAGACGACAACAAGCAGCGGTGGAACCAGCCGGAATTTCGCCGGCATGGGTTCCACAATGCATATCGGCTGTTCCGCCGATGTCTCATGGTGCGTTCCAGAGAGGTTTTGCAGCTGGAAGCCGCCGAGCAGAATCTGTGCGCCCGAGTGCCTGAACTGGCACAAATGCTTGCCCATCCGGCTTTCTCTGCGTTCTGCTGTTTAAAGAATGACCAGATCATTCTGGAAAAAGCCGCAGATGATTTTTCGACCTCAGCGCCGCATTCCATCCAGTCAGTGACAAAGCTACACATCCACTTAATCATAGGTCGTCTGCTTGCACAGGGGCTGTTGTCATTGGACGCGCAGGTCCGCGACTATCTGCCGGGTATCGGCAGCGGGTATGCCGAGGCCAGCATTCAATCTCTGCTCGATATGAACGTCGATAACGACTTCACCGAGGATTATGCTGACCCCGATGCCGACTGCTATACTGAAGAGGTCGCCTTGGGTTGGCGCTTGCCCGGCGTGGGTGAAAAGGAAATCACGCTTGCGGAATTTGCGGCCTCGATTACTGGTTTCAGGGCAAACTCGGGGGTGCGACAAGCCGATTATAAATCCGCGAACACGGATGTCCTGACCCTGATAGCGGCCAAGGTTTCGCCCATTCCAATGGCTGAGCAAATCGAAGAGATTGCTGATGCCGCAGGATACGAGGGCGCGTTTCACATCAGCCTCAGCAAGGACGGGCACCCAGCGTTTTCCGGTGGCGGTTGCCTAAGCGTGCGCGACCTCGCGCGGTTCGGGTTGCTACTGGCGCGGGAAGGCCGCGACCTGCACGGTCGACCTATGGCCAACACCGGTTTCCTGCAAAAAACTCTGATCCGCCGCGCGCCAGCGATGACACCACCCAAGAATTGGCTCAAGTACTCAAACCAGACCATGACCGACGGTCGATTAATCGGTCATGCTGGCTATGGAGGGCAGTTCCTCATGGTGGATATGGTCACCGGCACCAGCTGTGCATTCTTAAGTGTGCTGGAGAATGACTCGGGTTACGATGACACCTATATGGGAGAGCTGGCCACAACGCTTCGAGACGTCTGCCTTTCTGTCATTTGACTGGTTTGCAGTTGCTGAGCTAAGTGTCAGCGGGGAAGACGCCGATTGGCCGCTTTGCAGTCCTTGACTTGGGCCGAATCTTCTAGAGCGATCCGACCCATGGCTTCGATCATCCAGTTTCGATCACCTAAACTGAACTTCTTCTCAGCGCGGCATTTACGTCTGTCGGGATATCCTGCCGAAGTTGTCAACAAGGCATGTCGCGGGTGTGACTCAACCCGCCTGAAGTCGCTTATCGCGGAGCAATTGTTCCAAACAACAGCGCAGGTTTGTGACCCGTCCGTCCCGACATATTGCACTGCACGCGGAGGCAAAATGATTTTTGGTTGGCCAAAGGGTAAATAGAACTTCGATGTTTAACTTCTGGTTCTGGGTTAAGAAGTTTTGAACAAACGGAGATTATCACGCATGGATATTGAAGGACTATCTGCGATCGTGACCGGGGCAGGATCAGGACTGGGGCTTGCTACTGCACAGGCGCTCAGCAAAGCCGGAGCACGAGTTACCTTGCTGGACCTCGATGAAGTTCGGGTAAAAAACGCGGCAGCGGAAATCGGCGCGCTTGGCATAGGTTGTGATGTTATCAACAGTTCTGCGGTCGAGGCCGCTTTGGATCTGGCCGAAGACCGGAGCGGACCAATTCGCATAGTTGTCAACTGTGCGGGCATCCCCGGCGGTATGCGACTTGTCGGACGGGACGGTCCAGTTGATATGGAAGCTTTCGCGAGGGTGATCAACGTCAACCTGATGGGAACCGTCAGCGTCATGACGAAATGCGCAGCCCGGATGATGCAGCAGGAGCCGCTCAATCAAGATGGCGAGCGCGGGATTATCATCAACACAGGCTCGATTACTTCAATCGAGGGTCAAATTGGGCAGGGGGCTTATGTGGCTTCAAAGGGCGCGATTGCCAGTCTGACATTGCAGGCCGCCCGTGAATTCATGCCCCGCGGAGTGCGGGTCATGACAATTGCGCCCGGATTATTTCGCACTCCGATCGCTGATCATATTCCGCAGGAGGTAATCGACGGGATGCTAGATGGCCGGATGTTTCCAAACAGGTTTGGCGAGCCCGCGGAATTTGGGCGCCTTGCCGTTAACATCATCCAAACCCCAATGCTGAACGGCGAGACCATTCGTCTTGACGCAGGCGTGCGGCTTCAAGCCGGATAGGTCTCTCGAATGCGCTTGTTTTCGAGGTCGTTTTCTGACGTCTCGATCAGCCACTCGCGAAAATTTTGGGCATCAGGATGGTCGCGATCCGCTTCCGGTGCGATCAAGTAGAAAGCCTCCTGCAGGGGCGCTTCGAGCTCGAAGGGTTCAACAAGTCGTCCGCGCTCGATCTCGACGCCGCACATTGAGGACCGTGCTAAAGCTACACCGCCACCACGAGAGGCAAACTCGAAAGCAAGCAGCGAGGTGTCGAACTGTAACCCCTGTCCCGAGTTGACACCGCTTGCCTTTGCATAACGCAACCAGTCAGCCCAACCCTCCTCGTAACCGAGCACGTGTAGCAGGCGATGGTGGGCAAGATCATCTGGTTTGCGGATCGCTTTGGAACCCTCAAGCAAAATTGGAGAGCAAACCGGTTTGATCACCTCCCAAGTTAACCGGTCGGCTTTGTATCCTGGCCACTTCCCTGTGCCGTATTGGATATCGAGATCAAACCGCTCATTGTCGAACTGATCTCCCCATACACTTGAGACCAGACGCACTTCAGTGTCCGGGTGGCGGTCAAAGAATCCCTGAAGTCGCGGCGCGATCCAGTTAACTGAATACCCGACCGGCGCCCGCACGGTCAGGACTTCGGAGCGCCGCAGGCCAAACACTTCCTCGGTTCCCGCGGCCAGGCGTTCAAAGCCGTCTCTGACCTTCGGTAGATAGGCGGCGCCCACTTTGGTCAGGACCAGACTTCTGGGTTTGCGCTCAAAGAGCGGCTCGCGCAAGTAATGCTCCAGCAATTTCACTTGTTTGCTGATCGCTGCTTGTGTCAGGTTCAGTTCCTGCGCCGCATGGGTAAAGCTCAGATGCCTGGCCGACGCTTCGAATGCGCGCAGCCAGGTCAGGTGGGGAAGTCGCCGTGTGCTCATGGCCAACTCAAGCATAATTTCAGTTAGGTTATAGATAGATTATCCATCGCTTGAACGCCAAGAGAATCTCGGTGCAGATTGACGTTGAGACAATATGGAGCTGACGACTTGCAACCAGAAGATACCTTGGGATTAGACCCGATTAAGCTGTCGCGCATCACCAATTGGATGAACGCCCATGTGCATGACGGACGCCTTTCTGGTCTGGCTGTGCAAATATCCCGCCGGGGAAAGATATGTTTTTCGGAGCGTGCGGGATTTGCCGATGCAAAGTCGAAGCGGCCTGTATTACCTGATACTATTTGGCGCATCTATTCGATGACCAAACCTGTGACCTCGCTCGCCCTGCTTATGCTCTACGAAGAAGGGGCGTTTCAACTGGATCAGCCTGTTTGCGACTTTCTCCCAGATTTCGCAAACCCGCAGGTCTGGAAGGGTCCTGGTCACGCTCTGAACGAGACCGAGCCAGCTGACCGGGGTATTACAATCCATGATCTTCTCACACACCAGGCGGGGATCGTCTATGGTGATCCGCAGGGAAACGAGCTGGAGCGTGCCCTTTCGGATAGCGGTCTCGACTTTGACAGAGGTCTTACGACGATGGCGAAAGCTGTTGAAGTGCTAGCGAGTTTTCCCTTGGCCTTTCAGCCGGGTGACCGTTGGTTTTATGGCCTTTCGACGGATGTTCTCGGCCATTTGATCGAGGTTATCAGTGGTCAGCCTCTCAGCGAATTTCTTAAGACACGGATCTTTGATCCGCTCGGAATGGTGGACACAGGCTTCGCCGTATCGGCCGATAAGTCTGGCCGCTTGGCCACGCTCTATGACCGCGCGCCAGGCGGCTTTGTTGCTTCTGATGATCAGAAAGGTTTCATTGCGCCGGTTACCTTGGAAAGCGGGGGCGGTGGGTTGCTCTCCACAATGGACGACTACCAGCGTTTTGCAACGATGCTTCTTCGGCGCGGCAGATGTGACGGAGGCAGGTTACTGGGGCGCAAGGCTTTTGATCTAATGGTATGCAATCACATGGGCGGCGATTTGGCGAGCCGGGGACAGGCTCATTTCAGCGAAACTACCTTTGAGGGGGTTGGCTTCGGACTCGGTGTGTCGGTGATGTTAGACCCGGCGCGGGCCAAGATCATCGGCTCACCCGGTGAATTTGCCTGGGGCGGTATGGCCTCGACCGCCTTTTGGGTGGACCCGATCGAGGAGATGACTGTGATACTTATGACGCAGCTAATTCCTTCGAGCGCCTATACCCTGCGCCGTGAGCTGAGAGTTCTGAGTTACCAGGCGCTGGTGGACTGAGGCGACGTCAGTCCAGGGGCAGGTTCGTCTGGGTCAAATGGCAAGCGATGCTCAATCCACCGGGTAGGTCATGCAAAGGTGGAGTCCGAGTATCACATGTTCCCGCAATGATATGGGTGCAGCGGTTGGCGAAGGGGCAGCCCCGCGCACCGATTTCGACGCTGCCAGCGCTAGCCGCCTTTGCCTCGCTTGTATCTGCCACGCCTTCCAGCCAGCCTTGGCGCATCTCGGGCACCGAAGATAGCAACAGCTTTGTGTAGGGGTGAAAAGGCGGGCGAAAAACCGCTTTTGATGGTCCCTTTTCGACGACACGTCCGGCATACAGTACAACCACCTCATCGGCGAAAGAAGCTACGGTGGAAAGATCGTGACTGATAAACATGTAGGCGACGCCCAGTTTGTCCTTCAGCGATTTCAGGAGTTCGATCACACCTGCGGCCACCACGGTGTCCAGCGCCGAAGTCACCTCGTCACAAAGGATCACCTTGGGCTCGGCGGCAAGCGCGCGAGCGAGATTAATGCGTTGTTTTTGCCCACCAGACAGCTCTCCGGGATAGCGGGAGGCGAAATCGCGAGGAAGATCGACCAGTTCCAAGAGGTCGCCGACCTTCTGCGCGCGTGCGCGCCCCTTGAGGTTCAGATAGAATTCCAGAGGACGGCCCAGGATATCGCTGATCCGTTGCCGAGGGTTTAGCGCCGTGTCAGCCATTTGAAAGACGATCTGGCAATCCTTGAGCGTTTCAATCGACCGATCCTTCACTGCTGGAGCGGCGGTATTGCCATCGAGTTGGACTTCTCCGCCCTTTAACGGTGTGAGGCCCGCAACAACTCGGGCAAGTGTGCTTTTTCCACAACCACTTTCGCCAATTACGCCCACGACCGAAGCGGCAGGTACATCGACCGATACATCAGAGAGAATGGTCAGAGCTCCATAACCCGCAGTCACGTTCCGTGCCGAAATCACCGGCCTCTGAGTCAGATCTGTCTCCACGTGTTTCACCAAGTGTGGAGCAGGACGGACAGCCTCCATCAGTGTGCGAGTGTACTCGTGCTGTGGGTGATGCAAGATCTGATCCGTTGTGCCTTCCTCGACCATCTCGCCGTTTTTTAGCACTAGAATTCGGTCAGCCACCTGCGAGACTACGGCGAGATCATGTGTGACATAAATCGCGGCGGTACCCTGATCGCGGATAATGTCCTTAAAGGCTTTCAGCACCTCGATCTGGGTCGTTACGTCAAGCGCAGTGGTGGGTTCGTCGAGTATCAGAAGGTCGGGTCCACAGGACATGGCCATTGCAGCCATCAAGCGCTGCAACTGACCGCCCGAAACCTGATGTGGAAACTTGTCGCCGACGGTTTCCGCGGCGGGCAAGTCAAGTTTGCGGTAAAGCTCTATTGCATTCGCGGTTAGAGTTTCGGCATCTCCGGTGCCATGCCAAAGAGGTGCCTCGACAACTTGCTTGCCGATCCTAAGCGCAGGATTGAAGCTGGCTGCCGCCGATTGTGCCACGTAAGACACTTCGTCCCCGCGCAAGCTGTGGCGGTCGCGTGGGGGTAATTTCATAATGTCCCGTCCGTTCAGCCAGACTTCACCCCCTGAGATGCGACAGCCGGGGCGGGCAAAGCCCATTGATGCCAGAGAGATCGTAGATTTGCCCGAGCCGCTTTCGCCAATGAGTGCCAACACCTCGCCCTTGGCGACGCTCATGGACACGCCCTTGACAATTGGCACATAGTTACCGCCTGGGGGGCGTCCCTCGACGCGCAGGTCCTTAATGGTCAGAATGTCGGTCATTGGTCGATCTTCTCCAGAACAGTTTCGCCTTGCTGGCGCTGTTGGAACCAGTCAACAAGCAGGTTCATGGAAACGGTCAAGGAGGCAATGCATGCAGCTGGTATAAGCGCTGCGGACGAACCGAGGAACAGCCCACCCACGTTTTCCTGCACCATGAGCCCCCAGTCGGCCGCAGGTTCTTGCACTCCTAGGCCAAGAAACGACAGGCCCGAAAGGAACAGGATCGAAAAGGTGAATCGAAGGCCAAACTCGGCAATCAAGGGGGCCATGGAATTGGGTAAGATCTCACGTGTCAGAATCCACCAGGTGCCTTCGCCCCGCGCACGGGCAGCCTCGACAAAATCCATAACGCCGATGTCATAACCAAGTGCTCGAGAGACACGGAATACGCTGGTCGAGAGGACCAACCCAACAGTCAGAACAAGCACTGTGATAGAAGTACCGAAGGCGCCTATGACAACCAAAGCCAATAGGGTGGAGGGGAAAGCCATGAATGCCTCGACAACGCGGCTTACTACGATATCGAACCAGCCTCTCAGAATCGCGGCGGCAAAACCGAGTGCGACGCCGAATAAAAAAGAGATCATGGTGGTGACAAGCGCCAGCAACAGCGTTGTACGTACTCCATAGATCAGGCGGGACAATACATCTCGTCCCAGCTTGTCAGTACCCAGCAAACCGCCTTCGCCTATTGGTGCAAAGGTCTGGCCTGAGATGATTTCGGCTTCACCATGGGGTGCGATCCATGGCCCAAAAAACGCAAGGATGAGCCAGAACAGCAGCACCGCGCCGGCAATACCTGCAGTCCAGGTCAGGCGCAGGCCCGCAAAGACGGAGGCCCGGGGAGTGGGGATATCGGTTGCTTCGCTCATTTTGGGTACCTTAAGCGCGGGTTCGCCATGATGGACAGGACGTCGGCCAGTAGATTCAGAAGGATATAGACAGTGCCAAAAATCATTGCACAGGCCTGGATGAGTGGAATGTCCCTCAGAGTGACACCGTCGACCAGAAGCCGCGTTAAGCCGGGTACGCCAAACACGGTTTCAACGATAATGACACCAGACACCATGTAACTCAGATTAAGTGCAATAACCGTGAAGATCGGCGACAGCGCGTTAGGCAGCGCGTGGCGCAAAACCAGCCTACGCTTGGGCAAGCCCTTGAGTGCTGCCATCTCCAAGTATGGGGAGGTGAAGATGTTGATGACGGACGAACGTGTCATCCGCATCATGTGCGCCAGAACGGCAAAACTGAGGGTGGCCACGGGGAGAGCCAAGGCCCGGACATTCTGCCAGAAATCAAAGTAGGGCCGCGTGTTGGCCGACGCGGAGAGCCACTTTAGTTCGACTGCAAAAACTTTCATCAGAATGAGACCAATGAAGAATTCAGGCACTGCAATCAACGCAAGTGTGGTCATGGCAAGAGTTTTGTCGATCCGGCCACCGGCGCGCATCGCAGACCAAAGGCCAAGAGCCAAAGACATCGGAACCGAGATTGCCGCTGCCAAAAGCGCAAGCCGCAGAGTGTTCCACATACGGCTTTCTATCATGTCAGCCACAGGTCGCTTGGTGGCCAATGATGTCCCCAGATCCCCTTGAATCATACCGCCCAGCCAATCGAGATAACGCACTACTGCAGGGCGGTTGAGTCCCATCTCTTCGCGAAGCGCGGCAAGCGATTCTTCGGTGCGGCTTTGTCCTAGAATGGCTTCAGCAACGTCGCCCGGAAGGATTTCCGTCGCGCCGAAGATAATGATGGAAGCAAGGAGCAAGGTTAGTAAACCCTGAGCCAGGCGGGTCAGAATAATTCGGTACACCTTGGTCCTCCCTTCAAGGCTTCCGGCATATTCGGCGCAAGCTTGAAGCGAGACAAACAACCATAGCGACCAGATTGGGGTCGTTTTGGTTATAGCAAAGGCATGTGTATTCTTTTGTTTGGGCAAAGACCGAGATTTTGTTGTTTGTTCCGCAGGGCTGGAGAACGCAAAGACTGGGGCGATCGGAGATGCCCATGACTGCCTATTCCTACCCATTGTTGATCAAGCAAATCCTCGCCACGCCGCTGGCAAACACGCCAGATCAGGAGATCGTACACGCCGATACGAAGCGGTATGACTACCGCACTTTTGCCAGGCGCGTCGGCCAGGCTGCAGGGGCGTTGCGCTCACTTGGCGTGGGTGAGGGTAGCGTTGTGGCCGTTCTGGATTGGGACAGCCATCGGTATCTCGAGTGTTTCTTTGCTATTCCGATGATCGGGGCCACGCTGCATACCGTGAACATCCGATTGTCGCCGGATCAGATCCTCTACACGATCAACCATGCAGAGGACGACGTAATCCTGTGCCACGTCGACTTTTTGCCACTTCTACTCGAGATCTCTGAGCGGATCGAGCGGCCTTGGCGGTTGGTAATCCTCAGCGACGATGGGGTGTTCCCCGAGGTGGAGTCCTCGGAAGGCGAGTACGAGGCCCTGCTGCAGCAGTGCGAACCGGAGCAAGAATTCCCGGATTTTGACGAGAATATCCGAGCGACGCTTTTCTACACGACCGGTACCACAGGTGATCCCAAGGGGGTCAGCTACTCCCAGCGCCAACTGGTTTTGCACACAATGGCGGTCGCGGCCGGGTTAGGCCCGGTACCTGGCGGCGGGCTGAACCGGAGCGATGTCTACATGCCGATAACCCCGCTGTTTCATGTGCATGGTTGGGGCATACCCTATGTCGCCACATTGATGGGCCTTAAACAAGTCTATCCTGGTCGTTACGATCCCGCCCGCCTGTTGGGGCTAATCGAAAAGCACGGTGTTACGTTCTCGCATTGTGTACCGACGATACTTGCGATGCTTCTGAATGCACCTGAAGTCGCGCAAACAGATCTCAGCAACTGGAAGGTCATCATAGGCGGTTCTGCTCTGTCCGAAGGTCTGGCAAGGCAGGCATTAGAGCACGGAGTTGACGTGCACGCTGCCTATGGCATGTCAGAGACCTGTCCGTTCCTGACAGTGGCGGACATGATGGCCACGCGGGACCCGCAAACACCGCTGAGCGCTCGGATTGCAACAGGAAAACCCGCGCCATTTGTGCAAATCCGTGTGGTTGATGGGGATATGAACGATGCCCCTCGCGATGGAAGGACGACGGGAGAAATTGTGGCGCGCGCGCCCTGGCTAACTCAAGGTTATCTGAAAAACGAGGCCGGGACGGAGGCACTTTGGCAAGGCGGCTGGCTGCATACTGGAGATGTCGGGTTCATCGACGAAACGGGCACGTTGCGGATCTCCGACCGGGTTAAAGATGTGATCAAGACCGGAGGCGAATGGGTGTCTTCGCTTGAATTGGAAAACCTAGCGAGCACCGTTGAAGGTGTGAGTGAAGCGGCCGCCATTGGCGTTCCAGACACGAAATGGGGGGAACGCCCTATGCTGATTGTTACCTGCTGTGATGAAACCGAAAAAACCTACGACCGTCTTCGTATGGCGTTCGATGTGGCGGTTGACCAAGGGGCGATTTCGAAATGGGCGATCCCAGACCGGATTGAATTTACCGACAGCTTGCCAAGAACGTCGGTTGGCAAACTGGACAAGAAGGCCCTTAGGGCCCGGTTCATCTAATAGGAAGGTTCGTGATATGAAAGATGTCGTTGTCGTATCAACCGCTCGAACACCCATAGGGTTGGCTTTCAAGGGTGCCTTCAATAACTCGAAGTCGCCGACACTCGCTGGACACGCCATACGAGCCGCCGTCAGTCGGGCCGGTATCGATCCAGCAGAGGTAGAAGATGTGGTGCTGGGATCGGTCCTGACCGCTGGGACTGCCGGCCTGAACATCGCCCGCCTGGCAGCGCTTGCAGGTGGTCTCCCGGCAACGGCTGCAGCCCAGACTCTCGATCGTCAATGTGCCTCGGGCCTGATGGCCATTGCCACAGCGGCAAAACAGATTTCGGTCGACGGAATGGGCATTGTCGTGGCGGGAGGACAAGAGAACATTTCCGCGGTGCAGGCCAGGTATTTCGACTGGGTCATGGACGAAAAAGACCCAGCCGTAGTCCAAGCCTCAGAGCACGCGTATATGCCGATGCTTGTAACCGCCGAAAATGTAGCGCGTCTGCACGGGGTAACTCGTGAGGCACAGGATGAATTCGCGGCACTGTCGCAAACACGCACGGCCGCCGCCCAGGCTGCAGGAGCATTCGACGATGAAATCGTACCTGTAACAGCGACCAAGCTGGTCAAAAACCGTGAATCTGGCGAAATTACCGAAGAATCCGTTACGGTTAGGCAGGACGAAGGCAACCGGCCGGGAACGACAATCGAAACGCTTGCGGGGCTGAAGCCGGTTGTTGAAGCCGGTGTCGTGACCGCAGGAAACGCGAGCCAATTGTCCGACGGGGCATCGGCCTGTGTGCTGATGTCGGCCCGTATGGCCGAACGGCGCGGCGTCGCTCCACTAGGCGTATACCGGGGCCTTGCTGTGGCAGGTTGCGCTCCGGAGGAGATGGGCATGGGACCAGTTTATGCTGTTCCAAAGCTACTGGAGCGTGCCGGATTGAAAGTGGATGACGTTGGTCTTTGGGAATTGAACGAGGCATTCGCAGCCCAGGCCATTCCCTGCCGGGATCAGCTGGGTGTTGACCCCGAAAGGCTAAACGTGAATGGCGGCGCGATTTCCGTCGGTCACCCCTATGGAATGACTGGCTCCCGGTTGGTTGGCCACGCGTTGATTGAGGCGAAGCGGCGCGGGGTTCGATATGTGGTCGTCACCATGTGCGTTGGCGGTGGTATGGGTGCGGCTGGGCTTTTCGAAGTCTGCTGACATTTCCATAACCTCAGTTATGGCAATGTCATGGAATCGGTTGTTTGTGTACAGGGTGCCGTCCGCTCAAACTTCGATGAACAGCGGGTGCAACCCGCATCGGTCATCTGGGAGGAAAAAATGTCCGACATCGATAGCTTGGTACGCCAATATAAGGCGGGATCGCTCAGTCGTCGCGGTTTTTTCAAACGCGCAGGCGCTTTTGGTTTATTGGTGCCCACAGCCAGCAGCATTCTTGCCCAGGCTGGTCCCGCATACGCTCAGTCGCCAACACGCGGTGGCTGGCTGCGGATCGCGCAGGGCAACACCGATGATACCCTAGAGCCCGTCAGGATGACGGATACTTCGGATGCAGTCTACGGCAATTGCGTCTACCAGCGATTGACTCGTTTGCTACCCTCGCTTGAGGTCGAAGGCGACGCTGCAGAGGAATGGAGTGTCAACGATGCAGCGACCGAATGGACATTCAAGTTGCGCGCTGGCCTAGTTTTCCACAACGGTCAGAACGTCACCTCAGCCGATGTAGTCGAAAGCCTGTCGCGCCACATTGCCGAGGGTTCGGAATCGCCTGCCAAGGCTCTGCTTTCGACAGTCACTGCAATCGATGCACCCGATGCTATGACCGTAAAGATCACCTTGTCCTCCGGCAATGCAGACCTGCCGGTGATCATGTCAGACTACCATCTGTCCATCCATCCAGCCGGGCACAGCGATTTCACGAATGCAATTGGCTCCGGCCCGTTCAAGGTGATGGAATTCATTCCCGGCGAGCGAGTGGTTTTCGAACGTTTCGAAAACTACTATGAGGACGGTAAGCCTTACCTAGATGGCTTGGATTTCATCCCTGTTCCGGACGCAAACGCAATGTTGAGCGCGTTGTTAGCGGGGGATGTAGACTCCGTATACGACGTTCCGGCCTTCGCTGTTGATCAGCTCAACTCCAACGACGCTGTGACGCTTCACAATACGCCGACTGGTTCGTTTACCAACATGGTGATGATGGTGGACCGCGCTCCGACAAATGACGCGAATTTCCGTAAAGGTGTCAAACACGCGTTGGACCGCGAACTTGTTTTGAACCAGGTGTTCAAGGGAATAGGTACTATTTCAGCAGACACACCGATTGGCCCGACCTACAAGTACTGGTGCCCGGACGTAAAGCCTGCCGAATACGATCCCGACAAGGCAAAGTTCTACTTCGACAAGGCAGGGGTTTCGGGCTTCGACCTCCATACGTCCGAGACTGCTGGGAATTCGGCAAACGACATTGCCTTGACTTTCCAGCAATCTGCAAAGGGAGCGGTAGATGTAAATGTGATAAAAACCCCATCGGACGGGTACTGGACCCACACCTGGATGCAGAAACCAATGACCATGTCGGGCTGGAACGCTCGACCTACTGTCGATGCCTTCCTGACCATCGCTCACATGAAGGGTGGCAGTTGGAACGAGACCATGTGGGGTTCTGACGAATTCGATTCCATGATCCTGGCGGCCCGCGCCGAATTGGATGAGGCAAAACGCGCGCAGATGTATTGCGACATGTTGCATATGATGAACGACGATGGCGGCTTTGTGAACGCCGTGTTCCAGAACCAACTTGAGGCAACAGCACAAAACGTTATGGGGTACACACCCCATCCGGTTGGAACTCTTGGTGGGTTTGGTCAGACTCTACGCAATATCTGGCTTACCTAAGGCTGCTTTCTCCCCGTCAGTGGCACCAGTCAACTGAACTTGGGTCGCCGGTTCCACCCGGACCGGCGGCCTTCTCTTGTCTCCCTTAAATCGCGATCAAGCCATGTTCTCTATTTCTCCGTCCACGCGTCTGCGCACATCACCCTTCTATGAGGCCACCTTGGCCGATGGTGTGTGTGCCATGACAACTTACAATCACATGTTGATGCCGACCTCCTATGGCAGCCCAGAGGAGGAGTACTGGCGCATCATCAACGATGTCTCGATGTGGGATGTTGCGGTAGAGCGGCAAGTGCAGCTAAAGGGCCCAGATGCCGGGCGTCTGGCGCAAATCCTTGCGCCGCGAGACCTGTCAAAATGCAAGATGGGCCAAGGCAAGTATGTTCCACTTTGCAACCATCATGGCGTGCTTATCAACGATCCAATCCTGCTGAAGCTGGACCAAGACCGCTACTGGCTGTCTATCGCGGACAGCAATATCTGGTTCTGGGCCGAAGCCGTCGCACGGGAGCGCGGATTGGATGTGGAAGTCAGTGAGCCTGATGTCTCACCTCTGGCCGTGCAGGGTCCCAAGGCGGAAACTGTGGTTGCCTCGATCTTTGGTGATTGGGTGCGAGACCTGAAATACTTCTGGTTCCGGGAAACCGAAATTGACGGTATTCCGGTCGCCGTCGCCCGGTCGGGCTGGTCCAAACAAGGTGGGTTCGAGATTTACCTGATGGATAGTGCCAAAGGCACTGCACTCTGGAACATCGTCAAAGAGGCCGGCCAGCCACACGGTATTGGTCCAGGGAACCCCAACTGGAGTGAGCGAGTCGAGAGCGGTCTCGTTTCCTATGGAGGCGACACCGATGGACAGACCAATCCCTACGAAGTCCGCATGGGCAAATATGTGGACTTGCATGTGCCTGACGACACGATTGGGATCGATGCGTTGCGCCGTATTGCGGATGAGGGGCCGAAACGGCATCAGTTGGGGGTTGTACTGGACGCTGGCAGTCCTGCAAATCCAGAATTCACTTGGAACGACATAGAGAAAGGGGGGGTAAAAATTGGTGATTTGACGACGTGCGCCTGGTCTTTCCGGATGAAAAAGAATATCGGCTTTGCTTTGGTCTCGGTCGATGCCGAACCCGGCGACAGGGTCACGGTAAAACGTGGCGCTGGACCGGTTGGCGGAACGCTTTGCGAGTTGCCTTTTCTCTGAGAGCACGACGGACCTGGTCACCAAAACGAAAGGGCAAATTCCGATTATTCAATGAACCGATGTGCTTTTCGTCGGGTCGCCCAACCCTTGTTGCCCCACACACTCATGTGGCCGAAGAACTCATCCAGATCTGCTCCATCGCCAGTGGTGCAGATCACCTGTCCGTCGTCAGGGATTTTGGGACAGATGGCGGCGTAATCTAAGAGAGGATCTGGCTCATCTGTCTGGATTGATTA
>NZ_JBXWNR010000018.1:0-74211 GCF_059610465.1 Ruegeria sp. CDSC085 | reverse complement strand
TAATCAAACCAACCAGATGCGCCAGATCCTCTCTTAGCTCAGGCAGCCATCTGTCCCAAAATCCCTGACAACGGACAACGTACATTTTTGCATAGCAGAAAACTTAACATTAGCTCGCTTCGAGACGATTATAGAAAAAGGCAGGCATCTCAAATGGGCGCGCCAGTTGTTGGCATCGCTTTATGAAGCTTGGCTATGCCGCTCGCCGTCTGGTGGACCAGGTAAAAAATCTCGTTTCAATGCTGGCAATGGTTCCAAAATCCATAAGTACATTCTAAGCCTGATGTATCAGTGCGGCGGAGGTGTCCCAGAGCAAGACCTTCTCTGGCTTATCAAAAATGACCCTGGAATGCGTTCGACTGCGCTGCGGTATTTAGGAAAATCACGAAAAAACAATAGCAACCTCGCTGCAATCCTGAAGTTGCTTCGCAGCGGGCAATTTGTGGACGATGCATCATTGGTTGATACATCTGGGTACATGCTTCACGCGAAGTTCAGAAGAACGCAAAAGTGTATTGCTCTGGCAGAAGAGTTTTGCCATCTAGCCGCTGAACAGAGTGATATAGGGCTCCATTGCGCTTTGTTCGTAGCTAGTAAGTTTTTGCCTCACAAAACCATTTTGGAATTGCTGACCAAAAACAAAGAACGAATTTCTAGTGACTTTTGGCTCTCGCGTGCCGCTGCAGGGATCTCGCCAGTCTTTATTGGGCAGGGTGCGGCTTGGTCATCCTACCATAAAATTATCACAGAAATTGACAGGGAAGACGCTTACGACGTTCTCAATTACCTGCTTGATGTATCAAGTTCGAGCACGTACAGCGTCTCGTTGAAAGCTTACCTTGACGCAAAGAATAAGGCATTCCCGCAGGAGATTTACTTTCCGAAAGTGCTAGTTTTACTTGCTGCTTCGCGCAATCCCAATTGCAGCACACTGACTCCCAAAATGCATTAAAGACATCCAGCTTTGAAGAAGGACCCATTTATCTCAAGAATGGGTTTCTAGATATTAGCAAAACCTATCTACCCAGATTCTTTCGACTGTCGGCTCGTTTCACATTCGCGAAGTAAATCGTGCCTGGGCGGACATGCTTAACCCCTGCCGTGCAGCACAGATAGACGCCTATATCAAAGTGGTTCATTTTTGCCTTTTTGAGCGGGGCATTTGGAGCAACGTTCAGAGTTGGTCCGCTGTAATTCGCAACTTGCTGACCATCTATGTAGACGATGATTTGTCCGTCTGCCTTGTGGGACCATTTGGCGTAGACTTGAAAGTTTCGCCATTGGTTTTTGAAGTCACGCATGTTCATCAACGGAATGCGAGCAATGTCCCTGCAGTCGTGATTTGCAGCGTCGCGCGGCGCTTGGAGACGCAAATAAATAGTGTCGCCTTGGCCCTTGCGTGTAGAGTGGTTGATTGAAGCATGAGGGCACACGCCACCCTTCCATTGAGTAAAAATGTAACTTCCCTTGGTCTGTGACCCTTGTGTAGGAAAGTTCGCTGGAACAAGCATATCCCACCCATACCAAGCCTCTGATGGTTGAGCGAAAACCCAAGTGCCATCGCTCTTTGCTTCCCTAAGCATTGAACGGACAGAACCATATGAACAATCGCCCTTACCTGTACCATCGCCGTAGGCAGACGTTACGCAATCACCGCCATAGATAGAAAATGAATGGACACGCTTTGCTTTAATACCGTCAACTTTACGCAACCGCTTGTATGAATTTGGCAAGTTCGACGCGCTCTGCTCAAATCTCACACCGCCCGCATACGACGGGGCACTCAATGTAGCTACGACAATCGCCGCCACCAAAGTTACTTTTGCCAAATAAATTTTCACTTCCTCAATCCTCCAACTTTTCTCACTAACGCGAAGCAAAAGCGGTTCACGCTTAAATTATAAGTGCCAATTTGGGACTTGTTGAATGCAGCAGTCAAGCTCTATGTTAAGGGCATATGGTATTGCATTGTTGAGCTTAGGCATGACTGGCATTGAGAAATTAGCACGTCTGAAGCAATTGCTCCTAGGCATGGAGCGTGACCTAGGCATTGATGATTTAAGTGCCGTGCAGAGAAATATCGTATACGCAGCAACACTGTTGAGCGAAGCTTCAAAAACGGTAGAGACAGAGGAACTGCGGCGACATGAATTGCTGAGCGGCGTGTCACGCAGTGCCTTTTTTAGAGCTTTACGGGAACTAATAGAAGCAGGGTACTTGCAACATACGCAAGGACGACAGCGATCCGCATATGTTGTGTCAAAAGAGCTGAGCAGTTGAAAGCACGTAACAACGAAAGCCTAGCGACACCGTTTATCGTGATATCCACGGCAAACATGCTCGCCTTCGCAATATCAATTTACATCCTTCTCCCCTTCCAAACACAATCCGCCCCAAATCTAGCACCCTATGCCAGCCTGTTGTTTCTGCCACATGGCGTTCGCATATTGTCTGCGTGGTTGATGGGCTGGAAAGCTATCCCGCTAATCGCACCTACTGCGCTACTTACCCACTGGCTAAACTTTGGCGCGGAGGGGTTTACAGCACTGGGATTAGCGGGCGCATTTTCTGGAGTGGCTTGCGCCGCATTGACCTTTTGGGCACTGGCGAAACTTGGGATGGATTTTAGAGTAACAGCGGACAAGAGAGCGAATTGGAAGGATGTCATGATCGCGGGCAGCATCGCATCCGTGATCAACACCTTTGGGATGGGCTTAGCATTTAGCCACAACACAGACACGCTTGTTGGCTATTTTATTGGTGACGTGACAGGTCTGTTTGCATGTATGTTTGTTCTCATGTTGGTTTTCAAAAACGCGCGGGAAGCTGCAAAGAAAACCAGTTGAATAAATCGTTTGCGGGAAGAACACTCCGTACGCAAAACGGCACACACTGGAAATTACCCCGCTTATAGCATTGAATTCAATCGACGTTTCTTGATGTTGATCTCTTGCAAATCCGTGTACACCGGTTCGATTCCGGTACTCGCCTCCAAGTTGTATTCTGACGCTAACCCGTTGCAATGTAATGACCCCAAAAACCCTGACGATTGTCAGCAGGGCATGTTCACGGATTTTACGGGAACACCCATGCTGATACGCGATGCACTCGCACGATATAAGATCGACCATCTGGACCAACTCAAACATGGCGGTGAACGCCTGACGCAGTAGGAGCGGGCACTTGAATCAAACTCATGTTCTCACATGCACACGACCACCAATTCCGACCTGTCGGATGCACTCAGCCGGTGGAAAACCAGCACCCGAAGCCGGTACAGGGCAGCGGTGACGCATTTCTGGCGGTACGGGCGGGCCAATGATTGGACGACGCTGGCACCGACAATCCTGCCAGCCCGAGAAACACCACGCGAACAGACATTGACGCTGGACCAGCTACGCGCCTTGTATGAGGCCGCACAGTATCAGGGCAAGCCGTGGCGCCAGTTCCTGCAATTGCTCATCCGGGCGGGCCAGAGACCCAGCGATCTGATGCAATTCAACCCGGCTCTGGTGCGCGATCAGTGCATGGTGATCCCGCCTTATAAGAACGGCACCAGCCACGTCATACCGTTGGCCGGTCGAGCTTTCGTTCTGGCCGCGATGCAGCCGAACCAGTTTCAGGATTTCAAAACAACCGCACACGTCAAACGACGCTGGTTCGTTGACGCATATATCCCCGTCAGGAAGTTCCAGATCAGGGACATACGCAGATCGTTCGCCACGCATCTGTGCGAACACGGCGCGGATGAAAACGAAGTGACCCGGATATTGAACCATCAGGCCGCAGCAACATCACGCGGGGTTGCACGAACCTACAACCGATCCCGACGCCTGAGAAAGCGCCGGGAAATCATGAACCTGTGGGAAGGGTTGTTGTTTAAGGGTGCATAGCGGCATTGACCCGACGCGGAACAAAATTAGAACATGCAGCATGAAAAAATGGCCGCGGACGACTCCTTATGACCTGAAATGCAAACTGGAATGTTTGCGCGAGTATCGCAGCAAACCGTCGCTACAAGACGACTGGGTCGCTGTCCTTGAGTGGCTGATTCAGCACGGCATTGAACCACCAGACCACGCTTTGCCGACCGAACCGGAACTACGCGGGCCAGTCGGTCACAATTAGCTATACTTTTGGATAGTCCCCTATTCTTATGCCCGCTTATCGGTGTCGGTCATTTCGTGGTAGATACAAGTTGCATAGTCCTATGCGAACCCCTCCTGCGGCCACCATCCCAGTGCCGTTGGGATTAGCCAGCTTCGCAAAACTCACTCACAGGAACTGCGAAGCTGGTTCTTTTCTTGCCAACATAATCGTCGTCTTGGACCAAATTCGATCAGTCACATCATCCATTGCCTCTCAACCGGATGCATGCACCTACTGTGGCAGTTCACCGAAATAGCCACTCAGGTAAGCTATTATTGCACCTATAACGCCGACCACAATCACAATTGAGATTAAAGCACCGCTGCCCCTTGAGTAGTAACCCATCGTCAGTAGCCCGACGACAAAGATGCCAACCAAAAAATAGAGTACAGTGTTGTCCATGACGAAACCCGTGCCGCAATGACGTTTAGTCACAATATGATAGAATTTCGCGTCATGTCTAATCAAGAAAAAGCCCCGCACTATGGCGGGGCGGTCACTCGTTACCCCCTCATCCCCCAAAAAACCCGCGTTGTTCGGAGGGAAACCAAGTGAACAACGCGGGCATACAGTTAGGGGTAAATTGTGTACGGCGTTAATTGCACTTTGGATCAAAATTCCCCGCGCCGCCCTAATCTGGGATGGTAGGCAACGCGGGGACTTAGTCTGGTCATGGGACTGCCCAGACTAAATGGGGCAAGTGTGTTACGGGTCGTGTCGCTTGTTGGATCAAACTGTTGCAATTTGCGTTCACCTGCATTTGAGGGCGCTGTTCAACCAGCCAGTTCTAAGTTTTCCAACAGAACTTTTGCCAGCATTCCGTTTGTGTTGAACCGTCGGACCCATGCATACCGCCCGCTTAAACGTTCGACGCGCTGAACCGCGTGCGGGACACCACGACCACAGGGTTTGGTGTTCGTCAAACGAGGTTTTTACCACTACTCAAACCGCCATTCTTAGAGAAATATTATGTCTCGAAGTGAGTGAAAAACGAAACTTCATGACAAGGCGAGAAGGATGAACTAGGAATCTAACAAAGAAAAAGTTCTGGACGTATTGTGGAACACATTGCCTTTACCTTTGAGATGGGGGTCGTTTGTACCCTTCTGGCTTTCACCGTTTTTTTGTTCGTCTCCGAGATCATCAGGATCGACCTTTCCGCCATATTGGTTCTGGTTCTCATAGGCTTGCTCAGCTACGCGCCCGGGCTGGGAAATCTGGCGGATGTAACCCTTCTGTTCGACGGCTTCGCATCCAATGCCGTCATCTCGATCATTGCGGTAATGATCGTCGGTGCTGGTCTGGACAAGACGGGGATCATGAACAAGGTTGCTGCCGTTATCCTCAAATATGGTGGCAAATCGGAAGGCAGGGTTGTTCCAATCATCTCAGGAACCGTTGGCGTCATTTCTTCGTTCATGCAGAATGTCGGCGCCGCTGCTCTGTTTCTTCCCGTTGTCAGCCGTATTTCTTCGCGGTCAGGTATACCGCTGTCACGACTGCTGATGCCGATGGGATTCTGCGCCATTTTGGGTGGCACAATGACGATGGTCGGGTCGTCTCCACTTATCCTGCTGAACGATCTGATCTTGACGGCAAATGACAGTTTGCCGGCCTCTCAGAAAATGGAGCCCTTCAGCCTGTTCTCGGTCACACCGATCGGTGCAGTTCTGATTCTGACGGGAATTGGTTACTTTTTGCTGTTGGGACGCTGGGTTTTGCCCGTGGCTGAAGGGCCTGACAATACGGGCACCGGACAAGGGACAAAGGAATACCTGCAAAGGGTCTATGGCCTCAAAGCCGACGTGTTCGAAGTCGTAGTGCCCGAGGACAGCCCCTTGGTCGGAGAGATTCTGGCCGACATCAACCACGAAAACCACCTGTACATCATTTCCACCTTCTATCGCGGCAAAACCTCGATGGTTCAGGTTTTGACAGCCGAAATTGCGGCCCCGTGTCGGCTGGCCATCGTCGGCCGCCGTTGGGAGGTCGAGACGTTCGCCAAGAAATACGGGCTTACCGTTCTTCCGGATTTGGACATTTTTGTCGAAGAGTTCGCCCCCACCAATGCAGGCGTGGCCGAGGTGGTCGTCACGCCAGACAGCAAGCTGATCGGCAAATGCCCCCGCGAGCTTTTGTTCCGCAAGACCTATGGCATGTCGCTGCTGGCCATTCACCGCGGCGAAGAGACGCTGAGCCATGTCGAGACCGAGGATCACGAATCCACTCAGATCGGGCTCGAAAAGTTTCAGGCCGGTGACATGCTCGTGGCGCATACCAGATGGGACAACCTGATGCGGATCAAGCGCGACCCGGACTTCGTCGTTGTGACAACGGACTTCCCCCAGGACGAACTGAGGCCGCAAAAAGTCGGCTGGGCCCTGGCATTTTTCGCCATTTCGCTGTCATTGATCCTGTTCACGGACGTCCGGCTTTCGCTCTGCCTTCTTACCGGAGCGGTAGGCATGATGTTGACCCGTGTGCTCAGCGTGGATGAGGCATACCGCGCGGTCGGGTGGAACACCGTATTCCTGCTCGCCTGCCTCATACCTTTGGGACAAGCTGTACAGAACACAGGCACGGCTGCGTGGATCGCCCAGCAGATCATGATAATTCTGGACGGCTGGCCGCTCTGGTCGCTGCAAACCGGAATCGCTGTTCTGGCGACTGCTTTTTCTCTGGTCATGTCAAATGTCGGGGCCACTGTCCTGCTGGTGCCTTTGGCGATATCGATTGCGATAGCGGCTGGTGGGAATCCATCGGTTTTTGCACTGACCGTCGCCATTTCCACATCGAACAGCTTCATCATCCCAACCCATCAGGTAAACGCATTGATTATGGGTCCGGCAGGATACAAGGTGATGGATTTCGTGCGTTCCGGCGGGATCATGACTGTGCTGTTTCTGGTCGTTTCGCTGCTCATGATCAACGTCATCTATTAGCGCGAGAGGATCCGGGGTGTTCGGCGGTCTTTTCCCATCATCGGGACAGGTTCTGTCGAGGCATCAGCTCAACACAGTGTACGACCCTTGTAGAGATACCGTTCGTCGCCGGGCCCATCTCAGGCTGAACCCCGGACGACATGCCGCCCATCGACGCCCACAGGTCGCTTTCTACTCCTCCGCATCATTGTTACGCGCGACTCGCTTGACAAGCAGGCCAGCGGTGCCGCATGTCCCTTTCGTTGGTGTCGGTGACAGCCGATGAAAAGGGAATGCGTCAACGGTCATGCCGCCAAACGCAGCCGCCCCCGCGACCGTGAACGGAGAGGATGCCCAATGCCACTGGCCCAAAGGCCGGGAAGGCGGGACATCCGACAGAGGCCCTCCTCTGGCATCCGCAAGCCGGGAGACCTGCCAACAACCGAAGTTGAAACCGGGCGGGGTGTTCCGGTGTCGGGTCCGTGACCAATCGTGGCCCGCATGAAACCCCGTCCCCCGCGAAGAGGATTTGGGGGGATGAGAGACATGACCGAGACCACACCAGTCGAGTTGCTGGTCTGTACCACCTGCCGTCGCGGCCTGCCTGTCGAAGATGACGCGCAACGCCCGGGCGCTTTGTTGCACAAGGCCCTGGAACAGGCTGACCTGCCCGACGGTGTCACCCTGAAAGCCGTAGAATGCTTGTCAAACTGCGATCAAGGTTGTTCGATCGTATTGCGCGGCGGGCCGGGCCGCTGGACCTTCGTCTATGAAAACCTGAGCGAAACAGATCATGTCGACGTCATTGTCGACGGTGCGACCAAGTATCTGGCCACTGAAGATGGTTTGGTGAAATGGCGCGAACGCCCCGAACATTTCCGAAAAAACTGTGCCTCGCGCATTCCCCCGATTGGAGCCTGACATGTCGAACCTCGAAAAACTCCCCGTTACAGTGATCACCGGCTTTCTGGGCTCGGGCAAGACCACGTTGGTGCGTCACCTGATGCAGAACCCGCAGGGCAAGCGCCTTGCTGTCGTGGTCAACGAGTTCGGCGATGTAGGCGTCGATGGCGACATCCTGAAATCCTGCGCCATTCCCGATTGCCCGGCGGAAAACATCATGGAACTGGCCAATGGCTGCATCTGCTGCACCGTGGCAGATGATTTCATTCCCACCATCGAGGCCCTGATGGCTCTGGAACCGCGCCCGGATCACATTCTTATCGAAACCTCGGGACTGGCGCTTCCCAAACCATTGCTGAAGGCGTTTGACTGGCCCGACATCCGCTCGAAAATCACCGTGGACGGCGTGATCGCCCTGGCCGATGCCGAGGCTGTAGCCGCCGGTCGCTTCGCGCCCAATGTCGAAGCGGTGGATGCCCAGCGCATGGCCGATGACTCGATCGATCACGAAACGCCCCTGTCCGAGGTGTTCGAGGATCAGATCTCCTGCGCCGACATCATCCTGCTGACCAAGCCCGACCTCGCCGGCCCTGAAGGCGTGGCAAAAGCACGCGAGATCATCGCCGCCGAGGCGCCGCGTCCCCTGCCCGTGGTCGAAGTGGCCGAAGGTGCGGTGGACGTTCGCGTTGTGTTGGGTTTGGAAGCCGCCGCCGAGGATGACATCGACGCCCGCCCTTCGCATCACGACGGCCACCATGATCACGAGCATGACGATTTCGAAAGCATCATCGTCGAGTTGCCCGAGCAAGCCGATCCGGCCCAACTGGTGGCCAAAATCGAACGCCTAGCCAATGAGCTGAACATCCTGCGGGTCAAAGGGTATGCCGCCGTTCAGGGAAAGCCCATGCGTCTGTTGGTACAAGCCGTGGGTGCGCGGGTACGTCACCAGTATGACCGTCCGTGGGAACCCGGCGAAGAACGCCGTTCGCGTCTGGTCGTCATCGCCGAGCATGACGATATCAAAGAGGCGGAAATCCGCGATATCCTCGTGGGTGTGCGTGAGGCTGCCGAGTAAGATCCATGCACGTCGTCTTCCGCGAAAGCCACGGACTCGAGGAAACCGAGACCCCGACCGATCTGGGCCAGAGCCCGGCAGAACTGGTAGTGCTGTCTTTCTCGGACAGCGACCTGGGTGCTTTCGCGGCGGGCTGGCATCGTGGTGGCGGACCGGATGGGCGAATGCCGACCCTGCGGCTGGCCAATCTGACAGCTTTGAAACACCCGCTGTCCGTTGACACCTATGTCGAGCAGACGCTCGAGGGCGCCAAGGGCATTCTGATCCGTCTGATCGGTGGCGTGCCCTACTGGTCCTACGGCCTGCAGCAGGTTCTGGCACTGGCGCAGGCCAAAGGCATCGCTCTGGCCGTCCTCCCAGCGGACGGGCGCGAGGATACGCGGTTGGATGACTATTCCACCTTGCCCGTCTCGACCCTGCGGCGGCTGGCGCATCTGTGCGATACCGGCGGCGAGGTCGCGGCACAGGCCGCACTGGCACAGATGGCTCTGGCGGCAGGGCTTTATGCCGGTCCGGTGATGGGCGCCAAGACCTTGCCCGAATGTGGCGCGTGGTGTCCGGATCGCGGCGTAATCCCGGTGGAAACCGCGTTCGAAGATAACGCTAAACGCATCCTCGTCACCTTCTACCGCGCTTACCTGACCTCAGCAGACACCGCCCCGATCGCCACCCTGATCCGCAGCCTGCGGGCCCGTGGATTCGAGGCGATGGGCCTGTTTGCCCCGTCGCTCAAGGCGCCTGTGGCCGCCGACTGGTTGCGGGAACAGGTTTTTGCGCTGAAACCATCGGCAATTGTCAATGCCACTGCCTTCTCGGGCAAAGGTGCGTCGGGAACATCGCCTCTGGACGCAGCAGATGTGCCTGTGTTTCAGGTCACTCTCGCCACCTCGCGCCGCAAAGCGTGGGCCGAAGCAGAACGCGGGCTGTCCCCCGCCGATCTGGCCATGCATGTGGTACTGCCCGAGGTGGATGGGCGGATCTCGGCGGGAGTCGCGTCTTTCAAGGAACCCGGCAAACGCGATCCTTATCTGGAATACGCGCGCTTTGCACATCGGCCCGAACCGGACCGGATCGAAGCGATCATCGACCGTGTCTCGGGCTGGCTTGCACTGAACGACAAACCCAAGGCAGATCAGATTCCCGCGCTGGTCCTGTCCACTTATCCCGGCAAAGACTGGCAGATGGCCCATGCGGTTGGCCTTGACGCGCTGGCCTCGGCCCAAGCGATGCTGTCCGATCTTCGCGAAGAAGGCTATAACATCGCGACTGGCGAGCCGATTGCCGACACTCTTCTGGACGCACGGATTTCGTGGGCGCTCGAGGATTATCTGGATGCGCTTGCGGATTTGCCCGAGACCCTGCGCACCGATCTGCACACCGCATGGGGCGCGCCCGAAGATGATCCGGCCTGTGCCGATGGGGTCTTCCATTTCACCGCACTGCGACGCGGTAAGGCGCTGGTCGCGCTGCAACCCGAACGCGGCACGCCCGAGCTGCGTGATGACGACTATCATGACCTCTCGCGCACCCCGCGCCACAGCTATGTCGCCTTCTATTTGTGGCTGCGCAAAGGGTTGGGCGTGAACGCGCTGATCCACATCGGGGCACATGGAACGCTGGAATGGTTGCCCGGAAAATCGGTCGCTTTGTCTGCTCATTGCTGGCCCGAGGCGCTGATCCGCGATCTGCCGGTGATTTATCCCTTTATCGTCAACGATCCCGGTGAAGCCGCGCAAGCCAAGCGCCGGATTGGAGCGGTCACGCTGGGCCACATCCCGCCCCCGATGAAGGAAAGCGGCACGCCGGATCGGATGGTGCGGCTTGAATCGCTGCTGGATGAGTTTTCGAACGCCGACGGGCTTGACCCCAAACGCCGTGACCGCTTGCAGGAAGACATCCGTGATGAAGCGCAGGCCATTGGCTTGGAAAGCGATCTCGGCCTTGATCAGGCAACCTGCACCGCCGAAGCGATCACACGTATCGACCGCTTTGTCTGTGACATCAAGGAAAGCCAGTTTGGCGACGGGCTGCACATCTTCGGGCGCGTGCCCGAGGTGACGGGCAATTTCGATCCGGCCCCGTCGGCCCACGCTGAACGCGACGCGCTGATCAAAGCGCTCGGGGGCAAACGGATCGATGCCGGGCCTTCGGGTTCACCCTATCGTGGTCGGTCAGATGTTCTGCCCACCGGGCGGAACCTTTACACCACTGACCCGCGGTCGGTTCCGACCCGTGCGGCCTATGCGCAGGGTGTGAAACTGGCCGAGGAACTGGTGCGACGCCATCTTCAGGTAGAAGGCGATTACCCAAAGGGGCTGATCGTCGATCTGTGGGGGTCAGCCACCATGCGCACGGCGGGCGAGGAATTTGCCATGGCCTTGCACCTGCTGGGCGTCAAACCCGTATGGGACAAAGGGTCCGAGCGGGTTTCCGGCATCGAGGTTCTGCCGATCACTGACCTGAGCCGCCCGCGCCTGGACGTGACCTTGCGGGTGTCGGGCCTGTTTCGGGATGTTTTCCCGACGCTGTCCGCTTTGTTTGGCCAAGCGGTTCGCGCATTGGCCGCGCGTGATGAGGCGGCGGACTGGAACCCCTATGCCGGGCAGGAGCCGGTGGCGCGGGTCTATGGACCTGCGCCCGGAAGCTATGGCGTCAACATGACCGAACTCTCCGAGGTGTATACCGACGAGGCCCGTGCACAGGCAGGTGAAGCGTGGCTTGAGGCCAGCTCTTTTGCATTGGAAGGCGAACACATATCGCAGGACAAGGACGGTATCACCCAACGCGTTGCAAATGCGGACAGCTTTGTCCACTTGCAGGACCTGACCGAAACCGATCTTCTTCTGGCCAACGATTATGCCACACACGAGGCGGGTTTTGCCGCCGCCAAGAAGATCGCCGGCGGAACCGCGCAGCTGTACCATCTGGACAACACAAATCCGGAAAATCCTCGTGCCCGCACCTTGCCTGAAGAAATCAGCCGTGTCGTCCATGCCCGCGCCGCCAATCCCGGCTGGATCGCCGGGATGCAACGCCATGGTTTCCGCGGAGCCGCTGAAATCGCAGCGACGCTGGATCATATGGCCTCATTCGCGCATTTGTCCGGCACGGTCGCACCACATCTATTTGACCTCTACCACGATGCCACGCTGGGCAACGCAGAGGTGGACGCGTTCCTGCAAGAGGCCAATCCCAAAGCTCGTCAGGCCATGCAGGACCGGTTCCGCGCGCTGCTGGAGGCCGGGCTTTGGAACACGCGCCGGAATTCCATCCGGGCCGATTTGGAGGAATTGAGATGAGTGCACCAATTGTTCAGGGCTGGTGCCCCGGCGCCCATCGTCCGATGATGTCCGGTGACGGTCTGGTCGTCAGGGTCAGGCCCCGGCTGGCGCGTCTGGACGCCGATCAGGCTCTGGGACTGTGCGATCTGGCGGACCGCTTTGGCAACGGCTCGATCGATTTGACCAATCGCGCCAATCTGCAAATGCGGGGCGTCGACGAGGAAGACCACCAGTCTCTGCTCAAAGAGCTTGCCGCGCTGAACCTGCTGGATGCGGAACCCGGCATCGAAATACGCCGCAATATTCTGGTTACACCGCTCTATCAGGCGGGCGATTTGACCGCTCGGTTGACCCATGAACTGATTGGCCGGCTTGCAGACCTGCCGGCGCTGCCTGCAAAATTCGGCTTTGCAATCGACACAGGCCCCGAACGTCTGCTGGCGTCGGATTCGGCGGATATTCGTCTGGAAACCGTTGCAGACGGCCTGATCCTGCGCGCTGACGGGTGCGAAACCGGGCGGAGCGTGACCGAGACCGACGCCATTGACCACGTGATCGCGCTGGCAATGTGGTTTTCCAAAACCTACACACCCGAGACACGCCGCATGGCGCGTGTCATCGACGCCCTGCCGCAGGAATGGCAAGGGTGTGCGCCCGGTTCTGTTGGCGCAAAGCTTCAACCCGGCCCCTGTGAACTGGGTGCTCTGTACGGCGCGGCTTTTGGGTCGCTGCCTGCGCGCAAGCTGTATGATCTGATCGAGGACAGCGGTGCTTGCGCCCTGCGCGTCACACCGTGGCGGCTGATCCTGCTGGAAGGCGGGGCGGCGATACCTGCCTCGGCGTTTGTCGAAGATGGAACCGATCCGTTGATGACCACCGACGCCTGCCCCGGCGCACCGTTCTGCCCGCAGGCACAGGCAGAGACGCGCGACGTCGCCCGCGCATTGGCTTCGCGTGTTTCCGGACGTCTCCATGTTTCAGGCTGTAGCAAGGGATGCGCCCGCATGGGCCCCGCTGACATCACATTGGTAGGCGATAACGGACGATTTGATCTTGTCAAACAGGGCCGCGCGGGGGATGAGCCCTGCCAGCGCGGGCTTGACCCCCAAACACTCATGACCATGGACTTCACCTGATGCCCTATACATACGAAACCGATGGCGCAGCGATCTACAAGGAAAGCTTTGCCACCATCCGGTCCGAGGCTGATCTGGACCGGTTTTATGCCGATGAAGAGCAGGTTGCCGTTCGGATGATTCACGCCGCGGGTATGGTCGGGCTGGAAGAGTTCGTGCATTTCTCACCCGGCTTCGTGCAAACGGCCCGTACTGCATTGGAAAACGGTGCACCGATCCTGTGTGATGCGCGCATGGTCAGCGAAGGCGTCACCCGCTTCCGCCTGCCCGCCGATAACGGGGTGATCTGCACCCTGCACGATGAACGCGTACGCCCGCTGGCCGCCGAGATGAGCAACACCCGTTCCGCCGCTGCGCTGGAGCTGTGGCGGCCGCATCTGGAGGGCGCGCTGGTCGCCATCGGCAATGCGCCCACCGCGCTTTTTCATTTGCTGAACATGCTGGAAGACCCGGATTGCCCGCGCCCTGCCGCGATCATCGGCTGCCCGGTAGGCTTTGTCGGTGCGGTGGAATCCAAGGATGCGCTTTGGGAAGCCCAACCGGTGCCGTCCTGCATTGTCAAAGGCCGTCTGGGCGGCAGCGCCATCACAGTGGCGGCCGTCAACGCCATCGCAAGCCGGGCAGAATGAAGATGGGCACCATATACGGTGTGGGCCTTGGCCCCGGCGACCCGGATTTGATGAGCGTCCGGGCGGATCGCCTGCTGCGCAATGCAAAACATGTGGCGTTCTTCCGCAAACCCGGTCGCAGCGGCCAGGCACGCAAGATCGTCAACGGGATGATCCCCGAAGGTGCGATCGAGTTCCCTATGGAGTATCCCGTGACCACCGAGATCCCGGTGACAGATCCGCGCTATAACGAATTGCTGGCTGCGTTCTACGAAGACTGCACCAAGCATCTCAGGGCCCTGTCCGAACAGGGTGAGGACGTGGTTGTTCTGTGCGAGGGTGATCCGTTCTTCTATGGCTCGTTCATGCATCTTTACAGTCGTCTGCGCGAAGACGCGCCGGTTGAAGTTGTACCCGCAATAACGGGCATGTCCGGAGCCTGGACTGCGACAGGAGACCCGATCACCTGGGGTGATGATGTTCTGACCGTGCTGGTTGGCACCCTGCCCGAGGACACGCTGGCTGAACGCATGGCTAAAACCGATGCATTGGTCGTGATGAAAATCGGGCGCAACATCGACAAGGTGAAACGCGCTCTGAAGACCGCTGGCCTGTATGACCGGGCATGGATCGTGGAATATGCGCAGATGCCAAACCAGACGGTGACTAAGCTGTCTGAAGCCGGCGAGAAGATCACCCCGTATTTCTCGATCATCGTCGTGCACGGTCAGGGGCGGCGACCATGAGCGGCTGGGTCAAGATTGCCGGTCTTGGGCCGGGTGACGAGGCGCTTGTTACGCCAGAAGTAACGGCCGCACTGGCCGAAGCCACCGATGTTGTGGGCTATATTCCTTATGTGGCGCGTATTTCCGAGCGCCCCGGCCTGACACTGCATTCCAGTGACAACCGGGTCGAAATAGACCGTTCGCGACACGCGCTGCAAATGGCCGCAGAAGGCAAACGCGTGGTCGTTGTATCCTCGGGTGATCCCGGCGTGTTTGCCATGGCGGCGGCCGTTTTCGAAGCGCTGGAAAACGGCCCCGCAGAATGGCGCGACCTTCAGATCGATGTGCTGCCGGGGATCACGGCGATGTTGGCTGCATCCGCGCGCGCGGGCGCCCCAATGGGGCATGACTTCTGCGCCATCAACCTCAGCGACAATCTCAAACCATGGTCATTGATCGAAAAACGCCTGCGTCTTGCTGCACAGGCGGATTTCTCGATGGCCTTTTACAATCCACGCTCGAAGTCCCGCCCGGAAGGCTTTGTAAAGACGCTGGAAGTCCTGCGCGACGAGTGTGAGCCCGAGCGTGTGATCCTGTTCGCCCGCGCCGTATCGCGGACAGATGAAGAGATGCGTATGTCGACACTGGCCGAAGCCACGCCCGACATGGCTGATATGCAGACCGTGGTGATCGTGGGTTCATCCCGCACGCGTGTCATCGAGCGCGATGGAGCACCCATCATTTACACTCCTCGCTTCACCCCTGATGAGGATCAGGGATGAAACAGCCAGTCCAGAACCTGTCCGGCCTGCGAAAACTCGGTCCGCTTCGGCAGAACCGGGCGATCGATCATCAGCACGGGCAGGCCCAGCGCCCGCGCCGCATCCAGCTTGGCGCGCGCCCCCGAGCCGCCTGCGTTCTTGGACACGACCAGCTGCGTCCCATGGTGCTGCATCAGCGCCCGGTCGTCAGCTTCGGCAAACGGCCCTCGGGCGATGACCACCTCTGCGTTCGGCAAGGGCAAAGTGTCGGGCTCATCCACAAGGCGCAGCAGGTAACTGTGTTGAGGCTGGGTCGAAAAATCTTCAAGATGCATTCGGCCAACTGCAAGGAAGACACGCTGAGCATCGCCGGACAATGCGTCGACGGCGGCAGCGATATCGGGCACGTGATGCCAGATATCGCCGGGCTGCGACACCCAGGCCGCGCGAGTCAACGCGGCCAATGGCGTCCGCGTCGCGGCGCACGCCTCAATCGCGTTCCGGCTCATCCGGGCCGCAAATGGATGGGTCGCGTCCACGACATGGGTGATGGCATTGTCACTGACATAGGCGGCCAGACCTTCCGGACCGCCGAAACCGCCAACCCTTACCGGCAAGGGCTGCGGACGCGGGTTTTCGACCCGTCCAGCGTAGGAGTACACAGCCGCAATCCCTTGTTCCGAAACAGCTTTGGCCAGCGAATTGGCCTCGGTCGTTCCGCCAAGGATCAGGAGGTTTGTCATGTCTGAATCTCCGTGGCTGACCGTTCTTGGATTGGGCGAAGACGGGTTTGATGGCCTGTCGCCTGCCAGCCGTCAAGTGCTGGACCGGGCCGAAGTGATCATGGGGCCGCCCCGTCACCTGTCGTTGCTGCCTGAAACAGGGACGGAACGAGTCGAATGGCCAGCGCCGTTCTCGGATGGGCTGCCGATCCTGAAAGGATTGCGTGGCCGGCAGACCGTTGTTCTGGCCTCGGGCGATCCGTTTTGGTTTGGCGCAGGTTCCGTCATTGCGCGCAATTTCGATGCCGGTGAATGGACCGCCCTGCCCGGCCAATCCACCTTTTCTCTCGCCGCTGCCCGGCTCGGCTGGCCTTTGGAAAACACTCTGACTTTCGGCTTGCATGCCGCGCCACTGACCCGTTTGCGACCGCATCTGGCCCCGGGACTGCACGCGTTCCTGTTGCTGCGCGACGGAAAGGCCGTGGCGGAACTGGCTACGTATCTGACCGAGACAGGCTTTGCCGACTCGGCCCTGCATGTGATGCAGGCCCTAGGTGGCCCGCGCGAAAACACCCGAACAGTCACCTTGACCGAAGCGCTGTTGGGTACGTTCGACCATCCGGTCTGCGTCGGGCTGGAAGTTTCCGGTGCAGGACCTGCCCTGTCCAAAGCGTCTGGTAAACCGGACGCCATCTTTGAGACGGACGGGCAGATCACCAAACGCCCGATCCGCGCGCTGACACTCTCGGCGCTTGCCCCACAACGGGGCGAGCATCTGTGGGATATCGGAGGGGGCACTGGTTCGATCAGCATCGAGTGGCTGATGTGTGACCCAACCCTGACCGCAACCAGCATAGAACCCCGCGCTGACAGAGCAGATCGTATTCGTCGGAATGCAATTGCATTGGGACAGGATCGGTTGAACGTCATCCATGGCACCGCGCCCGCTGCGCTGAACGGGTTAGAATTGCCTGATGTGGTTTTCATCGGGGGGGGGCTCAGTGCAGACCTACTGAACTGGGTGCACACGAATCTACCTTCTGGCACGCGTCTGATCGCCAATGCGGTGACTTTGGAAAGCGAGGCTACACTTGCCCATTGGCATGAGAAGCTGGGCGGTGAACTCCTGCGGATCGAACTCGCACAATCTGCGCCGCTTGGACCACGCCGCGGCTGGAGATCCGCCTACCCGGTAGTGCAGTGGAGCTTAACGCTATGATCGTTGCCGGTTTGGGATTCTCGTCTGCCGCCACAGTCGACAGCCTGCGCGCCGCATATGATGCGGCGGCAGCGAGCCGGGATGTGACCGCCCTGGCAACTGTTGCCGACAAGGAAGGTCATTTCGCCCTGACAGTTTTTGCCGAAGAACTGTCCCTTCCACTGCATTTCGTTGCCGCCGCTGATCTGGCCGGTCAACGCACGCTTACCTGCTCGACCCGCAGCCGCGCCACCTATGGCACCGGAAGCGTGGCCGAAGCTTCCGCATTGGCCGCCGCCGGAAAGCTTTTTGGCTTGGGCGCGCGACTGCTTTCACCCAGACAGATTTCAGACGACCGGCTGGCGACCTGTGCCATAGCCATCGGAGGACAGACATGACCGTTCATTTCATCGGCGCCGGACCGGGCGCTGCCGACCTGTTGACACTGCGTGGACGCGACATCATCGCATCCTGCCCCGTTTGCCTCTACGCAGGCTCCCTGGTTCCGGAAGAAATCCTCGACCACTGCCCCGAAGGTGCAAAGATCGTGAACACCGCTCCAATGGACCTGGATCAGATCATGGCCGAGATCGAGGCCGCACATCAGGCCGGCCAGGATGTGGCCCGTCTGCATTCCGGCGACCTGTCGGTCTGGTCGGCGATGGGGGAACAGATCCGCCGCCTGAAAAAAATGGGCATCCCGGTCAGCGTAACCCCGGGCGTTCCGTCCTTTGCCGCGGCTGCGGCGGCTTTGGGAACCGAACTTACTTTGCCCGGCCTGGCGCAATCCGTGGTTCTGACCCGGACGCCGGGCCGCGCATCTTCCATGCCCGAAGGCGAGACGTTGGAGAATTTCGCACGCACAGGGGCGACACTTGCCATTCACCTGTCGATCGGCAATCTGGACAAGGTCATTGCTGACCTGATCCCAGCCTATGGCACTGACTGCCCAGTTGCCGTGGTCTATCGCGCAAGCTGGCCGGATGAACGGATCATCCGCGCGACGCTGGAAACGCTCAAGGAAGCCCTGGACGACGGCATCTCGCGCACTGCGTTGATCATGGTTGGTCCGGCATTGGCGGGCGAAGGCTTTGACGAAAGCTGCCTTTATTCGAAAGATTACGACCGCCGCTATCGTCCACAAAGTGCCGAGAGCCCCTGGTCGAGCTGGAGCCATGGTGATGATTAACCCTCCGGGCCTTCTGATCTCCGCACCGTCCTCCGGCACAGGCAAGACAACGGTCATGCTGGGCCTGTTGCGAACGCTGGCCGAGGATGGCCTGACCGTTCAACCGTTCAAGAGCGGACCGGATTATATTGACCCCGCCTTCCACCGAGCAGCGGCTGGGCGGGCTTCGTTTAATCTTGACAGTTGGGCGATGGGTGACCCGCTGTTGAATGCAATTTCAGCTCAGGCCGAAGGCGCTGACATCGTCGTGGCCGAAGGCTCGATGGGCCTGTTCGATGGCGTGGCCAAGCCGGGCGAGTTGGGTCATGGGTCAAGCGCCGAGACTGCCGCACGGATGGGTTGGCCGGTCGTACTGGTTCTGGATGTTGGCGGTCAGGCGCAATCTGCTGCGGCCACAGCGCTGGGGTTCAAGATGTACAACCCCGATCTTCCCTTTGCGGGAGTGATCCTGAACCGCTGCGCCAGCCCCCGGCACGAGCGCCTGACACGGTTGGGGATGGAACGTGCAGGCTTGCCGGTACTCGGTGTTCTGCCGCGCCGAGGCGACCTTACCCTCCCCGAGCGTCACCTGGGTTTGATTCAAGCCGTCGAACACCCGGATCTGGAAAGCGCCATTGTGGGATACGCTACATTTCTGCGCGAACATGTGGAACTGGAAACGATCAAACGGGCGGCTTCCTCAGGCCCCATTGGGCCATCGTCAGGCGCGCTGCCGCGCCCTCCGGCCCAGCGGATTGCACTGGCTCGCGATGCGGCATTTTCCTTTACCTATCCGCATTTGCTGGAAGGCTGGCGCGCAGCAGGGGCCGAGATACTGCCCTTCTCACCTCTGGCCGATGAAGCTCCGGCGACGGATGCCGATCTGGTCTGGCTACCCGGCGGATATCCGGAACTGCATGCCGGGACGTTGGCTGCTGCCGGAACGTTCCTCGCTGGTCTGCGCAAGCACGCGGAAACAAGGCCTGTGCATGGGGAGTGCGGTGGGTATATGGCGCTGGGTCATGCGCTGATCGACAAGGATGGCGTGCGGCACGAAATGGCTGGCCTGCTGGGGCTGGTGACGTCGTACCAAAAACGCAAATTCAACCTGGGCTATCGCAAGGCCGAACTTTTGGCCCCGATGCCGGGATTTGCACAGAATGCGGCGCTGCGCGGGCATGAGTTCCACTATTCCTCGATCGTGGATCAGCCTGACGCGCCACTCGCCCGTGTGTTTGATGCCGAAGGCGCGGAAGGGCCTCAGACCGGCTCTGTTCGCGGCAATGTCACCGGTACGTTCTTTCACCTGATTGCGGAGGCATCTGAATGAGCGGATTTGTCTCTTTCGTCGGATCCGGCCCTGGTGATCCGGAATTGCTGACACTGAAGGCCGTAGATCGCCTGCAAAAGGCCGATGCGGTTTTGTTCGATGACCTCAGCAGCGGGCCTATATTGAGCCATGCGCGCGAAGACGCGGATCTTGTGGGCGTGGGCAAACGGGCCGGTCGACCGTCCCCCAAGCAGGACCATGTCAGCCGGTTGCTTGTGGACTACGCCCAGACCGGCCAGCATGTCGTGCGGCTGAAGTCCGGCGATGGCGGCATGTTCGGGCGCCTGGAAGAAGAGCTTGTTGCCCTGCGTAATGCAGGCATTGATTTCGAGATCATTCCCGGCATCCCGTCTGCCGTCGCTGCCGCAGCTGCCGCTGGCATTCCGCTGACGCGTCGTCTGACCGCACGGCGGGTGCAGTTTGTGACAGGACATGATGTCAGTGGCGCGTTGCCGGACGATCTGAACCTGACAGCACTGGCCGATTCTCAGGCCACCACCGTCGTATTCATGGGCAAACGTACTTTCCCGCTTCTGGCAGAAGCTTTGCATTCCCGCGGCCTGCCTTTGGATACGCCTGCCCTAATGGCTGAATCGGTTTCGACCCCGGATCAGAAGCTTACGAGTGCCACCATCGGCGCCTTGGCCGAACAGCTGAAATCCGAGATCGGCACAGCTCCGGCCCTGATCCTTTATGGGCCGCTGGCGGAGTGCGAAGATGATTGACCTGAGCCTGATTGGCATCGGCACCGGCAACCCGGATCATGTGACCTTTCAGGGTGCGCAGGCGATCCGGTCGGCCGATCTGATCCTGATCCCCCGCAAAGGTGAGAACAAGGCCGATCTGGCCGGGCTGCGTGAGGAAATCATTGATCGGGTAACCGAGACACCGCCGGAGATCGCCTATTTTGACATCCCCAAGCGCCGCGCGGATGACGGCTATCTGCATGGCGTAGACGAATGGCACGACGCCATTGCACTGCGCTGGCAAGAGGCGATCGAGGCCCACCCGGAGGCGCAGCACATTGCACTTCTGATTTGGGGCGATCCGTCCCTGTATGACAGTTCGCTGCGCATTGCGGCGCGGCTGGACCCCAAGCCCAACACCAAGGTGATTCCGGGCATCACAGCCTTGCAGGCATTGACCGCGGCTCATGCGATCCCGATCAATGATCTGGGCGCACCCTATGTCGTGACCACCGGGCGCCGTATCAGGGATGAAGGCTGGCCTGAAACCGCTTCAAAAATCGCCGTCATGCTGGATGGGGAATGCTCGTTCCAATCCCTTGAAAGGGCAGAGTATGACATCTGGTGGGGTGCCTATGTGGGTATGAAAGAAGAGCTGTTGATAAGTGGCCCGTTGGATCAGGTCGCGCAGCGGATCCTTGATACGCGCGCCCGCGCCCGAGCCGATCATGGCTGGATCATGGATATCTACGTGCTGAAGAAACGCGAGGTGCAGCGCTGCTCGGCGAACACGGATTCGTGACTGCGCAGAACTCTCAAGTCTGGCACACAGGTCAAAGCAAGATACCGGAGACGCGTTGATGAAAGCCTTCATTCCCCTGCTCTGCCTGATCGCTTTACCCCTTTGGGCTCAAGACACGCTCGAGGGCTGGGCCGTATACCCATCCCCAAAGCCGTACGCCGTGCTGGTTGACGCAACCAAAGCCGCGATCAAGGAAAACGGACTGATCGTTGTGACTCAGGCGGGCCCGACCAAAGCGGCGGCAGCACGTGGGATTACCCTTCCGGGAAACCGCGTGATCGGGGCCTTCAACAATGACTACGCCGTGCGGGTTCTGGAGACCTCGGTCCACGCGATGATCGAGGCTCCGATCCGGTTTTACGTAACCGAGAACGAAGACGGGACGGCGACCCTGTCTTACAAGACCGCCAGCTTTGTCTTTGCGCCTTACACCCCGGAAGGTGGGCAAGACCTGCTGAATATTGCCACAGAACTTGACACAAAGTTTCAATGGATCGCTGAAAGCGCAGTCAAATAGTCACACTGCCGTGAACCGCCTTGCGTCCAGAGGCGTCCTCCGCAATCTGCTTCGAAACAGTTTCTCGGAGCATGACTGATGCAGGACCCCTCGCCCCGCGCTGCGGATCTTCTGGCCCAACGTCTTTATGAAGCGGGCTGTCGTCACGCCTTTGGGATGCCGGGGGGCGAGGTCCTGACGCTGGTCGACGCACTGGAAAAGGCTGGGATCACCTTTCATCTGACCAAGCACGAAAACTCTGCCGGGTTCATGGCAGAAGCCGTGCATCATCGCGACGGTGCACCTGCGATTCTGGTGGCCACTCTGGGTCCGGGTGCAATGAACGGGATCAATGTGGTGGCGAACGCTTTGCAGGATCGTGTGCCGATGGTCGTTCTGACCGGATGTGTCGACGCGGACGAAGCGTTGACCTATACCCATCAGGTCATGGATCACAGCCGGGTTTATCGCTCGATCACCAAGGGCACTTATACACTGACAGCCAAGGGCGCGGATGTCATTGCCGACAAGGCGGTGTCATTGGCCATGCAGCCACGACCGGGCCCGGTTCATATCGACGTTCCGATTTCAGTGGCCGACACGCCTGTAACCGGCGTGAAACGCCGCCGGCTGGCCAAAGTCGCGCCGGTCAGCCCCGGCGGTGAATGCCTTGAGAAGGCCCGCCGCTGGGTGGCCGAGGCCGAACGCCCCATTGCCATTATCGGCTTGGATGTCCTCTATGACGACTCGCGCAGTGTGGTACAGGCGTTCCTGGAACATTTTGATATTCCTTTCGTGACGACCTACAAGGCCAAAGGTGTCGTGCCCGAGGATCACCCGCTGTGTCTCGGCGGCGCAGGACTATCGCCGCTGGCTGACAAACATCTCGTGCCTCTGATCGAACAATCGGACTTGGTATTGTGTTTGGGATATGACCCGATCGAAATGCGCACCGGTTGGCGTGAGATCTGGGATCCGGAAGAAAAACGCGTCATCGATATCTCTGCGGTGGTCAACGACCACTACATGCATCAGGCTGGATTGAACCTTGTCGCCGACACGGGCGAGACATTGGAGGCAATTGCCAAAGGCAACCCGGCCCGTGAAACATGGCCGGGCAACGAGCCCGCGCAGGTTAAAGCCTCGCTGGCAAAGGCCTTCCCCACCGATGAAAGCTGGGGGCCCGCTGCCGTAATTTCCGAAACACGTTCTGTCCTGCCGCCTGAAACACTGGCCACCGCCGACAGTGGCGCTCACCGCATTCTGTTGAGCCAGATGTGGGCGTGCAACGAAGAACGCGGGTTGATCCAATCCTCGGCGCTCTGCACTATGGGCTGCGCTGTTCCGATGGCCATTGGCCTGAAGCTGGCAGAGCCCGACCGCCCGGTGATCAGCTTCTCGGGCGATGCCGGGTTCCTAATGGTTGCAGGAGAATTGTCGACCGCTGCTGAAATGGGCTGCAACCCGATTTTTCTGGTTTTCGTCGATGCCAGCCTTGCCCTGATCGAGTTGAAACAACGCCAGCGACAGATGCGTAGCACGGGCGTCGATTTCGGCCATCATAACTTTGCCGCCATGGGCCGGGCCTTTGGCGGCAATGGCCATACGGTTCATAACAGGACAGAGTTGCGCACCGCACTGGAAGCTGCTGTAAAGGCTGAGACATTTACAGTGATTGCCGCTGAAGTTGAGCGTGGAGGCTATGATGGCCGCATCTGAAGGCCCATTGAAGGGTGTCAAGGTTCTGGACCTTAGCCGGATCCTGGCAGGCCCCACCTGCACGCAACTGCTGGGCGATCTGGGCGCAAGCGTCATCAAGATCGAAAACCCGGCAACCGGGGGCGATGACACGCGGCAATGGGGCCCGCCATACGTGAGCGATGCCGAGGGCAACCGCTCGGATCTGAGCGCCTATTTCATGTCGGCCAACCGCAACAAGAAATCCGTCGCGCTGGATATCTCCTCGACCGAGGGTCAGGCGGAAATCAGACGGTTGGCGTCACACGCGGACATCCTGATCGAGAACTTCAAACCGGGCGGCTTGGCCAGGTATGGGCTGGACTACGCCACCCTGTCGCAAGAGTTTCCAAGCCTCGTGTACTGTTCAATCTCGGGCTACGGTCAAACTGGGCCGAATGCCAGCAAGCCCGGCTACGACTTGATGGCGCAGGGCTATGGCGGGATCATGTCGCTGACCGGCGATCCCGAGGGCGCCCCCATGAAAGTGGGCGTTGGCATCGCCGACGTGATGTGCGGGATGTATGCGACTGTTGGTATCCTGGCCGCACTGCGCCACCGCGACTTGACCGGCGAGGGCCAACAGATCGATCTGGCGCTGGTAGATTCTCAGATTGCCTGGCTGATCAATGAAGGCGTCAACTATCTGACGTCAGGAAATGTTCCGCAAAGACGCGGCAACGGGCACCCGAATATCGTCCCTTATGACGTTTACGAAACCGCCGATGGGCACGTGATTCTCGCGGTTGGAAATGACGGCCAGTTCAGAAAGCTCTGCGGCTTCATCAATGCTCCTGAACTGGCAGACGATCTGAGATTCGCGACCAACCCGGCCCGATTGGAGCATCGTGACGCACTGAATTCCATCCTTCGTCCTGCGGTGCAGGCGCTGGACACCCAGACCGTTATTTCCGGCCTGGAAGCTGTCAAAGTGCCCGTCGGCCCGGTGCAGACGCTGGATCAGGTGTTCAACACGGAACAAGTGGCTGCAAGACAAATGCAGATTGCCATGCAGGCCCATCCGGGTCAGGTCAACCTGATAGGGAATCCTCTGAACCTGTCTCGCACGCCTGTAACATATCGAAATGCTCCACCGGTCTGTGGAGCCGATACCGAGGCCGTTCTGAGCGCTGAAAACCCGTTCGAGGATTGAAATACTTGCACATTTAGGCGGCAAGTTGCTGAAACATGCCCTTGAATCGGCGGTTTTTTTCGTCTTTTACGCACACGTCATTTCACCAATTCGAGAGCAGGGTCGATACTGTTACGCCGCTCTCGCACACTCTGTTACATCGAACAGTGTCAAATATCGCAATCAGATTGGACCCAAGCATGAAACAAGACGTTTTCGGACAGATGAACACCCTGACCCAGCCGGCGGCCGTCGAAGCGTGGAATGGTGTTCAGCTTGGGTTCATGGCTCATGCCGCTGTCACGCCTCAGCATTTGGGCAAAGTGCTTGAACTTGAGCCCGACTTCGCGCTGGGTCATGCGATCAAAGGTCTGTTCATGGCGCTGCTTGGACGGCGAGAGATGATGGCGGTTGCCGTCGAAGCGCTGGCTGCCGCCAATGCGGCGATGGAACGTCAGCCCGTAACTGAGCGCGAACGTCTGTATGTGGAGTCGCTGGCCCTGTATCTGGCCGGCCAACAGGCGCAGGCGGTTCAGACATTCGAAACAATCCTGCGTGACCATCCGCAGGACACTCTGGCGATGAAACTAAGCCACGCAACCCGCTTCGTTCTGGGTGATGCGGGCGGAATGCGCCGCTCGATCGAGCGGGTGATGCCCGCTTATGAACCGGATCATCCGGGGCGCGGTTATCTGCTGGGCTGTCATTCCTTCGCACTGGAGGAAACCGGCGCTTACGAGAAGGCCGAGATCTCAGGCCGGCAGGCGCTGTGGATGGTGTCCGACGACGCCTGGGGCCTTCACGCGGTGGCCCACGTTCATGAGATGACAGGCAACGCGCAGCTTGGCCTTGACTGGCTGGCCGGGCGTGAGGCCGCCTGGTCCCACTGCAACAATTTCCGTTACCACGTCTGGTGGCACAAGGCACTGATGCATCTGGATCTGGGTCAGGTTGATCATGTGATGGAGCTGTATGACGCCCATATTCGCAAGGACAAAACCGACGATTACCGGGACATCTCGAACGCAACTTCACTTCTGACTCGGCTTGAGCTCGAAGGCGTAGATGTTGGGAACCGCTGGGAAGAACTGGCTGATCTGAGTGCAGCGCGGACTGAAGACGGCTGCCTGATCTTCGCAGATCTACACTATTTGCTGGCGCTGACCGGTGATAACCGCGCCGACGCCACGGCCAAGATGCTGAGCCGCATGAACAAGGATGCAGCGCGCGCCAATGACGACATGACCCGCCGAATGGCGGATCCCGGTGTTGCCGCTGCCATGGGCCTCGAGGCCTTTGGTGACGGTCATTACGCCACGGCCTTTGATCACCTTTTGACGGCACGCGGTTCCATGCAACTGGCCGGTGGCAGCCACGCTCAACGCGATGTATTTGAACGCATTACCATCGATTCCGGTGTTCGGGCCGGGCGCCTCGATGCAGTCGAGCGCATTCTGGATGATCGCCGGGCCAAGCGCGCCGGAGGTGAAGACAATTATGCCATCGCGCGCCGCGCCCTGATCGACGCAGCCCGTGACAGTGGCGACGCACAAAGCGTCCCCGCCGAATAACAAGAAGACCAAGAAGGACAGAAAACGTATGGCGACCATATCGCCCGCTTCTGATTTTGCACCCGCTGCGGCCCCCGCCGCAGCCTCTGCCAGCACGCGCGATCCGCGGCTGGATTTCTACCGTGGCATTGCGATGTTTATCATCCTGATTGCACATATCCCCAATGATCCCTGGGCCAAATGGATTCCCGCGCGGTTTGGCTATTCCGATGCAACCGAGATCTTTGTGTTCTGTTCGGGTATGGCCTCGGCCATCGCCTTTGGAGGTGCATTTCTGCGCAAAGGCTGGTGGATGGGAACCGCACGTGTCGCGTACCGCATTTGGCAGGTTTATTGGGCGCATATTGCCTTGTTCTTCTTTGTTGCCATGACGATGGCCGCGCTGGATCAGACTGGCACGTTCGAGAAAACCTATGTCTCGTCGCTGAACCTACAGCATTTTTTCAATGACCCCGCGCCGCAGATGGTCGGGATTTTTACTCTGACCTATGTTCCGAACTACTTCGATATCCTGCCGATGTATCTGGTCGTACTGGCGCTGATGCCGCTCTACATGGCGCTCTACCGCGTCAGTTTCTGGCTGATGGCGGCAGTTTGCGTGGCCATCTGGTTCATCGCACAAACCGGCGCGCTGGCCCTTCCCGCTGAACCCTGGTCCACGCGCCAGTGGTTCTTCAACCCTTTTGGCTGGCAATTGCTGTTCTTCACCGGCTTTGCGTTCATGCGCGGTTGGATCCCGGCCCCGCCCGTGTCAAAGTCTTTGATCTGGGTGGCAATTGCCTTTGTCGTCCTGTCGGCTCCGTTCGGGTCTTGGAAAGTCTTCACCTGGATCAATACGGCTGCGCCCGAGCTAGGCGCAGTGATCCGCAAGGGCTGGCCCCTGACCGAAGAGCTGCGCGGTAAAACCGAGTTCGGCCTTCTGCGATATGTCCACTTTCTGTCGCTGGCCTATCTGGGATGGGTTGCAGCGGGCGAGCACGGCCACCGTCTGATCGCAACAGGTCATGGTTTGGGCGCACGTATCTGGCAATTTCTGCTCGCCGTTATCACCAAGGTCGGCCAGCAATCCCTTGCCGTCTTTGTGTTTTCCATGGCCGCGGCCCGGCTGATCGGCGTCGCGCTGGATCAGGCTGGGCGGGATGTCGCCACTGTCTTTGTCGCCAACATGATAGGGTTTGCGATGATCATCGGCGTTGCCTATCTGGCAGCTTGGTTCAAGTCACAACCCTGGAAGTCGAAGAAATGAAATTCACACGCCGCGAATTCCTCGTCTCGACGACTGCTTTGGCCTTTGCCCCGACCGCGTACGCGACGGGCGGTGAGACGCCTTTTGACCGTGATTACGTAATTGAAATGGCCCGCGATCTGGCCAGCCGCCCCTATGTGGAACGCGAGATGGTACCACAGGAATGGCAGGACCTGACCTATCAGCAATACCGCTCCATCCGGTTCCGGCTTGACCGGGCGCTGTGGTACGAAACCGAGACGCCATTCAATGTCGATTTCTTCACCCCCGGCCTGTATTTCCCCCGCACCGTAAAGGTGGAGACGGTCGAGAACGGCATGACCAAGCCAGTCGCCTTCGATCTGGAAATGTTCGACAAGTCCGAAGACGTGCCGCAACTGCCAATCGATGAAACGCTGGGCTTCTCCGGCCTGCGCCTGCGCACTGAAATGCACCGCCCCGGTAAAACAGATGAATTCTGCGTCTGGCAGGGGGCCAGCTATTTCCGCGCCATCGGTCTGCACGAGGTATACGGACTGTCCGCGCGGGGTCTGGCGTTGAAAACCGGCGATCCGGATGGTGAGGAATTCCCCGAATTCATCCGTTTCTGGCTGGAGCGTCCCGAACCGGGCCAACGCAACATGGTCGTGCATGCATTGTTGGACAGCCCCAGCGTGACCGGAGCCTATCGTTTCAACGTCACGGCGGGCGCGGATTGCATCATGGATGTCGAGGCAACGCTGTTCCCGCGCGAAGAACTGCCCCATGTGGGCATCGCTCCGGGAACTTCGATGTTCCTGTTCGACCAGACCAACCACAGCCGGTTCGACGATTTCCGCCCTGCTGTACACGACAGTGACGGCCTGCTGATCCGCAATGGCGCGGGCGAGGTTTTGTGGCGTCCGTTGGCCAACCCGACCCGTCTGCAGGTTTCATCCTTCGTCGATACAAACCCACGCGGGTTTGGTCTAATACAGCGCAAACGAGAGTTTTCGGACTACGCCGATCTCGAGGCAAATTACCACAAGCGCCCGGGCCTGTGGGTCGAGCCCCAGGAAGACTGGGGCAAAGGCTCGGTGACGCTGGTTGAGATCCCGGCAGATCAGGAAATCTATGACAACATCGTCGCCTATTGGCGTCCGGCTGAGCCCTTTGCGGCCGGCAGTCAGGTCGAGCTGTCCTATCGCTTGATCTGGGGGGAAGAACCCCAACGCACACCGATGCCACGCGTAATCAACACCGCGATGGGCGAGAACACCTTTGGCGAAGGCCGGCTGGCTGTCATCGACTTTGAAGACAGCGAAATGTTCGCGGATATCGACGCGGTAACGGTTTTCGTGGATTCCCCCCATGCGGAAACCTCGGACGGGGTATTGCAACGCAACCCGGATACCGGTGGCCTGCGTCTGGCGTTCTCATTCCAGCCCGGCGAGCGTAACCATGTGGAACTGCGGGCGCAGTTGCTGAAAGACAAACAGCCTGCCTCAGAGGTCTGGCTATATCGATGGACCACATGAACCGCGATCTGCATATCATGCCGCCCGAAGCCCCTCTGGCGATGCCTGCGCAGAACTTTGGCGCACGTTTCCGGGATGCGGACGCACCTTCCGGTCAGAACAGGTCATCTACCGGATTCTGGCGCGCGCTTGCCTTTTCGCCTGCAATGGCCGCCACTCTGGCCTTGCTATGGGTCATGAGCGATTGGTTCGGTGCGGCGGGCATTAACGTGATTGAAGGCATCCTTTTGACTTTGATCTCGTTCAACTTCTTCTGGATTTCCTTTACCGTCTGCACCGTTTTGCTGGGCATGGTGTCGCTGGCAAAACAGGAACGTCCCAAGCGCCGGACCGCAGCGCAACCCCTGCGGGTGGCGCTGCTGACCCCGGTCTACAACGAGGTCCCCTGGAACGTACTGGGCAATGCCCGCACCATGTTGGAAGATCTTCAGGCGCGCGGCGGGCAGCACCACTATGCCATGTTCATCCTGTCGGACACGCGCGACCCGGAGATTGCGGCACAGGAACAGGCCAGCGTCGAGGCACTGCGCACCACGCTGGCACCCGGGCTTGAGCTGTACTATCGCCGCCGCGAACAGAATACCGATCGCAAAGTGGGCAACATTGCCGACTGGGTCAGCCGCTGGGGCGCGGATTGGGATGCCATGCTGGTGCTGGATGCCGACAGCCTGATGACCGGGCGCGCGATCCATCGCCTGACCGATGCACTGGCATGCGATCCGGGTGCGGGCTTGATTCAAAGCTATCCGCAACTGATCGGCGCGCAGTCTGTCTTTGCCCGGATGCAGCAATTTGCGAACGGCGTCTACGGCATTGCCTTTGCCGAAGGTCTGGCCCGCTGGTGCGGGCAGGAAGGCAACTATTGGGGCCACAACGCGATTATCCGCACCAAGGCTTTTGCCGCAAGCGCCGGATTGCCCAAGCTGCGTTCGTTCAGCGGTCAGGACAAGCTGATCATGAGCCACGATTTCGTCGAGGCTGGCCTGCTGCGCCGCGCCGGATGGGCCGTGCGATTTCTGCCGCGCATTCGCGGGTCATTTGAAGAAACACCGCCCACCCTCATCGATCACGCCATGCGGGACCGCCGCTGGTGTCAGGGCAACCTGCAACACCTGAAACTGTTGGGTTCTTCCGGATTCCGTGCCGTGTCGCGGTTCCACATGTTCCATGGCGCAGTCGGCTATCTGATGTCGCCATTGTGGTTCGCCCTGTTGTTGATGTGGGCGCTGATCGGTCAGGGTCAGGATGCCTCTGTCCTGCATTATTTCAGCCCCGACAATCCTCTGTTCCCGCAATGGCCCGAGATGTCGGAAACCCGTCACGCGCTGATCATTCTGGTCATGTACGCGATGCTGTTGGCCCCCAAGGTTCTGGGCGTTCTGGCCCTGCCGCTAAGCGGGGTACGCTACGCGGATTTCGGTGGCGGGCGCAAATTCCTCGGCTCTTTCCTGGCGGAGGTTCTATTGTCGATCCTTTACGCTCCGATCCTGATGGTGCAACAGATGATCGCTGTTTTCCGTACGGCTTTTGGCATTCAGCGCGGTTGGTCGCCTCAGGCCCGCGACGGTGGCACCTATGGTCTGCGAACGCTGATCCTGTGCCATGCACTTGAAACCGTCAGTGGAGTAGCGCTGAGCGTCGGTATCCTGTCCGGTCTGGTGTCGATCTGGCTGGCCCCGATTGCCATCAGCCTGACTCTGGCTATCCCATTATCTGCGCTCAGCGGTGTCTCGGCAGGTGCCGCGCGCAAAATGGTCGGAATGCGGGAGGACTTCAGCGAACCCGCCATCACCCGGTCAGCGCGCCGCTATCGCGATGAACTGAAGCGACTGGTCGAAGGCAAAGGCAACATGACCCCGGCCGAGTGATCAACTGCCGGGAAGCCCTTCATACCAATCGACCATCATGTCGGCCCAGCCCGCGGGAACGGTATGCCCTCCGGGAAACAAAGCAAATTCCAGCGCGCTGCCTTCGGCACAGGTGGTCCAGCGTCGGCGCATGAAATCACCTGTCGTACTGAACCCGGTTGGTTTGTGATCTATACATCTGTTGGCATCACGCCAGATTTCCAGGCCCGCGTAGATATCCCCCTGCTGATAGCGCCCTCCGCCCAGCAGGCGCCCTTCCAGCGGCACCACATTGTCTGTCCAGCCATGCGTATGGAACATGCGGATCGGTCCATTGCAGGTTTCAGGATGCGGACGCCAGAAACCACCGGAAACCGGAACATAGGCCGAGAACGTATCCGGGGCCTCGCAAGCCAGATAGTTGACCATGAAAGCGCCAGCGGAAAACCCGCCCAGCAAGACACGGTCGGCGTCGATACCAAACCGCTTTGCCGCGTCTTGCACCAATTCGGTCAGAAAAGCGGTTTCGTCCCGATCCCCAAAGCCTGGATAGAAATTCCAGCTTTTGGTTCCGCCCCGGTCGGGCCGTTCCAGCCCCTCAGGGGCCATCACCGCGTAACCGCGTTTCAACAGCGGTTCGACCATCCCGCGATTGCGCATCGTACCCGACCCGCTGCCGCCATACCCATGCAGGAAAACCACCATGGGCGCATTGTCGGCATCGGGCAGTTCGATGTGATAGGCACCCATGGGCGTCTCACATGTATCCTCTTGCCCGGCACACCCCGCCAAAGCGGCTTGCCCGGTCACTGTAACGGCTAAAGCCAGGCTGAATTCCCGGATCATCCTGCATCCTCATCAAATTTTTGAACCGGTAATCCGGCCCGAACCCATCCCGGCCCTGCGGCCGAACCCAGCATGCCCTCGGGCACGTCGACGATATTGGTAAACCCAGCCTCGATCAGGCGGTTGCTCAGGCGTGCTGAACGCACACCGCGCGCGCAGATCAGCGCCACTGGCGCTGCCTGATTGCCGCCGGTCAATTCCGTCAGTGCATTGACGAAATCTTCGCGCCGCATATCCAGCGGCACAGCACCCTCGCCAATTCCGGATGCCCGCCATTCGCGCGGGGTGCGGATATCTACCAGCAGAATGCGCCCGTCTACTGCCTGTTCATGGGCAACGGCTACGCTTATCCGGCCGCCGCCGTGGTCTTCGGGGATCAAACGGTATTCCCTGATCGCAAACCCACCTGCGATCGCAGCACAAACGCCGATCAACATCCATCTTCGGATTCGGTTCACTTTCTCGGCCAAGATTCAGCCTCCTGTTCGCTGAGATTTGTTCTATCACAGGTGGGGTGAATCGGGGGCGTTGAAAAACCCCGACCCACATCAAGATCGTGTCATTTTTTCGCAACGTGGCAGAATACCTGACCGAACCATTAGGACTCTGTAAAAAAGTTACAATATCTGGACAGTCGGCAAAATATCTTTACAAAATTGGCTTCACACTGACCGCCCAGATCGGAGTATCGCACTTGTCCCTATTCCTTATCGCGGCCCTTCCCTTCCTTGGCGCTGTTTTTCCCGCCCTGCTGATCCGTGCAGGCCGGAACGCAGCCGCTTCCTCCGCCGGTTTGACCACGTTCCTGGCCCTGATGGGCTTGCTGATCCATATCCCCGCAGTGATGCGCGGAGAAGTCGTAACCGCCCGGTTCGACTGGATACCGGGGCTGGGTCTGAACGCGAATTTCATGCTGGACGGCTTGGGATTTTTGTTCGCGTTGCTGATCCTGGGCATAGGATTGCTGATCATCCTCTATGCAAGGTTCTATCTGTCGCGCGAAGATCCGATGGGGCAGTTCTATACCTATCTTCTGCTGTTTCAGGGCGCGATGGTCGGGATCGTCCTTTCAGACAACGTCCTACTTCTGCTTATTTTTTGGGAACTTACATCGCTCAGCTCATTCCTGCTGATCGGTTATTGGAAACACCTGCCCGAAGGCCGCCAAGGTGCGCGTATGGCACTGGCGGTCACTGGCTCTGGCGGCCTGGCGATGATTGCCGGGATGCTGATCCTTGGCAACATCGTGGGATCTTATGACCTCAGCGTCATTTTACAGAACAAAGAGCTTATTCAGGCCTCACCCTTCTATTTGCCTGCGCTTGTCCTGATCCTGCTGGGCTGTTTCACCAAATCGGCACAGTTTCCGTTTCATTTCTGGCTGCCGCACGCCATGGCAGCACCGACACCGGTTTCGGCATATCTGCACTCTGCCACCATGGTGAAAGCCGGCTTGTTTCTGATGGCACGGATGTGGCCGGTTCTGGCTGGCACGGATGCTTGGTTCTATATCGTGGCCACCACGGGTCTGGTCACCATGCTGATCGGCGCGTCAATCGCGTTGTTCAAGGACGATCTCAAAGCGCTTTTGGCTTTTTCGACCGTTTCGCATCTGGGTTTGATCACCATGCTTCTGGGTTTCGGCACAAAAATTGCTGCCGTCGCTGCCGTGTTCCACATCATCAACCACGCGACGTTCAAAGCCGCCTTGTTCATGACCGCCGGGATCGTGGATCACGAGACCGGCACACGCGATATCAAAAGGCTGGGCGGCTTGCGCCACCTGATGCCGATCACCTTCACCATCGGCACGATTGCCGCCCTCTCAATGGCCGGGCTGCCGCCCTTGAACGGGTTCCTGTCCAAAGAGATGATGCTTGAGGAGACCGTGCACACCACATGGCTGCACTCTCACTACCTGGTTCCGGGCCTGGCGTTGCTGGCTGCGTTGTTCTCTGCCGCCTATTCCTTCCGCTTTGTGAGTCATGTTTTCCTTGGTCCAGAGCGGGAAGATTATCCGGCCCATCCGCATGACCCGCCCGTTGGGTTGTGGATCGCACCGGCATTCCTGGTCATGCTTGTCATCCTGATTGGTCTTTATTCCGCTGCCATTGTCGGACCTCTGGTTGCAGTGGTGTCAAGCGCGGTGATTGGCGGTGAAAAGCTGCCCTACTATTCACTGAAACTCTGGCATGGCTTCACACCGGCCCTATACATGTCGGTTGTGGCCACGCTAGGCGGCCTGTTCCTGCTGGCGCTGCACAAACGGGGTGAGCAGATCTGGAACGCACTGCCCCGCCCCGAGGCCAAGCAGATCTTCGAAGCAATCATAGACGGGCTGACAAGACTGAGCCGCTGGATCACCGATGAGATGCACAACGGCATTCTCAGCCGCTATGCAATCATCTTTGTCGCCTTTACCGTTGGCCTCGGCTATTACGCGTATTCGACCGGGACAATTGGTATTGAGACCCGCGTTCCACTGCCGGCACAGATCATTCCGATCATCGGGTGGATCTGTCTGGTTGGCGCGACGCTGGGCATCATGTGGTTCCACCGCAACCGCCTGTTGTCGCTGGTATTGATCGGAGTCGTTGGCCTGATCGTTTCGATTGCCTTCAACTATCTCTCGGCCCCGGATCTCGCCTTGACGCAAATCTCGGTCGAAGTGGTGACAATGATCCTTTTGTTGCTGTCGCTGAACTTCCTGCCGACCGAAACGCCCTGGGACAGTTCAGCGGCCCGACGCTGGCGGGACGCCGCGATATCCGTCGTCGCGGGCCTTGGCACCGGTGCGCTGATCTACGCGATGATGATGCGCGATTTCGCTTTCCCGACGATTTCAGAGTTCCATCTGGCCAATTCCTACAAAGGCGGCGGCGGCACCAATGTGGTCAATGTGATCCTTGTTGACTTCCGGGGTTTTGATACCTTTGGCGAGATCATCGTTCTGGGCATCGCCGCACTGATCATCTTTGCGCTGACGGAATCCGTTCTCGGTACAAATGTCCGCAGCTATCTGCTGAACCGCAAACCGCATTGGCCGCAATCCGGGGACTCGCATCCGCTGATGATGGTTGTGGTTACCCGCGTGATGATGCCGATCGCACTTATGGTCGGGGCGTACATCTTCTTCCGCGGGCACAACCAGCCCGGTGGCGGTTTTATCGCCGGGCTTATCGTCGCCATCGCTTACCTGATGCAGTACATGGCCAGCGGCTATACCTGGGCCATCGAGCGGCAGAGATTCTATTACCACGGCACCATCGGCTGGGGCGTTTTGATCGCCGCAGCAACCGGACTGGGTGCATGGTTCAACGATCGTCCTTTCCTGACCAGTGATTTCGGCTATCTTCACTGGCCACCGCTGGAGGAGTTCGAATGGGCCACCGCCATGCTGTTCGATACAGGTGTTTTCCTGGCGGTTCTGGGCGCGGTGATGCTGGCGCTGGACAGCTTGTCGCGACTTGCGTGGCAACCGGGAATGGCACAGGAATTCCCGATGGATATCAACCCACTGCGGGATGATCTTCTGGAAGAAGAACAAAAGAAGGAGCAGGCCTGATGGAAGCGCTCGTAGCCTCTGCCGTCGGCATCATGACTGCCGCCGGGATTTTCCTGATCCTGCGCCGTCGGACGTTCCCTGTCATTCTGGGCCTGTCTCTGATCACATACGCGGTGAACGTGTTTCTATTCGCGACCGGGCGACTTGCTTTGAACGCACCGGCAGTCCTGAACAAGTACAAGGACGTCCCCTATACCGACCCACTGCCGCAGGCGCTGGTTCTGACCGCTATCGTGATTTCTTTCGGGATGACTGCCGTGATCGTGATGATCTCACTCAGCGCATACCTGTCCGCCAAAGACGACCATATCGACATGACCGCCCAGGACAGTGTTGACGCACCGGGAGATGACGCATGAACCACTGGATCGTTGCGCCGATCGTCCTGCCCGCGATTCTGGCCCCGTTCATCATCATGGTCCTGCGATACCATCTGGACCTGCAGCGCATCTTCTCGGTCGCCGGTGTTGTTGCTTTGCTTGGGATTGCGCTGACAATCACGGCTCAGGCCTCGGGCGGGGACATTCAGGTGTACGAGCTTGGCGACTGGCCCGCCCCGTTTGGCATTGTCATGGTGCTGGATCGCATGTCCGCAATGATGGTTCTGCTGACTGCCCTGCTGGCCCTGCCGATTGTGTTATATGCCATTGCCTCGGGCTGGGATGACCGGGGCAAGCATTTTCATGCGCTGTTCCATTTCCAACTCATGGGAGTTTGTGGCGCCTTCCTGACTGGCGACGCCTTCAACCTTTTCGTTTTCTTCGAGGTTCTGCTGATCGCCTCTTACGGCCTGATGACACATGGCGGTGGCGCGGTGCGGTTGAAAGCGGGTGTGCAGTATGTGGCTTACAACCTTTTGGGGTCGACCCTGTTTCTGTTTGCCCTCGGTACGATCTATGGCGTGACCGGTACGCTGAACATGGCGGACATCGCCGTGCGCGTTGCGGAAATTCCGGCCGAAGATACCGCATTGCTGCGCGTTGGCGCGGTGCTGTTGCTGTTGGTCTTCTGTATCAAGGCTGCCGTTCTGCCCCTGCACTTCTGGCTACCGGCCAGCTATGCCAACGCCCCCCTGCCCGTTGCGGCCCTGTTTGCAATCATGACCAAGGTCGGGGCCTATTCGATCCTGCGGATGTACACGCTGGCCTTCGGTCCCGAAGTAGAAGCCACGCAGGGTCTGGTTGGCGAGTGGCTGCAACCTGCGGCGCTGCTAACGCTTGCGGTCGGCGTTGTCGGCATTCTGGGGTCGCAGCATATTGCCCGCATGGTTGCCTTCTGTGCCATTGCATCCATGGGCACCTTGCTGATCGCGATTGCGCAATTCACGCCCGACGCAACGGCAGCCGCCCTTTATTACGTCTTCCATTCGACCCTTGCGACGGCGTTGCTGTTCCTCGTTACGGACCTGATCATGGAACGACAGGGAGGGACCATCGCCCCCAAACCGCCAATACCACAAAGCGGGTTGATAGCCGCGTTGTTCTTTGTTGGCGCCATCGCCATGGCCGGGATGCCGCCACTGTCCGGCTTTGTAGGCAAACTTTTGGTTCTGGACGCTTCGCGTGATGCATCCGATGCCACCGCAGTGTGGGCAGTGATCCTGATCGGATCATTTGTCACCATCGTCGGGCTGGCCCGCGCCGGGTCGCTGATCTTCTGGAAAAGCCACGACGCTGAAGTTGTCGCAACCGAAGAAACCGTCGAAGGCGAAGAGGCGTCTGCCCCCACCGCCCCCGAACCGCAACCCGGCCTTGCCTTTACGGCCGTGTTCGGGGCCGTGGCAGGTCTGATCCTGCTGACCCTGTTCGCAGGTCCGGCTCTGGAGTACACGAGCAAAACCGCAGAGCAGTTGTTTGCGCCTGAAAACTACATCTCTGCCGTCTTGGGAAGGGAAGAGTGATGAAACTGCTGCGCCGGATTTTCCCGCACCCCCACCTGACTATTTTGCTGACGCTGGTCTGGGTACTGCTGGCGAACAAGCCTTCGCTGAACTCTCTGGTCTTTGGCCTAATTCTCGGGATCATCATTCCATTCGTCACTCAACCCTACTGGCCGGATCGTCCCAAACTTCGCAACTGGCCAATGATTGTGGAATACATGCTGGTGGTGCTTTGGGATATCGTGGTTGCGAACGTGACAGTGGCCCGGATCATCCTGTTCAAACGCAATGATAACCGCCAGCCCAACTGGATCTGCGTCCCGCTTGAACTGCGCACACCCGAAGCGATCACGGTTCTTGCGGGCACCATCACGATGACTCCGGGCACCGTCAGTTGTGATTTGTCAGCTCAGGGGCATAATCTGCTGGTGCACTGTCTTGATGCCCCCGACCCCGAGGCCGTGCGGGACCAGATCAAACAGCGCTATGAACGTCGCCTGAAGGAGATTTTCGAATGATCGACTACGCGATTTATTTTGCATTTGCCTGTTTCGGTGCGGCGATCATGATGTGTCTGTGGCGTATCATCTCCGCTGACGGGGTCGGTACTCGGGTTCTGGCCTTGGACACTATGGTGATCAACACCATCGCCCTGATGATCCTATATGGGCTGGATCAGGGGACAGAGATCTTCTTCGAAGCCGCCATGATCATTGCCATGCTCGGTTTTGTTTCCACCGTGGCCTATGCGCGCTTCATGTTGCGCGGCAACATTATCGAATGAGGGCGGGATGACATTCATCGTGGAACTGCTGATCGCCTTTTTCCTGATCGTCTCGGGTATCTTCGGCTTTGTCGGGTCTTTTGGCATGATCAAGCTGAAAGACCCGATGTCCCGCCTGCACGCGCCGACCAAGGCAACGACCTTGGGGGTGGGCGGCGTGCTTCTGGCCTCGATCGTGCATTCTGTTCTTCTGGAAGGAAAGCTGTCCCTGCACGAGCTGCTGATCACTCTGTTCTTGTTCCTGACCGCTCCGATCACGGCCCTGTTCATTGCAAAATGGCACATACACCGTCATGAAAACCCAGAAGACCTGCCGGATGCCGGCGAGGATGAGCTTTGGGCCACCCACGCCGTCGAGCAGGTCGAGGACGTCCCGGACCATAGCGCGAATTGAAACCTATGCACATTCCTCCTCTGCCCCTGACCCGCGATCTGGTTCTTGTTGGCGGAGGTCACACCCACGCGCTGCTGCTGCGCAAATGGGGGATGAACCCTTTGCCCGGGGCGCGGGTGACAGTGATCAACCCCGGCCCAACGGCCCCTTATTCCGGAATGTTGCCAGGATATATCGCCGGACACTATGACCGGTGGGAGCTGGACATCGATCTGGTCAAACTGGCGCGTTTTGCAGGCGCGCGGGTCATTCTGGGCTCGGTCGACGGACTCGATACCGATCGTCAGGAAATACATGTTCCCGGGCATCCTCCGGTTGGTTTCGACGTGGCGTCGGTCAATGTTGGCATTTCGTCGGACATGCCCGCAATGCCCGGCTTTTCGGAACATGCGGTACCGGCCAAACCACTGGGGCCATTCGCGGCAAAGTGGGCTGCTTATCTGGAAGGCAGCGGCGCTGCCTCGGTCGCCGTAATCGGCGGTGGAGTCGCCGGGGTTGAACTGGTCATGGCGATGGCTCACGCGCTAAAGGCCAAAAGTCGGACAGCACAGGTTACACTGATCGACAATGCCTTTGCCCTGACGGCCACCAAACCCAAAGCGGCAGCGACGATCCGGCAAGCCATGCAGGATCTTGGTGTGGAAGTGATCGAAAACGCAGCCATCAGCCGGATCGCTTCGGATCACGTCGCATTGCAAGATGGGCGCACAATTCCCGCCAATTTCGTGACAGGTGCGGCCGGAGCCCGCCCGTATGACTGGATCGAAAAGACCAGGCTGGACCTTGAGGATGGCTTCATCCGGGTGAACAGCTACCTCCAATCCAGCGATCCAGTGGTTTTTGCCGCCGGTGATTGCGCCCATCTGGTGGACAATCCCAGACCCAAGGCCGGGGTTTATGCAGTGCGCGAAGCACCGATTCTGTTCGACAATCTGCGCGCGGCGCTGGGGGCTGGACGGATGCGCAAATATGTCCCGCAGAAGGACTACCTGAAACTGATTTCACTAGGCGACAAATCGGCGTTGGGTGAGCGGTTGGGAGCATCCTTCAGCGGAGCGATGATGTGGACATGGAAGAACCACATCGACCAGACCTTCATGAACAAGTTCCGGGAACTGCCGCAGATGAGGCCCCCTGCGCTGCCTCGCGAAAGTGCGGCCGGACTTGTTGAGGCGTTGGGTGAAAAACCGATGTGTGGCGGATGCGGTGCCAAGGTCGGGCGGGGTGCATTGCACATTGCGCTGAAATCGCAGCCCGCCCCCATTCGCCCGGACATCACCCCCTTGCCCGGCGATGACGCAGCTCTGCTTCAGATGGGCGGAGTTCAGCAGGTCATGACGTCCGATCACCTGCGGGCTTTCACCAAAGATCCTGCGCTTATGACCCGTATCACGGCTGTTCACGCCTTAGGCGATATTTGGGCCATGGGGGCCACGCCTCAGGCAGCCACGGCAACCATCATCTTGCCACGCATGTCTTCTGCCCTGCAAAGCCGTACCATGTCGGAAATCATGTCAATCGCAGGAGCCGTCATGCGGGACGCCAGTGCCGAGATTGTAGGCGGGCACAGCTCCATGGGTGACGAGATGACGATTGGCTTCACACTGACCGGGTTGTGCGAAACCGCCCCGATCACACTGGCGGGCGGGCAACCGGGCGATTGTCTGATCCTGACCAAACCCATAGGAAGCGGTGTTCTTATGGCGGCCGAGATGGCCGGCCAGGCCAACGGTGCCTGGGTCGCCGCAGCCTACCAGCACATGGTGCAGCCGCAGGGCAAGGCGACCCGCATATTGGCCGGGGCCCATGCGATGACCGACGTGACCGGGTTTGGTCTGGCCGGACACCTGCAAGGCATCTGCGACGCTTCCGGATGCGGGGCCATGATGGATCTGGGTGCTGTGGACGTGATGGAAGGCGCGCAGGAGCTGACGGACCAGGGTGTTCGGTCAACCCTATTTGCAGACAACCGGGCAATAGCACCTGACCTGCCCACCGAGGGCAAAGCCGCCTTGATGTTCGACCCGCAGACAGCAGGCGGCCTGCTGGCCGCGGTCGCGGCGAAGGATGCCGATACCGTCCTGGAAGACCTCAAGAACGATGGGTATCCAGCCATGGCAATCGGCGAACTCACCGAAGCGCCGGGGCTGCGTCTTCAAAGCTGATCCAGCAGGCTTTCGATCCGGGTCGCTGCCTCGCTCAGGCCGGCGTCGTTCAGAACAGCGATCTCAATATCGGCCAGTTCCGCAACAGAACGGGACCGCCGCGACTTTGCGTATGCCGGGTCATAATGCTGCTCCATCAGGGCCTGAGTAAGCACCTGTTTTTGACCTGCATTGATCAGCTGCATCCAACCATCAACAACCTCGTGCCCACGATGAGACCGCAGCGGCGACAGCCGTTCTCGCAACCGGTCGCTGTCTGACAGGATGTCATCATAGGCTTGAACCAGATAGGCGGCACGCGCTTCGAGTGGCGCCGTGATGTTCACCCTCGGGGCTGCACATAAAGCGTTCCACAGGCTGGGTGGCAATATCAGGCTTCCAATCCTGGAAGATTCCGCTTCGACCACAACCGGGTGCGCCGAGTCCATCGAACAAAGCGCTCCCGACAAAGCTGATTCAAAGGCTTTCTGGCTGGGCTGCCCGCCCGGTCTTTCCCCCAATAATGATCCTCGATGATTGGCCAGTGCTTCGAGGTCCAGAACCTGCACTCCACGTGCGCGCAACAGGGTCAACAATTCTGTCTTGGCCGTTCCGGTATAGCCATCCAGCGCCACCAGCCGATGCGGCAACGGATCATCATACAAATACGCATTCACCAACCTGCGGTAGGTGCGATAGCCGCCCTCAATCACTTCCGCCCGCCAGCCGATTTGTTGCAGCATCCAGGTGAACGACCCGGAACGCTGTCCGCCACGCCAGCAATAGACCAAGGGGCGCCAGCTGCCTTCGTGATGGCTTAGATGCCGCTCAATGTGGTTGGCCGCGTTGCGGAACACCAAAGCAGCTCCAAGTTTACGCGCCAGAAACGGGCTCTCCTGTACATACATGGTTCCGACACGGGCGCGTTCCTCGTTATTCAGAACCGGCAGATTGATCGCACCTGGCAGATGATCCTCAGCGAACTCGGCAGGGCTGCGCACATCAATGACTGTGTCATAGTCATGCGCGTAAAGCTGTGTCAGATCAGGAAAGTTCAGAGCCATGCCGAAGGTCTAGCTTGCCGCGTTTCCAAAGGAAAGGTCATGCGCCCTCACGCGTCGAAAGGCTCAATAAGATCAGGCCCGCTGGCCCGGTTCGAGTTGACGGCCGGACCGACGCGATGAAAAGCCAGCAGATCCCTTTCCCCCGGCTGCATCAGACGTGCGGCCCCCTTTCCAGCTTCACCCAGCCATAATGGCCAGTGTGGGGGCTCAAGGATCAGGGGCATCCGATGGTGGATCGTGCTGAGGTTTTCGTTGGCCGCCGTTGTCACGATGGCACAGGTGCCCTGACGGTTTTCATCCACCCCCCAGTCCTGCCAGATCCCTGCAAAGGCAATCGGGGCGCCATCCCTGCGATGGATATACCAAGGCAAGCGCGTTCCCTCGTCCGTTTTGGTCCACTCGTAAAACCCTGTTGCGACAATCAGACAGCGGCGTGATCGGCAGGCATCGCGAAAGGCGGGCTTTTCCGCCAAAGTCTCGGCACGTGCGTTGATCAGCAACGGCCCGGCAGTTTCCGTCTTGTACCAATGTGGCAGAAACCCCCAGCGCAGCGCATCCAGATGACGGCCTGATTCACCGCCCCGCACCACATGCACCTGATTTGTCGGACACACGTTGAAGTTCGGGACGGTTGGCAACGCATTAGCCGGACGCGCGGAAAACAGCTGCGCCATCGCGTCATTGGGAAGAGTTATTGCAAACCGTCCGCACATGGTAATGCACCACCGTTACAATCCTGGTTCTGACACAGGATCTTACTGGGTCGCATGGAAAACCAGAAAACGCGATCCCACAAGAGCAAAGCGGTGGCCTTTTGGGAGGCTGGCAAGCGTCCACAGGCACTGAAAAGACCCCGCGGAAACTCAAAAATTCCCGAAGGCCTCGGATTATCAAATCTTTTCCGGCTTCGTTTTGACCGAGGTGAGGCAGTAAGGAAAGCCTTGTCCACATTTCGTTGAAGCTTCGTGGACAAAGCCCGATGATCCGCTGCTTGCCCAGAAATTGGCGAGCGCGCTGATACACACGGGTCAGGTAACGCGTGATTTGGCTAATACCCGAAAAGGAAATAACAATTCCCAGTCCACCGGCACCTTGTGCGGGTCATGGGCGAGAGTAGGCCTGAGGGGAAAACTGGAGGTCAATTGCCCGGTTCACCACCCACAAACTGGCCTCAAACCCCAACAACCCGAAAGTGCCTGCAAAACGTGCAAAGGCTTACTGTCTCTAGGGGTTCGCCCAAGTCAATCAGGGGCTGGCGCGAGGTCGCGGATCAGATCAAACCGATGCTTGACGGCTTGGGCCCGGAACTCTGGCCGGAATACGACTTCAGCTGATCCGTTAGGAAACAAAAAAAGCCGCACCATAGCGATGCGGCTTTTGTTAATCCTGAAAGCAGAGTCACTTCTGCTTGATGCGCCCATCAACATAAGACTGATACGGAGCATTTGCCGCCAGGTATTCGGCAGTTACATCCGCAAGATCCGGACCGAAGTCATAGGCGTTCTTGTCGTCACCCTCGAACATCGCGTACCCATCACCACCGTTGCGGACGTAGTTATTGGTTACGACCAGGTAGGTTTTATTCGGGTCAATCGGAACAAAACCGTCGCCCTCGGCGACCATCACATCAATGATACGCCCTTCGTTCGGCGCAACACTGGGGTCCCAGGTAAAGCGCAGGCCGGCGACCTGAGGAAAACGCCCCTTCACGTCTTCCACCTGACTGACACCATTTTCAAGCGCGTCGATCACGGTCTGTCCGGTAATCTCAAAAGTTGACAGGGTGTTCTGGAACGGCAACACGGTCAGCACTTCGCCCATGGTCACATCTCCGGGATCGATAGACGCCCTCAAACCACCCGAGTTTGCAATGGCAATCTGTACACCCTGATCGGCAACCCGCGCCAGCATCGCATCAGCAACAAGATTGCCCATCTGGCATTCCTGCACACGACACACAGCGCGATCGCCTTCGATGACTTCAGCCGTGCTTGCAACAACCTTGTTTCGGATTTCATCCAGAGGCACGGCCAGTTCCGCGATCCGGTCCAATGCGGCCTGATCCTCGGTCACAGTGTTGTCCATGATCAAAGGTTCACCAACGGCTTCAACCACATTGCCGTCATCATCAAACGTGACGTTCAATTCGCCCAGAAATTTGCCGTAGGCATACGCCTGAACGATCTGCACACCTTTGACCACCGTAGGATACGGGCCAACAGCCTTGTCTGACGCATTCGAAAGATAGGTATTCGAATGGCCGCCGACGATTACATCGACCCCGCTTGTCTCTGCCGCGACACGCTGGTCGACGCCATAGCCCGAATGGCTGAGCACGATGATCTTGTTGACACCTTCGCCCGTCAGCCTGTCGACCTCGGCCTGCACCGCCGGTACCGGGTCTGAAAAGGTCACGTTGGGACCGGGCGACGCAAGTTCATGCGTATCGATCGGCGTAAGCCCGATCAGGCCAATCTGTTCGCCACCCACCTCGATCACAGTAGATTTCTTGATGTGGTCAGTCAGAAGTTCTTCGTCGCGAATATCGGCATTGGACATCAAGACCGGGAAATCGACCGAGTCGATAAAGCCACGCAACACTTCCGGGCCATCGTCAAACTCGTGATTGCCCACGGTCATGGCGTCATAGCCCAGCTTGTTCATGAACTCGGCAGCGACTTTTCCCTTGTAGTACGTGTAGAAAAGAGACCCCTGAAACTGATCACCACCGTCCACCAGAATCGAATTGTCGGCACGTTCACGTGCTTCGTCTATGGCAGTGACCAGGCGCGCCGATCCACCAAAGCACTTTCCTTCGGCATTGTCTTCTGCGTCGCATCCGCTGTCGTATTTATTGATCGGCTCGAAACGCGAATGAAAATCGTTGGTGTGCAATATTGTCAACTTGTAGTCGGCTGCCGCAACACCAGCGGTCAGGCCCAGAACCGCAACTGAAGTCAAAATTCGGGTCTGCATTATGGTACTCCCAGTTGTTATTTGTGGTGATCGTGCGCGCATGACGACAGAGAGTCAAAGAAGAAATCCGACTTGATTCCATCTTCGGCGCGGGGCATCAGGTCCGTATGCTGATTTACAAGATTTTCCGAGCCGAAGAGTGGGCCGCCCTGCAAAACCAGGGCGCCTCAGACGGCGCACCGATTGATGTCGCTGACGGGTTTGTCCACTTTTCCACCGCTGAACAAGCCGCTGAAACCGCAGCCAAGCATTTTGCCGGTGTCGATGGGCTGACTGTGTTGGCCTGTGACGCAGATGCGATGGGCGACGACCTGAAATGGGAGGTCTCGCGCGGCGGTGCCCTGTTCCCGCATCTCTATCGCCAGATCCGGATGAGAGATGTTGTCTGGTCACGCCCTCTGGCTTTTGACGGCACCGCGCACCAGTTCCCCGAGGACATGTCATGACATCCTATATCGACCCGGACCGCGACCAGTTCGAGGCCTTCAAGGCATTGGATCGGGACCGGCCGATCGAAATGCTCAATCTGGTAAAGTTTCGGGCCAAGGCGCAGTACCCAACCGCGCATGAACTGGCAAATGCGGGACTGACCGGAGCGCAAGCCTATCAGAACTACGGAGCTGAAACCGCTCCGATCATTGAACTTATCGGGGCGACCATCCTCTGGCGTGGGGTGTTTGAATCAACCCTCATCGGGCCATCGGATGAAACATGGGATGCCGTCTTTGTTGCGCGCTACCCGACTACACATGCGTTTCTTGAAATGGTAACGGACCCGGTCTATCGGGCGGCCGTAATCCATCGTCAGGCTGCGGTGGAAACGTCGCGCCTGATCCGATGCGGTTCAGGTGAAGCCGGGACGGCGTTCGGATGAAACTGACAGAAAAACTGGGGCTGGCCGCCCTGCACCGCATGGACCCCGAGACCGCCCACGGGATGTCGATCAAGGCATTGAAGTCCAGACTCGCGCCCGCGCCAGGGCCGGTGACAACACCGCGCCTGAAAACCGTCGTTGCCGGGCTGGCCCTGCCGAACCCGGTTGGGCTGGCCGCCGGGTTCGACAAAAATGGCGAGGTTTTGACCCCGCTGTCCCGCGCCGGGTTCGGTTTTGTCGAGGTCGGGGCGGTCACGCCGCGTCCGCAGCCGGGGAACCCCAAACCCCGCCTGTTTCGACTGACCGAGGACAGGGCAGCCATCAACCGCTTTGGATTCAACAATGAAGGCATGGAGGTGATGGCCAAACGGCTGGCAGACCGTCCCAAAGACGCGGTCATCGGCCTGAATCTTGGGGCCAACAAGGACAGCGAAGACCGTGCCGGCGATTTTGTCAAAGTGCTGGCCCATTGTGCCGAACATCTGGATTTTGCAACCGTCAACGTGTCATCCCCGAATACGGAAAAGCTGCGGGATTTGCAGGGCAAAGCCGCACTCACCGCATTGTTGAGCGGTGTGATCGAGACGCGTGATGCGCTGCCGCGCCCGCTGCCGATCTTCCTGAAAATTGCACCGGATCTCACCGAGGCGGAATTGCAGGACATCGCCGAGGTCGCCCGCGAAACCCGGGTGGACGCTGTGATCGCCACCAACACCACCCTGTCCCGCGACGGTCTGCGCAGCGTACACAAAGACGAAACCGGTGGTTTGTCGGGCGCCCCGCTGTTTGAAAAATCCACCCGCGTACTGGCTCGGCTGAGCAAATTGACGGGCGGGGATATCCCCCTGATAGGCGTTGGCGGCATCAGCAATGCCGAGCAGGCCTACGCCAAGATCTGTGCCGGGGCATCGGCTGTGCAGTTCTATACTGCGATGGTGTATGGCGGCATTTCCCTGGCGGCTGACATCGCTGAAGGGCTGGATGACTTGCTGGCTCGTGACGGTTTTGACACCGTATCGCAAGCTGTCGGCAGCAAACGAGAGGATTGGCTGTGATCGAATACTGGCACAACCCCCGCTGTTCCAAATCCCGCGCCGGACTGGCACTGTTGGAAGAAAACGGTGCGCAGATCACCGTTCGAAAGTACCTGGAAGACGCGCCTTCAATCGCCGAACTTCGCGCCGCACAATCCGCCCTAGGGCTGCCACCCATCGAAATGATACGCAGAGGCGAAAAACGGTTCAAGGAATTGGGGCTGAGCAAAACCTCGCCCGACGAAGACCTGATCCGTGCCATAGCCGAAAACCCGATCCTGATCGAGCGGCCTCTTGCAATTGCCGGAGACAAAGCCGCCATCGGACGTCCACCAGAGAACCTTTTGACGCTGCTCTAGGACACCTGTGCCTCAAGCTTGGGATAGCGCCAGCCCATTGTCACCCCACGTGCAATATTGAGCACCATCAACGCGGCCCACAGGCCGTGATTGCCGAAACTCGGCACCAGTATGAAAAGTGCGACCACATAGATCGCCACTGACTGAATCATCGCATTGCGCATGGCGCGGGTCCAGGTGGCACCGATGTAGATACCGTCGAACATCCAGCTTGCCACTCCGATCACCGGAGCAATCGCTGCCCAGAAGAGAAACTCACGCCCGGCCTCGCGTACCTGCTGTGAGGTTGACATCAGGTCGATCAGCGCCGGGCCGGCTAAGAAGAAAAACGCTCCCAGCAACAGCGCCCCCCCAACACCCCATTGTGAGGCCATGACAGAAGCGCGACGCACCTGATACCTGTCTCTGGCCCCGACTGCGCCTCCGACCAGCGCTTCCGCGGAAAAGGCAAACCCATCAAGCGCAAAGGCCGTGATTTCAAGAAATTGAAGCAAGACCTGATTGGCGGCCAGATTCACGTCACCCAGATCCGAGCCAACAAAAAGGAATGTGGTGAACGATCCGGTCAACAGAACGGAACGCAGCATGATATCACCGTTGACCTGCAACATGCGCCGCAGCCGGGCAGCATCGAAAACCCGCGCCCAATCGCGCCAGATTCCGTCTGCGAACCCATCCCGGCAAAGCCATAACCCCAATGCCAATCCTGTCCATTCTGCAATCAGGGTGGCAATGGCTACTCCCTCGACCCCCCAGCCAAGTCCAAGAACGAACCACAGGTCGAGAACGATATTCAACCCATTCATCCAGACCTGAAGGACGAACACGCCGCGCGCACGCTCGACGGCAATCAGCCAGCCGGTAACAGCATATAATGCAATGGTGGCAGGTGCCCCCCAGATGCGAATCTCCAGATAGGATCGGGTCAGGGCTTCGACTTCGGGGCTTGCCGGGGAAAGCGCGAAGGCACCGGCAAAAACAGCCACTTGCGCAAGGATGAAGAACAGCCCTGCCGCGCCACCCAGCATCAGGCCCCGCATCAGCAACGCCCGGGTTTCAACGATGTCACCTGCCCCGCGTGCCTGCGCCGCCATCCCGGTGGTTCCCATCCGCAGGAAACCGAAGATCCAATAGACAGTGGACAGAATCACAGCGCCGATGCCGACCGCCCCGATTGGGGCCGCCTCGCCCATCTGACCGACTACGCCCGTATCCACCGCACCAAGTATGGGAACAGTGGCATTCGACAGGACGATCGGCACCGCGATCTTCAACACCCGTCTATGCGTGATGGGCGCCGAGGCGTCCTGCATGGTCAGCTCTGATCTCTGGGGGGTTGCGGCATCAGGAAATGCCCGGAAGCCTGCGCAAACAGTTTCGCATGATTGTCCTGCCAGGCTTCAACCCGAACCGAGGCATAACGCCGCCCGGATCTGCTGATGAAGGCCCTTGCATATGCGTCCCGTGGAAGGCCCGAGCGCAGATAATCGACGGTAAAGTCGATGGTCTTCGGAAAGCGGATATTCGGGTCGGTCACAATGGCCTCTCCGTCGATCTCGCCACTTTCGATGCGCGGAAAAAAATGTTCCCAACTAAGGGTAATGACAGCGGTCACTTCGAGGAATGCCGCGGTTACACCGCCATGAATCGCAGGCAGGAACGGGTTGCCAATCAACTTGTCATCGAAGTTCAGAACACCGGTCAGTTCATCCCCGCGCCGGTCGAAGCTGATATTGAGAAAGCGGATGTAAGGCACACCGTCAACCAGCGCACGCAACGCTGCATCGCGTCGCTGCTTGACCACCTGCATTGGTTCGGGACGAGGTCTTGCCATGTTATTTCCCCTCAACCGTAAAGGATCCAGAGGCAGTGGCCACCGGCAGGTCCTTGTCGTCGTCCATAGCCGTCGCTCGTACAAAAGCCACGTTCCGCGTGATGTGATAGCAGACGGCGTGCGCTGTGACCGTTTGACCCGGTGTCGCCGCGCGCATGTAGTCAATTCGCAGATCGATCGTGGCTGTCCCGCCGGGGGCCGACGGGTGGCTCATCACTGCAGCACCGCAGCATGTGTCCAGAATTGTGGAAATCGCCCCGCCGTGAATCACCCCTGTGCGCGGATCACCGATCAGATCCTCATTGTAGGGCAACGTGATTTCTGCCTCGCCCTCGCCGATCTGCGTGAGCTTGAGGTTCAATGCCCGCGCGTGGGGGATCGCCTCGATAAACTGGCGGGCTAAAACTGTCTTGTCGACCATATGTTTGCGTCCTGTTCTCTGCCCGTCCTTTATGAGCCGCTGTTTCCGCAAAGGGCAAGCCCACCTGTTGCGCTTGGGATCGGGACCGCCTAGGTTGCTGACAAGGAGATCGGGAATGTCCAACAACCGTTTGTCATTCAAAGAGATGTGCGCCGAGTTCGACGTAACCCCGCGCACTCTGCGCTATTACGAATACATCGAACTTTTGCAACCGGACCGTGAAGGTCGGTCGCGGTTTTACGGCCCGCGAGAATGCGCGCGGATGAAGCTGATCATGCGCGGGCGCAAGTTCGGATTTCCTCTGGAAGAAATTCGTCAATGGCTTTTGATCTACGAGGATCAGGGCAATGAAGCTCAAATGGCTACTTTCGTCGAGATGGCGGACCGCCAGATGAGCGAGCTTCAGCAGCAGCGCCAGCAACTGGATGAAGCCATGGACGAACTCAAGCGTCTGCGCGACCAGACGGCCAAATCTTTGGGATAACCGCCGCTCCCATTCCGCATATCCAAAATGATCACTCCGAACCCGCGCAAGCATGTGCGCAGTGTTCCGCCATTGCGACGGTTTTGGCGGGAAAACCCGCTTGACGTTGCGGAAAGAAAATTGCGTCAAACCTTGCTTACGTGACCGGATGTTACGTCAACTTGGAAATGACGCAGCGTCTGGATTACGTAAACGTCACTCTCATGTTGTAAAGCGCACACCAACTGCGCAACTCATATCTCATGACGCCAGTGACGAGAGTATGACGAATGACCGAAGATGTGATGACCATCCGCGAGATGTGCGAGACCTATGATGTCACACCACGCACCTTGCGGTTCTATGAGGCCAAGGAACTTCTGTTCCCGATCCGTGAAGGCCAGAAACGTCTGTTCACCAAGCGTGATCGGGCGCGGCTCAAACTGATCCTGCGCGGCAAACGATTTGGGTTCAGCCTCGAAGAAATTCGGCAACTGCTGGATTTGTACCATGTCGGCGACCAGCAGGTCACTCAGATGACCCGCACCTATGAAATCGCGTGCGAGCGTCTGGAGGACATGGAATCGCGCCGCGAAGAGCTGACACAAGCCATCGACGATCTGAAAGAGCAGTTGCGCTGGGGCGAGAAAGTCATCGCCTCGATGAAACAGGAAAAGAAGGCAGCCGAGTAACCTCGACCTGTCATCCGGACATATGAATTAAGGGAGCTTCACATGCCCGTTTACAACGCGCCAATCAAAGACATGCAGTTCATCCTGCACACCGTACTGAATGTCTCGCAGTCGGATATCCCCGGCTACAACGAACTGGAAGCCGAGTTTACCGGTGCGGTTCTGGAAGAAGCCGGCAAGGTTGCCACCAATGTTCTGCATCCGCTGAACGTTGTCGGCGACACCGAAGGATGCCGGTTGGAAAACGGCATTGTGTACACCCCGACCGGGTTCAAAGACGCCTTCGAGCAGATGAAGGAAGGTGGCTGGACTGGCCTCGACATGCCGGAAGAGTATGGCGGTCAGAACATGCCCTATGTGCTGGGGACCGCCGTGGGCGAGATGTTCTCGGGCTCCAACCAGGCTTTCACAATGTACCAGGGCCTGACGCACGGTGCTGCCTCGGCGATTCTGGCGCACGGAACGGACGATCAGAAGAACACGTACCTGCCCAATATGGTCAGCTGTGAATGGACAGGCACCATGAACCTGACCGAGCCGCATTGCGGCACCGATCTAGGCCTGATGCGCACCAAGGCCGAGCCGCAGGGCGATGGCAGCTACAAGATCACCGGCCAAAAGATCTTTATCTCGTCGGGCGATCACGACATGGCAGACAACATCATCCATCTGGTGCTGGCAAAAATTCCCGGCGGCCCCGAGGGTATCAAGGGTGTCTCGCTGTTCATCGTCCCCAAGTTCATCGTCAACGAAGACGGCTCCCTGGGTGAGCGCAACGGAGTCTCGGTCGGCAAGATCGAAGAGAAAATGGGCATCCACGGAAACTCGACCTGCGTCATGAACTATGACGAGGCCACCGGCAGGCTGTTGGGAGAAGAACACAAAGGCATGCGCGCCATGTTCACCATGATGAACGAAGCGCGTTTGGGTGTGGGCATGCAAGGCCTGTCTCAGGCCGAAGCTGCGTATCAAAATGCTGTCGAATACGCAAAGGATCGCTTGCAAGGCCGCGATGTTACTGGCGCAAAGAACCCGGACGGCCCCGCCGATCCGCTGATCGTTCACCCTGACATCCGGCGAAACCTGATGGACCAGAAAAGCTTCACCGAAGGTGCACGCGCATTCATTCTGTGGGGTGCCACGATGATCGACAAGGCGCACCGGTCGGGCGACAAGGATGCAGACGGCCTGATTTCGCTGTTGACCCCGGTCATCAAAGGATTCCTTACAGACGAGGGCTATGACATGACCGTTCAGGCCCAGCAGGTCTATGGCGGCCATGGCTACATCGAGGAATGGGGCATGTCGCAATATACCCGCGACGCCCGGATCGCCATGATCTACGAAGGCGCCAACGGCGTTCAGGCGCTCGACCTGGTGGGCCGCAAACTGGCACAGGACGGCGGCAAGCACGTCATGGCCTTCTTCGACATGGTCAAAACCTTCTGCAAGGAAAACTCCGGTAAGAATGAAGCCTATGACAAGGCCTTCATCGAACCGCTGAAAACCGCGTCAAAGGATCTTCAAGCCGCTGGCATGTACTTCATGCAAGAAGGCATGAAGAACCCCAACAACGCTCTGTCCGGTTCGTATGACTTCATGCACATGTTCGGCCATGTTTGCCTGGGCCTGATGTGGGCGCAGATGGCCAAAGCCGCGCAAGAGGCTTTGGACGGTGGTGCGTCGGACAAAGCGTTCTACGAAACCAAGATCGACACCGGCCGCTTCTACATGGCCCGCCGTCTGCCCGCCACAGCGATGCATCTTGCACGCATCCAGACCGGCGCGGACACGGTAATGGTACTGGACGCTGCGAATTTCTGATCACAGTCTGGGTTCGGGTAACATTGCCCAGACCCAGCCTTTCGAAGGAAACCACATGCCGAAACGTTTTCGCCTGACCCGCCGCTTTCCGATCGCAATGACCGAGGACGGGTACCGCAAGCTCAAAGCGTTCGCGCGCGAGGCCGGCCTGGACGAAGGCGAGGCACTTTCGTTTCTGTTCGAGAATTTCAACAGTGTAATTGATGAGGAGAACCTGACCCACCGCCTACGCATCTTCAATTCCGAGCTTGAGGCGCGGAAACGTTAACAAAACCAGCCACCTGATCTCGGGTGGGCGTTTTTTCAGAAAGACGAACTCCAAGGGCGCTGCCTATTAGTTGGTCTTTCTCGAAATACGCGAATGTCGACTTCGTACCATGCGCCTTGGGAGGGGTGAGCACATGTCCATCAAACTTCATTGCTTCGGAGAAAGTGGGAACAGCTACAAGGCTGCTTTGGCACTGGAAATGTCCAGTTTGGAGTGGGAACCGGTCTTCGTCGACTTCTTCAAAGGTGTAACCCGCACGCCTGAGTATCGCGCCGAAGTGAATGAAATGGGCGAAGTACCTTTTCTGATCGACGGCGATTTTCGCACCAGCCAATCCGGCGCCATCCAGGCCTATGTGACTGAGAAGTCCGGCAAGTTCGGCGGTAAGGACCGGGAAGAGAACTATGACATTCTGCGCTGGGTGCTTTGGGACAATCACAAGCTCAGCTCGATGGCGGGCCTGACCCGGTTCCTGATCAACTTTCTGCCCGAACAGCATCGCAACCCGGATGTGATCGCCTTCAACCAGGGCCGCCTGAAGGCTGCCTATCAGGTGCTGAACGCGCATCTGGAAGGCCGAGACTGGATCGTTGGTGACGGCGTGACCAACGCCGACCTTAGCTGCTGCGGCTATCTCTATTACCCAGAACCTTTCGGCTTTGATCGTGCCGACTGGCCCCATATCGACGCCTGGCTTTCTCGCCTGTCCGAGCAGCCCGGCTGGAAACACCCCTATGACCTGATGCCCGGCAACCCGTCGGATCGAGCTTGAGGAGAAGACCCATGACCGAAGCATATATTTATGACGCCCTGCGCACACCGCGCGGCAAGGGCCGCAAGGATGGCAGCCTGCACGAGGTAACCTCGGTGCGCCTGTCCGCCCTGACCCTGAACGCGATGAAAGAACGCAACAACCTTGAAGGGCACGCCGTCGAGGACGTGATCTGGGGTAACGTCACGCAGGTGATGGAACAAGGCGGCTGTCTGGCACGCTCGGCGGTCCTGGCCTCGGATCTGGACCAGTCGATCCCCGGCCTGGCGATCAACCGCTTCTGCGCGAGCGGAATGGAAGCAGTGAATTTGGCGGCAAACCAGGTCAAAGGCGGCGCAGGCGACGCTTACATCGCAGGTGGCGTTGAGATGATGGGTCGTGTTCCAATGGGCAGCGATGGCGCGGCGATTGCCGTTGACCCCTCTCTGGCGATGGAAACCTACTTCGTGCCGCAGGGTATCTCGGCCGACATCATTGCGACGGAATATGGGTTCAGCCGCGATGACGCAGACGCTCTGGCGGTTGAATCGCAAAAGCGCGCGGCCGAAGCTTGGGCCGACAACCGGTTCGAAAAGTCGGTCATCACCGTCAAGGATCAGAACGGCCTGCCCATTCTGGACCGTGACGAATACATGCGCCCCGGCACCGACATGCAAAGCCTTGGCGCACTGAACCCGTCCTTCCAGATGATGGGCGAACAGATGCCCGGCTTCGACAAGGTAGCAATGTTGAAATACCCGCACCTTGAGCGGATCAATCACATCCACCACGCGGGCAACAGCTCGGGTATCGTGGATGGTGCGGCTGCGGTCTTGATCGGCAACAAGGAATTCGGCGAGAAATATGGCCTGAAACCGCGCGCCCGCATCAAGGCCACCGCCAAGATCGGCACCGACCCGACCATCATGCTGACCGGCCCGGTTCCTGTGACCGAGAAGATCTTGTCTGACAACGGCATGAAGATCAGCGATCTGGACCTGTTCGAGGTCAACGAAGCCTTTGCCTCGGTCGTGCTGCGGTTCCAGCAGGCATTCGATGTCGATCCCGCCCTGGTCAATGTCAACGGCGGCTCGATCGCGATGGGACACCCGCTGGGCGCAACCGGTGCGATTATCATCGGCACTTTGCTGGATGAACTGGAGCGTCAGGACAAGGAAACCGGTCTGGCCACGCTCTGCATTGCGTCCGGCATGGGTGCGGCAACGATTATCGAGCGCGTATGATGCCCAAACTGGATCTTTCACAGATACCGTTCAAGGGCGGCTCGTCCTACCCCGGCAGGCTGGCCGAGGCGACTGCGGGTCGTTTCATTCAGCGGATCGGGGATGCGGGCGGCCTGACCCAATACGGGGTCAACATCGTGCGGCTTGAACCGCAGGGCCTGTCTTCGCTGCGCCACTACCACATGGAGCAGGACGAATTTGCCATCATGCTCAGTGGCACCTGCGTGCTGATCGATGACGATGGTGAGCATGTGATGTTGCCCGGCGATTGCGCCGCTTGGCCCGCAGGTGAGGCCAATGGCCATCATCTGGTGAACAAATCCGATGCGCCCGCAACCTTTTTGGTTGTGGGCACGCGAACCCCGACCGAGACCGGCTTTTACAGCGACATAGACATGATGGTGAAGGATGATGAGAACGGTTTCTCCTTCACCCGCAAGGACGGCAGCCCGCTGACGGCTGACCAGATTGGAGATGACAATGACTGATTTCACTCTGACCAAAGACGCGGACGGCGTCGCCTTTGTTACCTGGGACGCCCAGGGAAAATCCATGAACGTGCTGACCCGCGAAGCTTTTCAAGAAGTCAGCCAACTGATTGATCAGGCCCTGAGCGACGACGAGATCAAAGGTATTGTCATCACCTCGGGCAAGGAAGGCTCTTTTGCCGGCGGCATGGACCTGAATACACTGGCGACTATCCGTCAGGAAGCGGGTGACGAACCCGCACAGGCATTGTTTGATTTCGTCATGGGCGGGCACCACATCCTGCGCAAGCTGGAATTGGCGGGCATGGACCCCAAGACCAAGAAAGGCGGCAAACCCATCGCCTGCGCGATCAACGGAACTTGCGCCGGGATCGGGACCGAGATCGCACTGGCCTGTCATCACCGAGTTATGACCAGCAACCCAAAGTCCAAGATCGGTCTGCCTGAGATCCTGCTGGGCATCTTCCCCGGCGGAGGTGGCACCATCCGTTACAGCCGCATGGTTGGTGCAATGGCGGCGGCCCCCGTACTGCTTGAAGGCAAGATGATGGACCCGGCCAAAGCCAAGGGCGCACAGTTGATCGATGCAGTTGCAGACGATCCGGTTGCCGCAGCCAAAGAATGGGTTCTGAATGCCAAGGACGCTGATCTGGTGAAACCCTGGGACGCGAAGGGCTACAAGATGCCCGGTGGCGCGCCTTACCACCCTGCCGGATTCATGACCTTCGTGGGCGCAAGCGCCATGGTTCACGGAAAAACTCAAGGCGCCTTCCCTGCGGCCAAAGCCCTTCTGAGCGCGATCTATGAAGGCGCGCTGGTTGATTTTGACACCGCTTTGAAAATCGAAGCCCGCTGGTTCACCAACGTTCTGATGAACCCCTCCTCGTCGGCGATGATCCGGACACTGTTCCTCAACAAGGAAGCGCTTGAAAAAGGCGCGGTCCGTCCGAAAGGCGTGCCCGATCAGCGCGTCAAGAAAATCGGCGTTCTTGGCGCTGGCATGATGGGGGCCGGTATTGCACTGGTTTCTGCCCAAGCTGGCATGGAAGTCGTTCTGATCGACCGCGATCAGGAAGCGGCCGACAAAGGCAAAGCTTATACCGAAACCTATCTGGACAAGGGTATCAAGCGCGGCAAGGTCACGGCTGAAAAGAAAGAGGCCATGCTGGCGCGCATCACGGCGACACCGGATCTGGACCATCTGAAAGGGTGTGACCTGATTATTGAAGCCGTGTTTGAAGACATTGGCGTAAAGGCCGAGATGACCAAAAAGGTCGAGGCGATCATCCCGGAAGATTGCATCTTTGCCTCGAACACGTCGACCCTGCCGATCTCGGATCTGGCCAAGGCAAGCGTGCGTCCGGAACAATTCATCGGCATCCACTTCTTCTCGCCGGTCGAGAAGATGTTGCTGGTCGAGATCATCAAGGGCAAGGAAACCGGTGATCGCGCGGTGGCCAAGGCACTGGACTATGTGCGCCAGATCCGCAAGACACCCATCGTCGTCAACGACGCCCGCTTCTTCTACGCCAACCGCTGCATCATTCCGTACATCAACGAAGGCGTGCGGATGATCGCCGAGGGTGTAAACCCTGTGCTGATCGACAACGCGGCGCGCCAGCTGGGCTTCCCGGTGGGGCCGATACAGCTGACCGACGAAACCTCGATTGATCTGGGTGCCAAGATCGCCCGTGCGACCAAGGCAGCCATGGGCGATGCCTATCCGGAAAGCCCCTCGGACGATCTGATCTTCTGGATGGAAGAACAGGGCCGTCTGGGGCGCAAGGCGAATGCCGGCTTCTTCGTCTATGACGAAAAGGGCAAACGCGTCGAATACTGGAAGGGTCTTCAGGAAAAATATCCACTTGCCAAAGACCAGCCCGACCTGATCGAAGTACAGGAGCGTCTGATGTTCGCGCAGGTTCTGGAAGCGGTTCGGGCGCTGAAAGAAGGCGTGCTGGAAGACATCCGTGAGGGCGATGTGGGCGCCATTCTGGGCTGGGGCTTTGCGCCGTGGTCCGGTGGTCCGCTCAGCTGGCTCGACATCATCGGCACACCCTATGCAGCCGAACGATGTGATCAGCTGGCCGAGAAATATGGCGAACGCTTTGCCTGCCCGTCGCTGCTGCGTGAGATGGCCGAGAAGGGTCAAACCTTCTACGGGCGCTTCAACCCCGAAGCAAAGGCTGCCTGAAACAGTGATGCAGGCGCGTGAGATCACGCGCCTGCATCTTTTTTGTCAGTGTTTGGTTAGATCTGCCATTCGGGCCGCAGAAACAGCACCGGCGCGTTTGGACGCCCCGGTCGACCCGGTCGCCTGACCCCAGAGGGCGGACGGATCGGAAATATCGGTTCCTGCGGAATGGGTGCAGGCAGGGCACCCAATGGGTTGGCAAGGGCTGACATATCGCCCCTGCTTGCAATCAGGTTGACCAGTTCTGTACCGGTCTCTTCATCAGCGACATCGTAACCAGGCCCGCTGGCCGTGCCGCGCATGTTGAAAAGGCCGGAAGGGCAGTAAGCCTGCAGGCCGCCTTCAACAAAGATCACCTGATCTTCGTCGAAAAACAGGGAACGGACCTCAAACGACGATCCCGGTGCCTGCGACATAAACCGACCCACGCCGTTCAGCAATCGTGCGGACACTACGGAACACACGCTGGCCCTGACATCAGACCGTGTCAGGTTCAGAGCAATGCCCTGCTCGGGCATCAGCCAGACGGGACGCCCGTTATATGCGGCGCGTGCAGGTACAAAAACCGGCAAATACTCCGAACGGCGCTCTTCGGCAGAAATGACCACGACGCTGGTCGAGATGCGGCGCACCTCTTTGAACCCGTGATCCAGTGTTCGGACCAGATCGCCAACTGCTATGCGTTCCACCGGTTTCCACCCGCTGGTTGTCGCAATCTTCGTGCCGTTCAAAAATCCGCCACGGCGCGCATTCACGGCGTGGTTCAAACTGGATGGATCGGTTTCGGACGACTGATCAAGATATACAGAAATACTCGTAACTTCAGACACGTGCCTAACCCCCTTTGGCACAAACTCACTATGCCAAACAGCTAACATCAAAAATCGAGACTGTCTTATTTCAGACATATTTATGCCCAATTTGGGCCGTCTCAACGTATTTTTGTAGAGATCCCGTAAACACTGACAGGCCACAAACCGGCTTTTGTGCCATTTTCGAAACGGGCACCATGTTGTGTTCGTTCGAATCCACCTGCCCCCGATCAGACGAAATGAAGTCGCTTATTCAGATTGCAGCATTTTAAAACCGTTGACAGAGTGCGGTATTGCACGCGTCAGGCAAGTTCTTGCTGGGTGGATGACCGTTTGGCCCGCCAGCCCAGCAAAACCCCTGCTGTCGCGATCAGGACGATCCCGGACACCTGCATCAGATCGAGGGTTTGACCCAGTGCGACGAATGCAAAGAGCGGCCCGAAGATCATCACCGAATACTCGAACACGGCCACGTAAGAGGTCTCGCCTACCTGATAGGCTTTGATGAGCATGAAGACCGCAATCGTCGACCCGACTGCCTGAATTGAAATCCATTGCAATGCGGGCCCCACGCCCCAGACCCATCCCCGCGTGACAAAGCCTTCGGGCCCGTCCAGCGTGGCAACAGGCGAGACCGTGAACAAAATAACCCCCACGGCCCCTGACAGGCCAAGGGTAATGACCATGGCCGCCAGCATCGCAACCGTGCTTTCACGCGCGCAATATGTCCGCGTCATGATCGAACTCAAGGCATAGAAAAATCCAGCGGCAATCGGGAAAACCGAACGCATATCAAACTCGACCGGGTTTGGCTGCAAAACCAGAAGAGTACCCGAAAAACCGATCAGTACAGCCAGAATGCGCCACGGCCCTATCTTTTGTCTGAGCGCAATGGACGAAATCAACAGCACGAAAATCGGGGAGGTGAACAACCCTGCCAGGGCTTGCGCAATCGGCATCATCGACAGAGACGCAAAATAGAAAAACATAGCCGTTGTGATCAACAAACTGCGTAAGATGACAGGTCCCCACCGATACGGCCTCAGCCCACCCAGCCCCAGAAAGGAAAGGCCAACAATCAGCGGCAGCATCAACAGTGCCCGCATAAAATGGAATTGCCATAGCCCGACCGTCTCGGCCAGCAGGATCACAACGTTGTCGATCACGCCGATAATTGCCATCGCAGCTACCATCAGGGCCGAAGCCAGCACCGGGGCGGTGGACGTGTCTGCCTGCATTTTAGCGCCTCTGTTGCGATCAAAGATCGGCGATCTTTTTCCTGACGGGTATCCAGCACAAATCGGAATGCCTGCGCAACAGGTTTGCGCCCGGGGATTTTGCCATGCTAAGCTGCGGCAAAACAATTTCGAGCAGACCTCAACCAGATGACGGCCCTGAAAAAGTACCAGCGGATCGAAGCCACCGGTCTGTGGCGCCCTTCGCCCGATGAACAGCGGCGCGAAGTTGTGGTATCGATTGGCAAAGCAACCCTGACAATTTCCGATTTCAATGACAGGGCTTTGACTCATTGGTCCTTGGCGGCGCTGGAACGGCAGAATCCCGGTGCCTTTCCGGCTGTTTTCAACCCCGATGGTGATCCGGATGAGACACTGGAACTGGGAGAATCCGAAACCACGATGCTCGAAGCGATCGATCGGCTGCAACGTGCCATCGAACGCTCTCGTCCCCGTCCCGGCCGTTTGCGCTGGATGAGCGTCGGAGGCGTTGTGGCAGCGGTTCTGGCGGTATTGTTGTTCTGGTTCCCCGGTGCTTTGCGAAACCACGTTGTCTCGGTCGTGCCCGAGGTCAAACGACAGGAGATCGGAGACACGATTTTGCGTCGGATCGAGCGCGTCTCGGGACCGGCCTGCACGTCTGTGGATGCGCAGGCTTCGCTGAATCAGTTGGCCCACCGCACAGGCGTCCGGCAGATCATTATTCTGCCCGCGGGTGTTCAGGACAGCCTCAGCCTGCCCGGTGGCACCGTTCTGTTAAATCGTGCCCTGGTAGAAGACCATGAAGACCCTGCCGTCGCAGCAGGTTATATTATCGCAGAGCGCGCGCGTACGGCGCTAAACGACCCGCTGGATGATCTGCTGGACAGAACCGGGGCATCCTCGGCCTTTCGGTTGTTGACGACCGGGGAACTGACCCCTGAGATCATTGACACGTATACCGAACAGGTCCTTTCGCAACCCCGACCATCCCTTCCGGACGAAGACTTGCTGGCGATGTTCTCACAAAGCGCCCTGCCCTCTACCCCTTACGCCTATGCTCAGGACATTACCGGTGAATCAGTACTGGGTCTGATTGAGGCTGATCCCATGGTCGGCCGAACCCTGGAACAGGTGTTGCCGGACCGCGATTGGGTCCGGCTGCAAAACATATGCGGCGAATAATCCGGGTTACTTGGTTCCAAACATCCGGTCGCCTGCATCGCCCAGACCCGGCATGATATAGCCTTTTGAGTTCAACTCGCGGTCCAGTGCGGCAGTGACGATATGTACATCCGGGTGCGCCTCTTTCATACGCGCGACCCCTTCCGGCGCGGCCAACAGACAGAGAAAGCGGATATCCGTCGCCCCCGCCTCTTTCAGCAGGTCAACGGCCGCAGCCGAGCTGTTGCCAGTGGCCAGCATCGGATCCACCGCGATAACCAAACGGTCTTTCAGGCTCTCGGGTGCTTTGAAGTAATACTGCACGGGCTTTAGCGTTTCTTCGTCGCGATACAGACCGACAAAACCGACGCGCGCAGAAGGAACCAATTCCAACACCCCATCCAGCATCCCGTTTCCGGCACGCAGGATCGACACCAGCGCCATTTTCTTGCCCGCAAGAATGGGGGCATCCATTTCTTCCATCGGCGTTTCGATATGGCGCGTGGTTAACGGAATTTCGCGCGTGACCTCATAGGCCAACAACAACGTTATTTCGCGCAGCAACTGCCGGAACCCGGCGGTCGAGGTACCCTTGTCCCGCATGAGCGTCAGTTTGTGTTGCACCAACGGGTGATCGACGACGGTCAGATGTTCGCTCATGTGTTCTCCAGTCTTTTGTTGACCCGCGCGCGGGTATCATCATCGCAAAAGGCCGCTTCCAGGGCGGTCTGATTCAGGGCCGCAAAATCTTCGGCCTCCCAGCCGAAGGCTGCGTTCAACATCTCATATTCCCGTCGCATGGTCGTGTGAAAAAACGGGGGATCGTCTGTGGATACCGTTACCTTCACGCCTGCATCGCGCAGGTTCGCAATCGGGTGGGCCGCAAAATCGGGGAAAAGCCCCAGAACCACATTCGATCCAGGACAGACCTCAAGAGTGATTTCCCGGTCGACCAGTTCGCGAACAAGGTCCGGATCCTCGAGGGCGCGAACACCGTGCCCGATGCGCTCGACCCCTAGATCGCGCACGGCATCACGCACGCTTTCAGGGCCTCCGAACTCACCGGCATGTGTCGTCAGGCGAAGCCCGGCTTCGCGCGCGCAGTCGAAAGCCCATTTGAAGTCACCCTGTGTGCCAACGGATTCATTTCCCCCCATGCCAAAACCGGTAATCCAGTCGCCCGCTGTTTCTGCTGCACAATAGGCGCTCCGCTTGGCTTGCTCGGGGCCAAAATGGCGGACACATGTGATGACACCCCGCAGGGTTATGTCGAACTTGCGTTCGGCTTCATCCGCAGCGTCCTGAATGGCATTCAGATAGTCCTGCCACGCGTGCAGATCACCACCCCCGCAAAAGTCCGGGCTGAGGAAGGTTTCCGAATAGACCACGCCGTTCCGGGCGCTTTCTTCGAGAATGGCCAATGTCAGCCGCCGGAAGTCTTCAGGCGTTTTCAGGACTTCGCAGGCGGCCTCATACACATTCAGGAAGTGCGCGAAATCGCGAAAATCATAAGAACCGTCGGACTTGAAGATACCGCTCAGGTCCACCCGCTTCTCATGCGCAAGCTGACGGATGAATGCCGGTGGCGCGGCGCCTTCGTGATGCAGGTGCAGTTCTATTTTCGGCAGGTCGGCGACGCTCATAGAAAATTCCTTCCCGGTCCTTGCGCCGGAATGTGCAGGTGATGGGCGATGCTGGCGGCAATGTCGGCAAAGTCCACCTGGCCGATCTGCCCCGCGCCAGACCCGGAAATCAGAACCGGTACTTGTTCACGTGTGTGATCTGTTCCGGTCCAGCTGGGATCATTGCCATGATCGGCGGTCAACACCAACAGGTCGCCGGGGCGGAGCCTGGCCAGAATCTCACCGACCTCCCGGTCGAACCATTCCAATGCTCGGGCATAGCCGCTGATATCCCGACGGTGGCCAAAAAGACTGTCGAATTCAACAAAATTGGCGAAAGTCAGGCTGCCCTCTTCGGCGTCATCCACCAGATCTGAAAGGTGCCGCATGAGTTCAGCGTCCGACCCTTTGCGCAGCGTGCCGATACCCTGCATGGAAAAGATGTCGCCGATCTTGCCCACCGCGTGCACCTTCCGCCCGGCATCCTGCACCCAATTGGTCAGAACCGGAGCGGGCGGCTGAATGGCGAAATCCTTGCGGTTGGTTGTCCGTTCAAATCCCGCCTCTGGAGTGCCGACAAAGGGGCGGGCAATGATACGGCCCACTTTCATCTCGTGCAAGCGCGGTGCAAGTGCGCGGCACATACCCAGCAAACGGTCCAGCCCGAAACTCTCTTCATGGGCTGCGATCTGAAACACACTGTCGGCTGAGGTGTAGCAGATCGGCCAGCCGGTTCGCATATGCTCGGCACCTAATTCAGCGATGATCGCCGTGCCCGAGGCATGGCAATCGCCAAGGATGCCTTCGGTCCCGGCGGCCCGGGCCGCTGCCCGGCTCAGGTCCGCAGGAAAAGCTGGAACCGTATCCGGGAAATAGTGCCATTCCCAGAGTACCGGCAGACCTGCCAGTTCCCAGTGGCCCGAGGGCGTGTCTTTGCCGGGCGAATGCTCGCGCGCGCAGCCCCACAGCCCAACGGGTTTGGCGTCCAATCCGGGGGTTGCGTCCCCAGACGCCAGTCGCGCAGCCGCACCCAAACCCAGCGCGTCGAGGTTCGGCAGGCTCAAAGGGCCCGAGCGACCGTCTTCGGCCCGCCCTTCGGCACAAGCCTGTGCGATATGAGCCAGCGTATTTGCCCCACTATCCGGGACGTCCCCATTGAAAAAACGATCGGCATCAGGCGCACCGCCTATTCCAACGGAATCCATGACGACGAGAAATGCACGGCTCATACGCTAATCCTTTCGTGGATCAGATCCGGAAGCATCGGAGTCGTATCGCTGATCTCAATCGCGCTCAGCACGGTTTCTGCGGCTCGGCGCGCGGCATCTTCCCGAGCTGCATGGATCACGGCAATCGGTGAACCTTTGGTCACACGATCCCCCAGCCGGAGAATATTGGATATTCCGACGGCTGGATCGATCTCATCACTTTCGACCTGACGGCCACCGCCCAGCGCAACCACGGCAAGACCCAGAGCTTCGCCATCGATAGCAGAAATGAAGCCGTCCCGCGGCGCCGGAACCTCTTGGATGACATTCGCCTCAGGAAGGAACCGAGCCCAGGTCTCGACGAACTGAACGGGGCCCCCAACCGCTGCCATTATGCGCCCAAATCGCTCTGCTGCGCGTCCGTCACGGATGATTTCAAAGATTTTATCACGTCCCTCATCGACCGAACTGCACATTCCTGCATCGGTCAGCAAGACGCCCCCCAGCTCGGCAGAAATGTCTGCCAAAGGTGACATATCCGAGCCGGTCAGGACTTTCATCACCTCAGCGATCTCCAAAGCATTCCCCAACGCCGGGGCCAATGGCTGATTCATGTCAGTGATCACCGCCGAGGTGCGACACCCTGTTGCGTTTGCGGTCTCGGTCAATGCGGTGGCCAATTTGCGGGCATCTTCCATCGTTTTCATGAAAGCGCCGCTGCCGACCTTGACGTCAAGAACCAGCGCGTCCGGGCCGGCGGCCAGCTTTTTGGACAGGATCGACGCTGTGATCAAGTCCAGGCTCTCAACTGTCGCGGTCACATCCCGCACCGCATAAAGGCGCTTGTCTGCCGGCGCGATCTGGCCCGTCGCTCCGACGATGGCGGCGCCGGTTTCGCGCAGAATCTGCGCAAGACGGTCCTGCCCGATCTGAGTGCTGACCCCCGGGATAGCCTCAAGCTTGTCAAGCGTTCCACCAGTGTGCCCCAGGCCCCGGCCCGAGATCATTGGGACATACGCCCCACATTCCGCAAGCGCCGGGGCAAGAACTAGGCTGACACTGTCCCCGACACCTCCGGTCGAGTGCTTGTCGATCACCGGTCCGTCCACATCCCAAGTCAGTACGTCTCCACTGTCGCGCATCGCGATCGTCAAATCCGCACGCCCCTGAGCACCCAAACTGCCCATGCAGACGGCCATGGCAAAAGCCCCGGCCTGCGCGTCGCTGACGCTTCCGTCCGCAAGTCCCTGCGCAAACCAGATCAGTTCCTCGCGACCCGGCACCTCCTGCCTGCGCAGTTTTGCTATGATCGAGCGGGCATCCATGCGTTCAGACATCCTCCATGTGTGAAGCATCGAATGCGCCCGGCAACAGATCCCCGATGGTTGTCTCAATTTCGGCACCGTCCACGGTTGCCAGAGTAACTTTCACATCGCGCTTGCCAAACTCGGCCAGTTTCTGGCGGCACCCACCGCAGGGCGGCACAGGCTGAGAGCTGGAGGCAACCACGTAGACCTCTGTAAATTCCTGCTCGCCCGCAGCAACCATCGAGGCGATTGCACCGGCCTCAGCACAGGTGCCTTCGGGATATGCCACATTCTCAACGTTACACCCGGAATAGACCTGTCCCGAGGAGGATCGAAGCGCCGCGCCAACCTTGAATTTCGAATAAGGCGCATAGGCATTTTCCCGGACGGACAAAGCAGCGTCTTTGAGCGACATGGCGATTCCCCATTTTTTGATCGTCTGGTCAGAAAATTGCACCGTAAAGTAAAAAGGCGGAGAAGTTGAAGCCCCCAGCGGATGTTTTTCGGTCAGCCCAGTGTTGTGTTGAAGGTACCGGGCAAGGTGACTTCCAACAACTCGATGTCGTCCGATGGGGCAGATAACCGCGTGCGCATCCCGGGCGGGATGACAAAGGCGTCTCCTTGCTCCAGCCGGTAGGGCTCGCGCCCTTCGCCTTCCAGCGTGACCGCTCCGTCCATCACGAAGGTAAAGTGAATGTCCGTATCGTGGCTGGCCCATTCGGTATCGCCCTGCCCTTTGCGGACGACCTGGACCCCTGCGAACCCTTTGGTGTTCTCGGCAATTGTCGTGTCGCGGCAGATGTAACCCGGAAGACGGAACGGTACCCATTCAGCGTCCTTGGCCTGGTTATAGACAAAGCGTTGCCCCTGCCATTCGCGCTCCGGGCGAAAATGCGGCGTTGGAAGCTGCATGTCATGGTCGATTTCCGTGACATGTTCTGCTGGCACCCCTATTTCGATGACCTGAACATTGTCTGACGCTTCGAGTACACGGTGACGAATTTCCGGCGGCTGGATAAAGCAATCCCCTGCATTCAGGCGCATTTTCTCTCCCTGATCCTCGTAGACAACATCCACCCAGCCATGGATGCAGAATATCAGTTGGAACCCAACTTTGTGAAAATGCACCATGTCGGGCACCGGACCACCGTCCGGGATACGGATGTGGCTTGCGATGATCGATCCGCCCAAACGGTCTGGCACCAGATCGCGATAGTGCATCCCAGCCCGGCCGATGATCCAGGGTGCCTGATCCTTGAGCCTGCGCACCACGAAGGAATGAACTGTTTCAGGCATCACCAGCGGCGGATTTCGCTCTTCGATTTCGATCCGGGTCCCATTCGGCGCGACAAGAACGCGTTGGCCATCTGCAAAGCTTTCCGGGTCATCTGTCAGGATGCGCAATGCTCCCGGACCTTCGGGCGCGTCTTTTTCGATCCGCAGCCGCAGACCGTGCCCTGAAAACACTGCGACGCGCGGATCGTCTGCGGGATAGATCATGTCCATCTGCATCCCCAACACCTTGGTATAAAAGGGGATGTCGTTTCGAATTTCCTGGGTAGGCAAACGAAATTCAGCTTGGGTCCGGGAAGGCTCGGATGTCTTTGTCATGAGATGTCTCATCAGATTTCGATTTTGGCCATCCGATCAGAACAGAGGCCAAAATGCCAATCGAAAAGAACATCTCGAGCGTTTCTTCCATCACGAAAAGGCGCGTTTTCATAACTGACGACAAAGCGTCGCTGTGCAGCCCGGTGAATTCCTCGAGAAGTTGGGCGATGACGGCAAGACAGCCGGCCACTATGAACACGATCATAAAAGACGCGCGTTGCTTGATAGCACGCCATCCCGTCGGGATCCCATGCCAGATGACGCCGCTCAGAACAACGCAGGCCAGCAGGACCCTGACCACAGTGACGTCCAGCACGGCATCCAGACAGTCAAGGATCAGGAACGGCAAACTGCCTTCAGGGTAAACGCTTTCCTCAAGCTCACGCTCGGCCAACAATAGGAATGTCAGCCCGATATACAGCCGGGTGACACCCGGGTATCGCCACAAAGCCGCCACACCCGCTGCAAACAAAGACGCCGCGGAAATTGTTTCAAACAATCCGCCTTCCTGATTGAAAACCAGTGCCTGTTCTGGCCAGATGCCAACAGCACCAAGAAGCACAACACCCGACAGCACCGCAAACCATATGGTCAGCCGCGCAACTCCAGTATCCGCCACAGGACCAGAGGACAGGCCATCGACCTGATCATTTGCCTTGAAAGTCATTACTGCTTCGTCTTGCCTGAGTGTTTGTTCGTTTCGCAAAGTTACCTAGATGTAAAAAAAATGTGTCAAAATTCAACCCAATTCCGGTTCGCAACTGCGAGACGTCGGCAAAATTACGCAACGTAGCCAAGCTCGGACGAATAGTTTAATGTTAAATCAAATTCTCAGAGGGAACTGAATCTCCAATGTCTGACACCCCCAGCCTGCGACAGGCCGCGCTTGACTATCACGCCCATCCGAAACCTGGAAAACTTGAGATCAAGGCCACGAAACCGATGGCCAATGGTCGCGATCTGGCGCGCGCCTATTCGCCCGGCGTTGCCGAGGCCAGCCTTGAAATCAAAGCCGACGCTGCGAACGCTGAAAAGTATACGGCGCGCGGCAACCTTGTCGCCGTGGTGTCCAACGGCACTGCGGTTCTTGGTTTAGGCAATATCGGGGCGCTGGCCTCGAAACCGGTGATGGAAGGCAAAGCCGTCCTGTTCAAAAAGTTCGCAGGCATTGACTGTTTTGATATCGAAGTCGATCAGCCCGATCCGGAAAAGCTGGCGGATATCGTCTGCGCGCTGGAGCCGACATTCGGGGCCATCAACCTGGAAGACATCAAGGCGCCGGATTGTTTCATAGTCGAAAAGCTGTGCCGCGAACGCATGAACATTCCCGTTTTCCACGACGATCAGCACGGAACGGCCATTGTCGTGGGGGCCGCTGCGAAGAATGCTCTGCATGTAGCCGGAAAGACATTTGCAGACATCAAGGTCGTATCAACCGGTGGCGGGGCTGCCGGGATTGCGTGCCTGAACATGCTTGTGAAGCTGGGTGTGAAACAGGAAAACATCTGGCTGTGCGATATTCACGGGCTCGTCTACGAGGGGCGTGCCGAGGATATGAACCCGCATAAGTCGCAGTTCGCGCAGAAAACGGACTTGCGTACTCTGGATGATGTAATCGGCGATGCAGATCTGTTTCTGGGTCTTAGCGGCCCGAATGTCCTGAAGCCCGAAATGGTCAAGAAAATGGCCAATCGTCCAATCATCTTCGCACTGGCCAACCCAACGCCTGAAATTTTGCCACAGGCCGCGCGTGAGGTTGCCCCGAACGCGATCATCGCCACGGGGCGCAGCGATTTCCCCAATCAGGTCAACAACGTATTGTGTTTCCCGTTTATCTTCCGGGGGGCTCTGGATGTGGGCGCGACCGAGATCAATGATGCAATGCAGATTGCCTGCGTTGACGGCATTGCGGATATGGCCCGCGCGACGACAAGCGCCGAGGCCGCAGCCGCCTATAAGGGCGAACAACTGACCTTTGGGCCGGATTACCTGATCCCGAAACCCTTTGACCCGCGTCTGGTGGGCGTCGTCTCGTCTTCGGTTGCCAAGGCAGCCATGGAAAGCGGCGTCGCAAAGCGCCCCATTGAGGACCTTGAGGCCTACAAGGAAAAACTCAACCAGACTGTCTTCAAGTCGGCCCTTTTGATGCGCCCCGTGTTCGAGGCTGCGGCTGTCGCATCCCGTCGCATCGTTTTTGCCGAGGGCGAAGACGAAAGGGTGCTGCGGGCTGCACAGGCCATTCTTGAGGAAACAACAGAAACGCCGATCCTGATCGGGCGACCCGAAGTAATCGAATCCCGTTGCGAAAAGCTGGGCCTGACTATTCGCCCGGGCACAGATTGCCAGATCGTGAACCCGGAAAACGATCCGCGTTATTACGACTACTGGAACTCGTATCATCAGATCATGCAGCGCCGAGGTGTGACGCCTGACCTGGCCAAGGCAATCATGCGCACAAATACGACCGCCATCGGCGCGATCATGGTGCATCGAGGCGAAGCTGACAGTATGATCTGCGGCACGTTTGGCGAATATCGCTGGCATCTGAACTATGTTGAACAGGTGCTGGCCGACGGCGACCTGCGCCCGCACGGCGCTTTGTCACTGATGATATTGGAAGACGGCCCCTTGTTCATAGCCGATACGCACGTTCGGCAACTGCCGACACCGGAGGAGTTGGCCGAATCGACCATTGGCGCGGCACGGCATGTTCGTCGATTTGGGCTTGAGCCCAAGATCGCATTCTGTTCGCAGTCGCAATTCGGCAATCAGGCAGAAGGTTCCGGAAAACGCCTGCGCGCCGCATTGGAAATCCTGGACCAGAAACCACGCGACTTTATCTATGAAGGGGAAATGAACCTGGATGCCGCCCTTGATGCGGACCTTCGCGAGCGGATCTTTCCGGGATCACGCCTTCAGGGCGCGGCAAATGTGCTGATCTTTGCCCATGCGGACGCAGCCAGCGGCGTGCGAAATATTCTGAAAATGAAAGCGGACGGGATCGAAGTCGGACCCATTCTGATGGGAATGGGCAACAAAGCGCATATCGTCACCCCGTCCATTACCGCACGCGGATTGCTGAACATGGCTGCCATAGCGGGGACCCCGGTGGCGCATTACGGGTAAGCTGGTCTCCTGTCGACGTGAACCGCAATCCTCGCGGGTTTGCGGTTAATAAAACACTCACACCTTGGCTGCTATATGTCGTTTCACCTCCGTGGTGACGATAGCGGATGAGTGGCGAATTGGCGTTGCGCCGAGTCGCCTCTCGCATGATCTTTTGCACTGCCGAATTTGCAAGTTTGCAAAATGACATTTTCGGCGCAGAAAATTCAATGCTGGAAAAGAGGTTTGCAAAAATTTGCAAGCTTTTGTGCGATTTCCTGCAAATATTTTGCGATAAACTGACGCGTCGTCATTTGACGCGCTTGCCCGAAAGTTTTCTGGGTCCTAACACAAAGACCAAGTCGTTGTGAGGAGGACGAGATGGCGTATCAGGACGTTTATGACAGCTGGAAGAAGGACCCCGAGGCGTTCTGGATGGACGCCGCAAAGGGGATCGATTGGGTCAGGGAACCCAGCAAAGCGCTGTTCGACGACAATGCGCCCTTGTACGAATGGTTCAGCGACGCACGGGTCAATACCTGCTGGAACGCCGTGGACCGCCACGTGGAAAACGGGCGCGGCGAACAAACCGCAATCATCTATGATAGCCCGATCACCCACACCAAGCGCGAGATTTCATATGTTGAACTGCGCAACCGCGTGGCCAATCTTGCCGGTGCGCTGCGGGCAAAAGGTATCGAGAAAGGTGACCGCGTCATCATCTACATGCCGATGATCCCCGAAGCGCTTGAGGCGATGCTGGCCTGCGCACGTCTGGGCGCTGTGCATTCCGTGGTGTTTGGTGGATTTGCCAGCAACGAATTGGCGGTCCGTATCGATGACGCCAAACCCAAAGCGATCATAGCCGCGTCCTGCGGAATGGAGCCTGGGCGGGTGGTGCACTACAAGCCGCTTCTGGACGGCGCCATTGAACTTGCTGAACACAAGCCGGATTTCTGCGTCATCTTCCAGCGCGAACAAGAAGTTGCTCAGCTGATCGAAGGGCGCGACTACAACTGGCACGGGTTCCAGTACGGCGTTGAACCAGCAGAATGTGTCCCCGTCGACGGAGACGATCCGGCTTATATCCTCTACACTTCGGGCACCACCGGGGCGCCCAAGGGAGTCGTGCGCCCAACTGCCGGGCATCTGGTGGCGCTGAACTGGAGTATGAAGAGCATCTATAACGTCGATCCAGGTGATGTATTCTGGGCGGCGTCCGATGTTGGTTGGGTCGTTGGGCACTCATATATCTGCTACGCACCCCTGATCCACGGGAACACGACGATTGTGTTCGAAGGCAAACCGGTCGGCACCCCTGATGCGGGCACCTTCTGGCGCGTAATCTCCGAGCATAAGGTCAAAAGCTTCTTCACCGCGCCCACAGCGATCCGCGCCGTCAAACGTGAAGATCCAAAGGGCGAATTGATCGCCAAATTCGATCTGTCTCATCTGCGGGCTCTGTATCTGGCAGGCGAACGCGCTGATCCTGATACCATCATATGGGCACAGGATGCGCTGAAGGTTCCGGTGATCGACCATTGGTGGCAAACCGAAACCGGTTGGGCCATTGCCGGCAATCCGCTGGGCATCGAAGAGCTTCCGATCAAGCTGGGTTCGCCTGCCAAACCGATGCCGGGCTATGACGTCCAAATACTGGACGAAGGTGGTCACCCCATGAAAGCCGGCGAACTCGGGGCCATCGCTGTCAAGCTGCCGCTGCCTCCGGGCACCCTGCCGACCCTGTGGAACGCCGAGGAGCGGTTCAAGAAATCCTATCTGGAGCACTTCCCCGGGTATTATGAAACTGGCGACGCCGGAATGATCGACGAGGACGGATACCTTTACATCATGGCCCGCACCGATGATGTCATCAACGTCGCGGGTCACCGCCTGTCGACCGGCGGGATGGAAGAAGTGCTTGCCGCTCACCCGGATGTGGCCGAATGCGCGGTGATCGGTGTATCGGATCAGCTAAAGGGTCAGATGCCCGTTGGGTTCCTGTGCCTGAATGCCGGCGCAAACCGGGATCATGCCGACGTGGTTCAGGAAGTCGTCAAAATGGTTCGGGAAAAGATCGGCCCGGTGGCGGCCTTCAAGCTGGCTGTGGTCGTCGACAGATTGCCCAAGACCCGTTCAGGTAAAATCCTGCGCGGTACGATGGTATCGATTGCAGACGGCCACGACTATAAAATGCCTGCAACAATCGACGACCCTGCCATTCTTGACGAAATCAAAGAAGCCTTACAGACAATCGGTTATGCCAAGTAACCTGATGGCGGCGCAAGCCGCCCTTTGTCGTGTCTTCTCTTGCAACCGGAAGCAGCCTCCCTACTGTCGCATTAAGACAGTGAGGACCCATGACACAAACCGATATCTGGCGTCTCAGCGCCACTGACCTGGCCACCCTGACAAGACGCGGGGACCTGAGTGCGACCGAGGCGGTTCAGGCTTCGATCGAGCGAATGGATGCGGTCAACCCCGACCTGAATGCAGTGGTGGAAGACCTGCGCGCCGAGGCGTTGGAACGTGCCAAGGCCTTGGACCATGCGCGGGCGAACGGCCAACCGACGGGGCCGCTGCATGGCGTGCCGGTCACGATCAAGGTGAATGTTGACCAAAAAGGCCATGCCACAACCAACGGTGTTGTTGCTCTGAAAGATGTAATGGCACCGGATGACGCCCCGGTTGTGAGCAACCTGCAAAAGGCCGGGGCAATTGTTATCGGGCGGACCAACACGCCCGAGTTCTCGTTCCGCGCCGACACGGACAACCCGCTTTATGGGCGTACGCACAACCCCTGGGGGCGGCATATCTCTCCCGGCGGCTCTTCCGGCGGGGCTGGCGTCGCGGTCATGGCCGGAATCGGCGCGTTGGCCCACGGCAACGATATCGGCGGCAGCCTGCGCTTTCCCGCAGCAGCCAACGGAGCCGTGACAGTGAAACCCGGGCTGGGGCGTGTCCCGGCGTGGAACCCAAGCCAGAAAGCCGAACGCGGCTTGCTGGCGCAATCGATGTCCGTCCAGGGCCTGTTAACCCGGTCGGCTGCCGACCTGCATCTGTCCATGCCCAGCCTGATCGCCGCAGACGCGCGTGACCCGTTTCACGTGCCAATGCCCTGGCGTGGTCCTGACCTCGACGCACCAGTCAAAGTGGCCTTTACAAAAAACACATTCGGCTATGCCTTGCACCCCGAGGTCGAGAAAGCGCTCGACACGGCACGAGAGGCGCTGGTTGATGCGGGCTATGTTGTGGAAGAGATTGACCCGCCTGATGTTTTTGAATGTGGTCGGATCGGTTATCGTACGCTGATGGGCGAAGTGCTGACGCTCATGAAATCAGATATCGAAGCCGCTGGTTCCAAAACCATTCAGAATATCTTTGAGGTCTATTTCCAGGAATTCCCGCCAATTGTCGAAACCGAGATGATCCAGATGCTGGCCAAACGAAGCCACTACGCGCGCGAATGGTCCCTGTTTCTGCAGGATTTCCCTTTGGTACTGTCGCCTTTCCTGCCACAACCGTTCTTCAAACCCGACCGGGACACCGAAGGCGCTGAAGGTGTGCACGAGGTTCTGGGGTGCGCCGTATATTCTTATGCGATGAACTTTTTAGGCCTGCCTGCGGCATGTGTCCCGGCCCGGCTGGCTGAATTGCCGAAGGGTCCTCAGCCGATCAATGTTCAGATTGCCGCTCAGCGCTGGCGCGAAGATCTGGCGGTGGATGCGGCCGCGGCCATCGAAGCACGCGTGGGGCAAATTTGCCTGCCGTTATGGGAAAAGACAGAGTTGCAGGGTGGCTGAAAAAATAGACCCCGGGACATTGTACCCGGGGCCCGACTGCTAAAATAAGCCCGGATTTCTGATGACGAGCGTAGCACCACCCACCCTCGCCAGCGCAAAATCTGCGCAATCATTCGAAAACGCCTTTCAGGTGGCCACTCACTCCCACCTTGGCGTGTTCTCCGAGCAAGTTCACACTATCCAATTGTGAGCGAATCCCCTGTGAACTGCTTCACACAGGCTCAAAAAAGCTCGCAGAAACGTAAATTTAAGTGAATTGCTCGGATATCAACCGCTCCTCCAACCCGTGTCCCGGATCGAAAAGAATGCGATGTGAGATCGCTGGCTCGGATCGGATCTCGACCCAATCAACGTCTGGGAAGGCTATGGAGTCAGCCGCAACGATAACAGGTCGCTTGTCCGCATCCAGCACATCAAACCGCACCTTTGCGATTTTAGGCAGCAAGGCACCACGCCATCGGCGGGGGCGAAATGCGGCGATTGGTGTCAACGCGAGAACGTCCGAGCCGATCGGCAGAATAGGCCCGTGCGCCGAGTAATTATATGCCGTTGACCCCGCCGCAGTAGACAGCAGAGCTCCATCGCAGACAAGTTCATCCATGCGCTCGCGGCCATCAACACTGATCTTCAAACGAGCAGCCTGTGGCCCAGCGCGCAACAGCGATACTTCGTTGATCGCCAGCGCCTCGTGTAATTTTCCGGACTGATCCATCGCCCGCATTGCCAATGGATTAATCACCTCTTCTTCGGCTTCCTCCAGCCGTGCCATCAGGTCGTCTTCGTGGTACTCGTTCATCAGGAACCCGATCGTGCCGCGGTTCATACCATAAACCGGTGTATCGAGATGCTGCATGTTGTGCAGGGTGTGCAACATGAAGCCATCCCCTCCAAGAGCAACCACAACATCTGCGTCGCGAGGAGCGGCATTGCCGTGTTTGGCCACCAGAGTGTCACGGGCTGTTTGCGCCACTTTGACCTCACTGGCAAGAAAGGCGATTCTTTTTTTCATGTTTTCCGGTTTCCGGTGCTGCACATTTGGTTCCGAAACAAACATACCTTTCCCCGATAGGCCAGTCTTGACGCCGTAGCGGGCCAAATCGTCGCTTTAAGCCTTTTGCAAATGTGGCGTTTCCGATAGGAAATCCGCAAGAATTTTACCCAGCCATGTGGAGCGCCCATGAACGCCAATCTTCGTGACACCGGATTTTTCACCCAGTCCCTTGCTGATCGTGATCCTGAGCTTTTTGGCTCGATCACGTCGGAACTGGGTCGTCAGC
>NZ_JBXWNR010000017.1:0-79906 GCF_059610465.1 Ruegeria sp. CDSC085 | reverse complement strand
TCCTGATCTTCTCTTCTGCGGAGTACTGTTTGCGGGTCGCACGGCGAATGTCTTTTACGATCTTCTCACCGTGGCTCTGCTTGGTTCCGGGTTTCTTTCTCATCTCCACTCCTTGGCGGTTACGATGAGCCAGAAACCCTCTCTTATCAAATCGACCTAAACTGTCCCATTGGCGCTGACGTCAGACAGTAGCCGCAAAGCTTCTGTGCCATGCCGCACGCCAGTGTTTGCCAGAAACAGCACGTAGTTTCGCAGCACTTCGCGCGTCGCTATCGCTTTCTTGTCTTTCGTCTTTTTGTGCCAACTGCGCAGCGCCGTATAAATCTTCTTGTATTCTGCGTCCGTGAAGCTGCCTCTGCTTTCGCTTTTAACACCTTTGTTGAGCAGTGTGGGCCGCATAGATTTTACGATCCAGCCTTGCAGTTCCGCTTCATCCAACACTTTGTTTAGTGCTGCGTTGTGATTGTTGATGCCGCTTTGAGAGAACTGCTTTTTGTTCGTCTTGGTGCGCCACGCATCAAATGCCTTCAGTGCAGCCAAATCTATCTTGGCGACATCCGTGTTTCCAAAGTACGGAATAAGCCAAATGCGCAATGCTGAGATGTAGTCTTTGTAAGCTTGTTTGCCCGTCCCATTCTCCAAAGCCTCTTGCATGCGCTTGATGGTATACGAGGCAACATGCTTGAATTTGCGTGTTTGTGCAGGGAGGTTGTTTTTAATGCGCGCCTTGGTCTCGTGGTACAATTCAATTGCGCGCTCTTTGGCTTCCTCTAAGTCGTCCGTCTTTGTGCTTTTCACAACACGTTTGCCGTTGTCCAAAGTCAGCCGCACGTACCAATTTTCGCTGCCCTGGCGCTTATCCAGCTTCAGTTTTTTGTGCACATTTACAGTGGTTACGCCGTAGCTCATCGCGTGCTGCTTCGCCTAGTTGCCTGTTTTTTCTCAGTATACGGCAAAAGGTCTCAAAATGCAGTCGAATCTGCACGCGGACTGTGTACGAATTGTGCACGAAAATCACACGACTATATCTTGTGTTGTCTGGTGTAAGTTTGGCGGATTTTACAAGATGTTGTGGAGGCGAGTACCGGAATCGAACCGGTGTACACGGATTTGCAATCCGCTGCGTCACCACTCCGCCAACTCGCCTTTTCAAGTAAAATCAAATACTTGCCGTGGTGTGCGTGGGGTTTTAGCAGCTTTCCAAAGGGGCGTCCAGAGGATTGCGCGCAATTTTGACTACTAGATTGAAATTTGCCGAAGTCCGCGACGGCAAACGCGCAGGCGCAGGCGAGTTGCGTCAACAGGGCCGTTGCTGGCCGCTTCAGGATGTGGCACAAGCCGGGTAACTTTGGGAATGACACGAGAGATCCTATGACAGATTTCGCAGCCCGGCGCCGCACTATGGTTGACACGCAAATCCGACCTTCGGATGTTACAAAGTTCCCGATCATTGAGGCGATGCTGAATGTCCCGCGCGAAAACTTCGTACCTGATGCGCAGCGTGAGGCTGCTTATGTCGACGGCGTAGTCGATCTGGGTAATGGGCGCTGTATGCTAGAGCCGAGAACGTTGGCTAAAATGCTGGACGCGCTTAACATTTCAAACGATGAGATGGTTCTCGATATCGCTCCGGCGACGGGGTATTCCACGGCGGTTGCCGCGCGTATGGCCCAATTGGTTGTGGGTGTGGAAAGCGACGACTCGCTGGCGTCCGAGGCGCAAAGCCTACTGGCTGAGGCGGATGTGGACAACGCCATCATCCACGTCGGTCCGTTGGAACAGGGCGCGGCTGAGCATGGTCCTTACGATGCAATTATGGTGCAGGGCGGTGTCGAACGGGTTCCCGAGGTCCTGCTGGATCAGCTCAAGGAACACGGCCGGATCGCTTGCCTGTTTGTAGAAGGCAGTGTTGGGACTGTGCGGATCGGTCGAAAGGCCGGTGGCCGCGTCAGCTGGCGGGATACCTTCAACGCCAGTGCACCGATACTAGAGAGTTTTTCGGCGGAGTGTGCATTTTCGCTATAGTTCGCCGATAGATTTTTCTGGCGCCTTGAATAGTTGAAAAGAAGACCGCAAACTGCCTTCAGGGCAGTGTAATTTCGTTTTGAGAGGATTTCGGTATGCGTGGTTCAGCGACAGGCAAGCTGGTCAGGGCATTCGCAGTGACCGCAGGACTTGCCATCAGCGTTATGCCAGGGCGTCCGGTGTGGGCTGACAACATAACAGACGCCTTCATCGGCGCATATAACACAAGTGGCTTGTTGGAACAGAACCGGGCGCTGCTGCGAGCGGCAGATGAAGACGTGGCGATCGCACTTGCTGCATTGCGGCCGATCATCAACTGGACCGTACAGGTCAGCCAGGACTATACCCGGTCAAGGACCAGCAATGTGGTCACGACGACCGAGCCGTCCCGGTTTTTCACCGGGCTGGGACTGACCCAGCTTCTGTATGATGGCGGTGCTTCGGTTCTGGGCAAGCAATCGGCGCAGGAAACGGTTCTGTCGACACGGCAAACCCTGATCGACATTGAACAACAGGTGCTTATCCGCGCTGCGAACGCGTATCTGGGCGTGCTGCTACAGGAAGAGACAGTCGCAATTCGCCAGAACAACGTGGATGTTTCGGCGGAAGAACTTCGCGCATCGAATGATCGCTTCGAAGTCGGCGAAGTGACGCGCACGGACGTTGCGCTTTCCGAGGCGCAGTTGGCAAGCTCGCAGGCGGATCTTGCGGTTGCACGCGGTGAATTGAGCATTGCGCAAGCTGAATATGTCAACGCGGTTGGCAAGGCACCAGGGCGGACGGCTGGTCAACCAAGTCTGCCCAATCTGCCGCGGAGCGAGGCAGAGGCGATTAGTCTCGCGCAACGCAACCACCCGGCGATTCTGTCGGCGCAGCATCAGGTCCGGGCCTTTGATTTGATTGTGCAGCAACAGCGGGCCAACCTTGGGCCGAATGTCAGCTTGAACGCCGATGCGGGCGTGCGGGAAAGCTACGACAACAACGACTATGTAAATGACGCAACCGTTTCGCTGGACTTTACACAGCCGATTTACGCCGGTGGCCGGTTGGCCGCCAATGTGCGGCGCGCTATGGCAAACCGGGATGCGTCTCGTGCGAACCTACTCAATGTACAGAAGAACATCACGCAGGGTGTAACGGACCGGTATGCGGCTTTTCAGGCGGCCAGTGCCAGCCTCAGGGCATCTACGGAACGGGTTCGCGCCTCGCAAGTCGCATTTGACGGCATCCGGGAAGAAGCGACCTTGGGCGCCCGTACTACGTTGGATGTGTTGAATGCTCAGCAGGACTTGCTGGACGCGCAGTTGGCAGAAGTGGCATCCCGCACGGAACGATCCCGTGCAGCATATCAGCTATTGCAGGCGCAAGGTCTTTTGACGGCAGAACGTCTGGGGTTGGCGGTTCAGATCTATGATCCGACTTTGTACTACAATCTGGTCAAAAAAGCCCCCGCGCGTGTCAGCAAACAGAGCAAGGATCTGGATCGAGTCCTCAAAGCGTTGCGTCGGGACTAACCGGCAATACTATTTGTTGTAGGGCTCGGATTGTTTGGCTACACTCGATCCAACGATAGAGCGGTAGAGAACAATGTCTGATAATGTCGTGAAAGCAGGGATCGAAGACGTTCTGTCTTCGGTCAAACGTCTGGTCAGTGAAGATAGTCGTGGTAAACCCGCCCCGGATCAACAGGGTGCAACGCGTAAGCCGGGGCGTCTGGTGTTGACGGACGCGCTCCGCATCAGCAAACCCGCTCAGCCAGAGGTCATATCAGCCAAGCCGACCCCTGATGTTGCCGACTCGGCCAAGCCGATGCTGCTGCGCACCTGCGACATTGTCAGGGCAGGGGATCCGGCCAACACTTCGGATGACGAGGTGGAGGCAAAAGCTGCAAAATCCGGCTCATCTGATGACCCTGCGATCAGTCTGAGCGCCAAAATCGAAGCACTGGAAGCGGCAATCGCGCAAACCGAGGATCAATGGGAGCCGGATGGCGACAGCGGTGATGCTTATTCGGGTACACCGACTCAATCCCTGCCGTGGAATGTCGAAGAAGAGTTTGCCGCCGCAAGGTCCATCGTTCTGACTGACGAAGAAGATGCGGGCGATCCGCGGCCTGAGGCCGATACGGCCCAACACGTTGAGTTCATCCGATCCGCACAACCGGTTGAGGCCGATCCTGCCGCTGATGTGGCAGAAGACGTCGCGACAATGGACTTGGATGAAGAGACATTGCGCGACCTGATCGCGGAAGTTGTACGTCAGGAGCTGCAAGGTGCAATGGGTGAGCGGATCACGCGAAACGTGCGCAAGATGGTCCGACGGGAAATCGCTCGCGCGCTGAGCGCGAAAGATCTGGGATAAGATTCAGCCACGCTGCGGTGGCTGAGCCAGACTTAGCAGCAGGTCAAGATTCATGTGGCGTTCCAGATGATCCGCAAGATCGTTCAGCGCCTGCTCTACACCGTCTTCGTAAGCAATGTCCGACGTCACGCCCAGCGTTGACAAGTAGCGGGCGCGAAATGCGTCTGACGAGAAAATGCCATGCAGATAGCTGCCTTTGACCCGGCCGTTGCTGCTGGCCGCACCTTCTGGTCTGCCTTCGACTTCCAGCCAGGCGCGGGCGCGGTCCGGGCCGTCGGTGTGCCCCATGTGGATTTCGTACCCGCTAACCGGTTCCAGGTCGGGTAGGGCATGGGCCGAACGCAGAATGACCTGTTTCTGGCCGCCCATGACGGTATCGACGTTCAACAATCCCAATCCATCAATCTTGCCTGGCCGGCCATCCACGCCATCGGGATCGGAAATGGTTTTGCCCAGCATCTGATAGCCACCGCACAACCCCAGGACATGTCCGCCCCGGCGAACATGGGCATAGAGGTCGATATCCCAGCCCTGTGCCCGGAAATAGGTCAGGTCTCCGATTGTGGATTTGCTTCCGGGCAGCAGAACCAGATCGGCGTCGCCGGGCAGGGGGCGTCCGCCAGAGATGATCTCGACACTTACGCCGGGTTCGGCGGACAACGGATCGAGATCGTCGAAATTCGCCATTCGCTCAAGCTGAGGCACAACGACCTTGCTCACGCCGCCGGTATGGGAACGGATGTCCATCATGTCCTCGGCGGGCAGTTTCCATGCGTCGTGAAACCATGGCACGACGCCCAGACAAGGCCATCCGGTGCGTGCGGAGATGTCTTCGCGCCCTTCCTCAAACAGGGACACATCCCCTTTGAAACGATTGACCGCAAAACCCTTGATCTGCGCCCGGTCTCCTTCGTCCAGCACGGCCTGAGTGCCAACGATCTGCGCAATCACCCCGCCCCGATGAATGTCCCCGACCAGAACCACTGGTATCTCCGCGGCACAGGCAAACCCCATATTGGCGATGTCACCCTTGCGCAGGTTGGTCTCAGCCGGGCTGCCAGCGCCCTCGATCAGAACCAGATCAGCGTCGGCGCAGAGCCTGTCAAAGCTTTCCAGCGCCGCTCCCAATAGCTTGGATTTGTCCTTGCGGTAATCTCCGGCCTTCATCGTGCCAGCGCGCTTCCCCTGAACGATGATCTGCGCGCCGGTATCGGTTTCAGGTTTCAGCAGAATAGGGTTCATGTCCGTGTGGGGTGTCCGCCGTGCCGCACGGGCCTGAAGGGCCTGCGCGCGGCCAATTTCGCCCCCGTTTTCGGTGACGGCAGCGTTGTTCGACATGTTTTGCGGTTTGAACGGCGCGACCCGAAGCCCCCGACGCGTGTAGGCGCGCGCCAGCCCGGCCACCAGAACTGATTTTCCGACATTGCTGCCGGTGCCTTGAATCATGATGGCGCGAACCATGTTTTGTCTCCTATATGTCAGGGCGCAGATGATCTGATTTGAGCCGAAAGGGAAAGCCCCGGATGAACACGCCAGCACATCTTTTGATCGGGGCTGCCGCGTTTGCCCGGCCGCCGCAAGGACGTATTCTCTGGGCTGCGCTCCTGGGAGCGTTAATGCCGGACATGTCCCTGTATGTGATGGTGGGCGTGTCCCTTTTTGTGCTGGCCATTCCCGAACAGGTGGTCTTTGGGCAGCTCTACTTTTCCCCGGCCTGGCAGACCGTATTCGCCATAGACAATTCCTTTATCCTCTGGGGGTTGGCATTCCTGCTGGCAGTCTGGAGAGGTTGGCATGTTCTGGCTGTCGGTGCAGCGGCGGGTCTGTTGCATCTTGCGACAGATTTTCTGCTTCATGCGGGCGACGGACGGCCACAGCTCTGGCCTGTCAGCGACTGGGTGTTCCACAGCCCTGTCAGCTATTGGGACAGCGACCATCATGCCTTGTGGGTGGCGCCGGTGTCAGCCTTTGTCTGTCTGGCTGCATATGTTTTGCTGTGGCAGCGTGGATTGCCTGTTTGGGGCAAAGCTCTGTTCGCGACCATGCTGGCGGCTGAATTCTGGGTGGTGCGGCAATGGCTGTTGTTCTTTTGATCCAACAGCTTCATGCCTGACGATCGGGCATAGAAAAACGCGCTCTGATAGCAGAGCGCGTTTGTTCAATCCAAATCCGCCCTGGTTCAGGCAGCTTCGGCCTGCTGTGCAGCGTTGCGGCGTTCGCTCTCTTCACGCGACAGGGCAACCGACGTGCGGACGCCGCGCCCAACGAATTCCATCAATCCGCTGACAACCCGTTCGTTCGGGTCAATTCCTGCGCAGGACAGCACTTCGCGCCCATCGCGCGAACGCGCCCAACGGGCGATTTGTTCGGGGCCATTGCCGTATTTCTTGTCATCGGCGATAGCATCATCAAGTGCAGCCAACACAACGGCCGCGAAAAGTTTGCGCGCACGATTGCCTTGCTCATTGTTAAAGGCAGTGCCGTCAACGAAATCTCTCATCTCGTTTTCCTTGTTGTTCTTGCTCTTGCATTTTCGGCGTGAGGGTCCTTATGACCGATTAGGTGCGATTCGGATACAGCTAAAATGCATAGTTGCGTTGCGTCACTTGCATGGCTTGCTGCAAGTGCAGCACTAGGTGTCGTTGTCTTGTCAGGTGTGGTCCCGCCAGATATAGGGACCGCAACTGATGCATCAACCGTTTGTGAAGGATTTATGTAATGCCCAAGATAAATGGGAACGAAATTCGCCCCGGCAATGTGCTTGAGCATAACGACGGCCTTTGGGCAGCGGTCAAGGTTGACCATGTAAAGCCGGGCAAGGGCGGGGCTTTTGCACAGGTGGAACTGCGCAACCTGCGCAATGGCTCGAAGCTGAACGAACGCTTCCGCTCTGCGGACAAGGTCGAACGCGTGCGTCTGGAGCAAAAGGATCAGCAGTTCCTGTACGAATCCGACGGGATGCTGGTGTTCATGGATTCTGAAACCTACGAACAAATTGAATTACCTGCAGAATTGCTGGGAGAACGCCGCCCGTTTCTGCAAGATGGCATGACCATTGTTGTCGAGTTCCACGAAAGCGAGGCGCTGAACGCGACGCTGCCGCAGAAAGTGACTTGCAAAATCGTCGAGACCGAGCCGGTGGTAAAAGGTCAAACTGCGGCGAACTCGTTCAAGCCCGCGGTGCTGGACAATGGCGTGAAAGTCATGGTTCCACCCTTCGTCGGTCAGGACGAAATGATCGTCGTGAACACTGAAACTATGGAATATTCCGAACGCGCGTGACGTTTCGTCACGTTTCGCATCAGACCGCGCAGGCACCCGCCGCGCGGTCTTTTCTTATGCGTTGGGTCGATGGCGATAGCGGGTTGGATCCGGGCCAAACAATTCCAGCATCAGTTCGTACTTGATACGATTGGCACTGACCTGGCGATAGAATGCGATCAGAAAGGCAGTGGGCCCCTGAATGCGGCTGAGCCCACTGGTGGCAGCCACCACGGTGCCGACATCCGTTTTCCCTTGCAGGACCAGGTAGCCACCCAGCATCAGTATGCCGACGGTGCCGGCCCCGTTGATCACGCTCAGCAGGAACTTTGCCGATAGTTTCCACAGGAACATCCGCCGCCGCGTGTCGTAAATGTCATCGAACATGGTGTTGATGTCGCGCTCGACGGCTTCGATATCCTCGGTCGTAAGCCGGTCCGTGGCACCGCGCAGAATGCGAACGCGTTCCGCCACGAACGTGTTCACTTTGCGCTGCGAGGCCAGTACGATGATGATCTGCGGAACGATCATTGAAAGCGCAATCAGCCCCAGACCTGGTTGCGTGGATGAGATATAGCCGATGACGCTGATCAGCGTTCCGATCTGAACAACCGGATCCGAGAAAGCACCGCCCGCGAATTTCCCCAATTCTTCAGCCTCAGCCGAGATGGCTGTGGTCATGGTGCCTTTGCGAAGGTCTTCGCCGGTTTCCTTCAGGTCAGTCGAGCGCCAAAGCAAGCGCTGGCGGATCAGGCGTATCATGTCTTCGCCCAAGGTTCCTGCGCGAAACCCCAGCACCCATTTCAATGCCAGGCTCAGCAGGATGACCGCCATCATGCCAATGCCCAACTGGATTAGTTTCTCGATCCCGACATCATCGGACGTCAGGTGGTTGACGATGTCGCGCTGAAACTCCAGCGGCACGGCGGCAAGGCCCGCAATGGCAATGGACAGCAGGATAAGTATGATTTGCCGCCCGGCACTGGCGCGCCAGATCGCGGAGTAAAGTCGAAACATGCAGGTATCCGGTTTGCCCCGTTTGCCTATACTGTGGCAGCGCTGGACGACAGGTTCAAACTTTACGATACAAGCCGCTGTGCCGGACGTGCCGTTTAGGCAACAAGGTTGGTTTAGTCTTCCAGGCGAACGGTGGCGTCACCGGCCTGCATCTCTCCGCTTGCGCGATCAAATCGCAGATATGCAATCCCGTGCCCGCCTGACTGTGTGTACAAAGTTCCGACAGGTTTGCCATTTGCCGTGATTTCGGTCCCTACTGGAGCAGAGCCCTGAACGCCGACGCGTCGCAGACCTTTGCGCAATTCGGTTTTGTGCTTCATACGCGCAGTCACTTCCTGTCCGACGTAGCAGCCCTTTTTGAAATCCACGCCCTTCAGTGTTTCGAACCCTGATTCCAGGATATAACTGTCCGGAGTCAGCTCAATGCCTGACTCGGGAATGCAGTGCCGGACGCGCAGCGCATCCCAGCCGGATCCGTCATCGCCCTCTGGTTCGGTGGAATAGGTGCGCCAGCCCATGTTCGGGTGGCGGGGATCTGGCAGGGCGTTTTTCGGCGCGGCCCCGGTGCCGCGTTGCAGGTTCAGATCAGCTCCCTCGATCACCACATCTGCACGCAGTTTGTACATCGTCAGACGTTTGACCAGATCATCCGCAAGGTGCTCGGCCACATCCAAAAGAACGCCATCGCCATCTCGTTTCAGGAAGAAATCCGCCAAGTACTTTCCCTGCGGTGTAAGCAGAGCGGCGTAGACCAGCCCGTTGCCCAGCCCCCGAATGTCGTTGGTAATCAGGTCCTGCAAGAAGCTATCGGTATCCGAGCCGGTCAGGCGCAGTATGCGGCGGGTGGGCATGGCTTGGTCCTCGTCATTTCCTCAGGCCTCGTGATATAGGAAGTTCCGATGCCAAGACCAGAGGTTATCAGACGTGCCTGCACCCATTTCCGTTGTGATTCCGACCTTTGATGCCGCTGACGCATTGCCGGCCTGCCTCGAGGCCCTGATGGAAGGGCTGCATGGCGGATTGATCCGGGAGTTGATCGTCAGCGACGCATGCTCAACCGATCATACGCTGGATATTGCGGAAGAGGCCGGCGCGAAGGTTGTGACCGGCCCGCCATCACGAGGTGGCCAGCTACGCCGAGGGTGCGCGGAGGCCAAAGGGGATTGGCTGCTGATCCTTCATGCGGACACTGTGCTGCAACAGGGATGGAGCGAGACCGTGAGCGCCCACCTGCCTTCGGGCAAACCGGCAGCTTTTCGGCTGGCGTTCCGCGCGCACGGTGTCGCTCCAGCCTGGGTGGCTGGCTGGGCCAATCTGCGCAGCAGGGTGCTGGGTTTACCCTACGGAGATCAGGGATTGCTGGTTCCACGTCACGAGTATCAAACGGCAGGCGGGTTTCCGGACCAGCCGTTGATGGAAGATGTGACTTTGGCGCGCGCGCTGCCACGGATTACGATTTTGGAGACCCGCGCCTCTACGAGTGCGGAGCGGTATGAGCAGGTGGGCTGGTTTCGGCGCGGCGCTCGGAACCTGTGGACTCTTCTGCGTTACTTTCTGGGGGCTGATCCGCAGGTTCTGGCGCAGGCTTATCGACGCTGAACGTGGTGCGCAGCTCGACCACGGATTTCCCGAGCCGAAAAGGTGCCGCAAAACTGACAAGGCATAGGGCCACAATCTGCAGGACAAGAATATGGGCATTGTCCTGTAGGTATTCCCATTCTTCTTTCAGCTTCCCGACCTGCGCGATCAGGTCGTCATAACTTTGCGCAAGTATCAGGTAGTCGCCCGCAATTGCGGGAACCTTGCGACGCATGTTGTCTATGGCGGTCTGCGTGCTTTCGTCCAGTGAAGTGAAGACAAGGAACTGGTCGATGTCAAATGCATCGGCCTTGGCGGCCATGTCACGTATTTCGTCCATTTCGTCCTTGGACTGACCCCCAACGAGGAAGTGAAGCCCCTGCAAGGGCGCCACCTCATTCGTGACTGCGATGAACAGGGGCAGTTCCGAGTTGCTGGCTGTCGAGGCTGAAAGGAATTCAACTTTTTCACATAAAACGGCGGTGTCCGGGTCAAAGGCCGGATCACAGAACCGCAGACGGAACCGGGCAGCATCTCTGTCAAATGCCAGCGTCGCGGCATAGGCCACGTCGATTTGTCGGTCCAGTCGCGAACTGTCCGACGTGTAAAGCCCGGCCAAAACAGCAACAAGTGCCCCGATGCCACCCAGCACAACCCATACCAGATCAGCCAGTTTCCACGCCCGGTGCCCCGCCGGTTTGCGAAACAGAAACGCGGTGCCGATTGTGCCTATGACAAAGAACAGGATCAGCAGGAGCAATTGATTGTCGGTCACAAAACTCATGGGCCCGATCTTAGGACCTGTGAACCGTCCTGCAACAGGGATCACGGGCAGTTGTAACATCTTGCCACATGCCCATACTCGGTCTTGCGTTGAGGGAGATTGTCCATGCCAAATGAAATTGTACTGATCCACGGGGCTTTTGCTGGACCATGGTGCATGCAGAATTACGCTTCCTTCTTTCGTGATCGGGGTTGGACGGTACATGTCCCGGCTCTGCGCCACCACGGTGGTGATCCCAAGAGCGATCCCGACCCGGAACTGACGAACACCAGCGTCATCGACTACACCGATGACATTGCGGCTTTTGTGCAGGGATTGGACACCAAGCCGGTCATACTGGGACATGCCATTGCGGGTGTAGTCGCGCAGCAGGTGGCCGCACGGGGATTGGCCAGCGCCATTGTTCTTCTCAATCCGAATGCACCTTGGGGAACGTTGCCTGAAACCGACGACGAGCGCGCCGTGCCACGAGCATTGATGGAGGGAGGCGCGTTTTGGAAACAGCCCATGCGGGTCGAGTTCGACCTGATGGCTCCGTTTGCTCTCAACAAAATGCCTGAAACGCAGCAGCATGTTGTATTTGATCAACTGGGGCCGGAAAGCGGGCGCGTTATGTTCGAGATGTTCTTTTGGATGTTTGATGACCACCACGCGATTGAAGTCGACTTCGACAAGATAGATTGTCCGGTACTCGTGGTCTCTGGCGCGGAAGATCGCGCCGTTAACCCCAACACCTGCCGGGCCCTAGCTGATCAGTATGGACAACGCGGAACTTTTCTTTTGGTTGAAGACCACGCGCATTTTCTGTTCATGGAGCCGGGATGGGAGCAACCTGTCACAAAAATTGAATCCTGGATAAACAATCATGTGATCTGAAACAGGCTTGACAACAAACCACCCATTGGAGACATCGCGCCAAGTAAACAGGGCCACAGACCCTTTTTGCGCAAACTCTCTGCGGGAAAGGTTTTGGAGTGACCCTGTTCGTCATCCCTATCATTTTGTCGGCCGCGTTGTTGCATGCCGTTTGGAATGCCATAGTCAAGACAGCGGCGGATCGAACCACAATGCTGGGTTTGGTCGCTTTGGGTCAAGTCCTGCCTGCGGCGGTTATGGTGATGTTGCTGCCGCTGCCAAGCCCAGAGAGCTTTGTCTACATCCTGCTCTCGACCGTTGTGCATTTCGGCTATTACTTCATGCTGGGTAAAGCCTATCAGCATGGTGATCTGAGTGTGGTCTATCCCATCGCCCGCGGTATTGTCCCGGCGCTGGTCTCGCTCTGGGCCATGCTCTTGGTCGGAGAAGTGCTGCCTTTTCAAGCCTGGGGTGGGATCGCCCTGATTGCCGTTGGCATTCAGTTGAGTAGCTGGAAAGCGCTGCGCTCGGGCGTTGGGCGCAGCACGCTGCAGTTTGCGCTGGGCACCGGGTTCTGCATTTCGATCTATTCGGTCGTAGACGGGATCGGGGTTCGGCTATCGGGCAATACGCTAAGCTATTGGGCGTGGGGGGCATTTCTGCACCTGTTCATAGCCGGTTTTGTAGGCGTTCGGAAACGAGCGGCCCTCAAAGACCTTCCACCCAAAATATGGATGACAGGTATTCTTGGCGGACTGGTATCGATGACGGCCTATGGTCTGGTGCTGTATGCCAAGAACTTCGCACCATTGGGCGCGGTTTCGGCGCTGCGCGAGACGTCGGTCATCTTCGCAGCACTGATCGGGTTCATATTCCTCAAGGAAGGCAATTGGGCGCGACGGCTGGGTGCCGCGGTACTCATGGCTGTTGGCATCGCCCTGATAGGAATGGCTTTCTGATCCGGCTGAAAAGCACTGGATGGCAGTGATATCTCTGGCTTAGCGGCCGACCTGAAACGTGCTTTGTGGTTTCCAGTGCATGTTGCCCTTGTCGTTGCTCACACATCGCAGCAAGCGTTCTTCACGCGTGTTGATCGTTTCTGTGACGGTATTGTCGCCAAAGATCACGATGAAGGAATCCGGGGAATAAGCCAGCCCTTTGTAATAGCAAAACCGCGTTTCCGCCCCGTCCGGGATCGGAGAGGCCAAGCTGAGCGTCTGTTGCGCCAGCGTCTGGGTCGCGAGCATGGCTAAGGCCAGCCCAAAAGTCAGTGTTTTCATGTCGTCCTCCCGTCCTGCAAATCTGTTGTCGATCAAAAGGTTTTGGACGCCCGGACCTCAATCATTGTTTTTGTTGCCGCAAGTTTGAACGGGATCAACGGGTTAGGCAACGAAAATCCGACAAGCACAGTGGCAACGCCGTGGGGCGATTTTTACGACCGGTCGTTTCTGTGGTAACATGACCGCATTGTTTTAGGAGAATTGAGAGATGTTCAGACCCTCTGTGGAAGCGATTATGGATGTCATGTCCCAAAAAGATTATGTGGTTTTCGATACCCCTACTGTCGATTGGAACCTGAACATAGTAGGCATTCGCGCCCACCCTGTTTCACCCAAGAAATTCGATGATGTCATGACGGTGTTCCACCGGTTTCTTGGCGTTTGGGATATTGCCTATTACCCGATGACCGCCGATCCAAGCGATCACTACCTGAAGAACCCGATAAACCCGGATGGGGCGGCCATTCTGGCGCCGGGGCAATATCGGTCCTGCTACAAGATCGATATTCATAAAAGAGGCCGGCCCGGAGGCCACAAGGCGCTGTGTCAAAGGCTCGGAAACGTTACCGTGTTTCGGGACAACAACAAGGACGGGAACCTGAACCTTGAAAATCCTCAAAGTGGGATGTTTGGCATAAATCTGCACAAGGGGCCAAACAACGGTGATGATGACACTGCGAATACGATCTATTCCGCCGGGTGTCAGGTATTCGCGGATCAGCGTCACTTTGCCGAGTTTCTGCTGAAATGCGAAGCCGGGCGCGACGCGTTTGGCAACAAGTTCACCTATACGCTGCTAGATCAGGCAGATTTCGAGTAAGGCGACGCCTTGCGAAGGTTCTTCAAGCGCCGGGGCAGGTCAGGGGCTTTGGTCGTGCCCGGTTCCAAAACCGGGCGTTGACCCTAGGTCTCGACTTCGGCCTGAAGCTCGCGGAAATACCGGATGGTTGCGTTCAGCCCTTCTTTCAGCTGCACTCTGGGTTCCCAGCCCAGAAGGGTCCGCGCCAGAGTGATATCGGGCTGACGCTGTTTCGGGTCATCCTCTGGCAATTGCTTGAAACTGACGGGGGTTTCGGCCCCCACAAGGGCCAGCACTTCGCGGGCCAGTTCGTTCATCGAGAATTCGTTGGGATTGCCCAGATTAACCGGTCCGGTGACGTCTGGGCCGGTCTCCATCAGGCGGATGAACCCTTCGATCAGATCATCCACGTAACAGAATGACCGGGTTTGCGTACCGTCGCCAAAGATCGTGATCGGCTCGCCGGTCAGGGCCTGCATGATGAAGTTCGACACGACGCGCCCATCGGCAGGGTGCATTCTAGGCCCGTAAGTGTTGAAGATGCGGGCCACCTTGATCTCCAACCCCATCTGCCGGTGGTAATCGAAGAACAACGTCTCGGCGCAGCGCTTGCCTTCGTCATAGCACGAGCGCGGACCAACGGGGTTGACGTTGCCCCAATAATCTTCGGTCTGGGGATGGATGGTGGGGTCGCCATAGACTTCGGAGGTCGAGGCTTGAAAGATCTTGCATTTCAGCCGTTTCGCCAGCCCCAACATGTTGATCGCACCATGCACGCTGGTCTTGGTCGTCTGCACCGGATCGTGCTGATAATGCACGGGCGAGGCCGGGCAGGCGAGGTTATAGATCTCGTCCACTTCCACAAACAGAGGGAAGGTCACATCGTGGCGCATGAACTCGAACCGCGGGTTGTTGTGCAGATGGTCGATATTGCGCTTGGTGCCGGTGAACAGGTTGTCGACGCACAGAACCTCATGCCCCTGATTCAGAAGCCGGTCGCACAGATGCGAGCCCAGAAACCCGGCCCCACCGGTTACGAGAACACGTTTTCGACTGTCATAAAGGCGGGCCATTGCAAATCCTTAATCGTTAAATCCAAGCCAGCTTGTCACAGAAAAGCCGGTTCTTGGTTTGATTAGTAAACCGAAGATGTTTGAATTGCAGTATATTTTGGTTTTTTGAGGGCGCGTGTGCTGTTGGTGTGTCTTCCTATCCATCCAATGCTTAATCCGAGGGAGCAAGCACGCGCCCGACCCGCGCCCACGGGTAGACACATTCGGCAAATATCTAGTGGTCTGATGCAAGTGTAGGTTAACTAAGATAAATTATCCATTGATTTGGCAGAGCAAGCGCTCGTCTTAGGTAGCGTGACTATCGGATTAGCTTTATGTTGTAAAAATAACCTTATTACTTAGTGCGCTTCGAGGAGCGACCCTTAGCTATTTTGATTGGAGTAAAGGTCTATAAATGAACCCAGAACCAAAGAAGTTTTTCCCTATTTTGTTAAGCTGCTTGTTGTCCACTGCGCTATTGCTGGTATTTGGTGCCTTGCGCGTAAACTACCCTGAGTTTTCTTCTCTCGAAGCTCATTGGGTATTGTTGAGTTTAACACCGCTTTTTCTTGCCTTGTTTTTTGGAGGGTTTATCTCGAAGCTAAGTGCTTTCGGCGTAGAGATCGACGCAACCCTCAAAGCACCCATTTCTGAGAAACTACTAGCGCTTGAAAGTCAAAATGTGTCAGAGCGTTTGATAGCAAAAGAAATCCGTCTAACCAAAGGGAGTTATCGCTTTTTGGCTGATATGCCGAATGTTGAAAAGAATAACAAAAAGATAATTCGTCTGACCTTGGGTACTCGATACGATGAGCAACTACTTACGGATTACTTTAGACAACTTCCAAACCTAGAATTCATTGAACTGATAAATCGGGACCAACAATTCATAGCGATGATCCCCGTATCAAGGCTATTTACACTTTACCCGGAGGATCAATTCGGCGAGACACCTCTGTCGATTTTTCTCACCGCAGTTAAGAGTAGCGGTACGCGAAAAATGAGGTGGGTTTTCGATGCAAATTGCGCTGAAAAACTAACTCAAAATGCGTCGATTAAACAGGTGTTAGATGTTTTTCGGGTAAAAAGAGCTCGTGTCGTCGCAATTGTTGGCCCCGGTGATAGCTATGCAGGAGTGGTTACTAGTGAAAACATGATAGATTTGTTGTCGGATCTAGTGCTGGAAGAACTTGGATAACTCACACAATATTCAAACATCCAACTCCTCCACAAACCGCGCGTTCTCCTGAATGTATTGGAACCGCAGTTCGGGTTTTTTACCCATCAGGCGCTCGACCAGGTCGCCGGTCTCGCCGGGTTCGTCCTCGTCGATGGTGACCCGGATCAATTTCCGGGACGCGGGGTCCATCGTGGTCTCTTTCAGGTCCTTGGCGTCCATCTCGCCCAGACCCTTGAAGCGGGACACGTCGATCTTGCCCTTGCCGCCCAGACCTTTCTCAAGCCATTCATCCCGCTCGGCCTCGTCCAGACAGTAAATGCGCTTGGCCCCTTGGGTCAGACGATACAGAGGCGGGCAGGCCAGATACAGGTGGCCCGCGTCAATCATCGGGCGCATCTGGGTAAAGAAGAACGTCATCAGCAGCGCCGCGATATGCGCCCCGTCCACATCCGCGTCGGTCATGATGATGATCTTGTCATAGCGCAGGTCGTCGACGTTGAACTTGGTGCCAAGCCCCACACCCAGCGCCTGTGTCAGGTCGTTGATTTCGGCATTGGTGCCTAGCTTGGAACTGGCCGCGCCCAGTACGTTCAGGATCTTGCCGCGCAGGGGCAGCAGGGCCTGCGTTTTGCGATTCCGGCCCATTTTGGCAGAGCCGCCCGCAGAATCGCCCTCGACGATGAATAATTCCGTGCCGTCCCGTGTTGAACTACTACAGTCCACCAGCTTGCCGGGGAGACGAAGTTTTTTAGTGGCGGACTTGCGTTGTGTTTCCTTCTCGGCCCGTCTGCGCAGGCGTTCCTCGGACCTCAGGATTAGGAAGTCCAGAATCGCGCCTGCGGATTTATTGTCCGCGGCCAGCCAGTTGTCGAAATGGTCGCGGACCGAGTTTTCCACCAATCGCTGCGCCTCGACCGTGGCGAGGCGGTCCTTGGTTTGGCCGACGAATTCCGGTTCCGAGATAAAGCACGAGACCAGCGCGCAGCCGCCGGTGATCAGGTCCTCGCGGGTGATTTGCGCGGCCTTTTTGTTGTTGATCAACTCTCCGTACGCCTTGATGCCCTTGAGGACAGCAGCCCAGAACCCGGCCACATGGGTGCCGCCTTCGGGGGTGGGGACGGTGTTACAATAGGACTGGATGAACCCGTCGCGCGAGGGCGTCCAGTTGATCGCCCATTCGACCTTGCCGGGGGTGTTGAACTTTTCCTGAAAATCCACGGTGCCCGCAAAGGGTTGGTCAGCATAGGTGGAGGAGCCGTTCATCGTCTCCTTGAGGTAATCGGACAGGCCGCCGGGAAAGTGAAAACTGGCCTCTGTCGGGGTTTCACCGTCATCGATGGCGGATTTCCAGCGGATTTCTACGCCTGAGAACAGGTAGGCCTTGGAGCGGATGGATTTGAACAGGCGGGCGGGTTTGAACTTGTGATGGCCAAAGATGTCGGGATCGGCATGAAACGTCACCGTGGTCCCGCGTCGGTTTGGGGCCGCGCCGATCTTTTCGACAGGACCAAGGGGAACGCCGCGCGAGAAACGTTGTTCATACAGCGTCTTGTCGCGGGCAACCTGAACGACCATCGAATCTGACAGAGCGTTCACTACGGACGCGCCCACGCCGTGCAGGCCGCCCGAGGTCTGATAGGCCTTGCCCGAGAACTTGCCGCCCGCGTGCAGGGTACACAGGATCACCTCAAGTGCCGATTTGTCAGGAAACTTGGGGTGCGGGTCAATCGGAATGCCACGCCCGTTGTCGCGAACGGTCAGGGCATAGTCAGCATGCAGCTCAACCTCGATCCGGTTGGCATGGCCCGCGACGGCCTCGTCCATCGAGTTGTCGAGAATCTCGGCGACCATATGATGCAGCGCACGTTCATCGGTGCCGCCAATATACATGCCGGGGCGTTTGCGGACCGGTTCCAGACCTTCGAGCACCTCAATTGAGGAGGCGTCATAAGTTGTGGTCGCTTCTGGCGTCAACAGATCGTCGGGCATATGTGCTGCTCTTGTTTTTGAGTTTTTCCCATTATGGCAGGTGATGTGGTCCGGGGGAAGAGGGACGCGAGGTGTTGTGGATGGATTGAGGACGCTGAACCGTTGGCTGCTTGTACATTGTGTCGAACACCAAGATTGGCCACCACGCTGCCTGCCTCCACGACGCGGGCTGGTTCCGCAGTGCCGTTATCGACCGAAGAAAGGCCGGCATCCCTGGCTGAACATCGCGCGATAAACCCGTCCGATACAACAAGCGCCGCGGCAAACGCTGTACGCATCGGGTTCTTGTTCGGACGCCGGCAGGGCTGGCGCCACGCCGCAACCTGCTGGGAAAAGTGTCCCAAGATCTTCCTGTCGGCCATCGCTGTCGTGTCGGATAAACCTTCCTTCTTTCGGGCAGCAAGAGAGTTGTAACCGGTATGGCATACACATTTGGGTTTGGTGGAATCGTGTCTAGATTCAATTCGCTGTCTGGAAAACTCAATCCTAAAAGCTCAAGCCAGCCGAGGTATTATCGAGAGAATCCTCTTTGGTGATTTTGCCAAATGAAGCAGTGTTTGCACCAGATCAGAACCCTTTCTCCAGCTGTCGATATCGGTTCAGTGCAGCCTTGTGGCGCTTCCGGATCATTGACGGAATCGCTGGAAAAATATAACGTGAAGGCAGACTCCCAAATTATCCATTTATGAGTACCAAGCGTTCATGAGTTACGATTTTTCGTAATTGGAAGGCTGCTATGGCTACGTTTCAGGACGTTCAGGCAGCAGTACACGATATTGCTGCGCGTTTGAATGTTACCCCAGAGCTGGCTCGCGCTGCGCTAATTAACCCGCTGTTGGCGCTTAAGGAACTTGGGTTCGATCTGGATCTTTCAGGTCGGCTTGAGCTGGAGGACAGGGCGCGGTTTTCCAAGAAACAGATCGTTGAACGCAAAAGCTTGCGGAAAAAGATTTTCGTCGCGGCCGGGCATGAATTTGACCCCGGGCAGGAACACGACCTAGCAGCGGTGCTTTTCGATGAGTTGAAACTGGGCGAGGAAAATTCAAAACGCCCTGACCTGTCCCCCTTGTCCATGCCGAAACGAAGAGTGCGTTCTTCCACTTCCAAAGTGAAGATTACAAGGGTCAAGGCAACTGAAATCGCCCGTCAGTTTTCAGTGAAAGCCAAGGGCAACTCAGTCGCCGGGCTGGATCCAAGCCTGATCGGATCCGCGAAAATTCCCGACCCGCTGGAATCATTGAACAAGGCCCACAAAATCATCTCTCCATTGCTTGCCTACAGGCAACTTGATGCAACGGTACCGCGCTTCGCGCCCGCGTCGCTCTATCATGCCGTGCGATCCGGAAAACGCAGGCTTGTCAATATCACGCCCCGCGCCGTTGTCACCGGCACTGCTTGAAGACACCCGGGCGCGATTCCGTCGCGCCGATAGATCGAGGACGTCAGGATGGCAAATACAAGAGGATATGAAGTCGTCGTTGAAGCCTCGGAAGAGGTCCTGCGAAAGGTCATACGGGGGGCGTGGAAGTCTGCAGAATGCGACGATGACCCCGGCGATGAAGGCCGCATTCCCGAATTCATGGATGTTCCCGCGGGTGAAACCTTTGGTGGTTTCGTCGTAGCTGACGGGTCTGTTCAGATTCCCGAAGACCAGTTGGACGCAAGCCTGCGTCCGGACATCACCGGTGCCGAAATCCAACTTGGTGTTTTGATCGAGATCGAGGTTGAAAACCCGCCGGTTCCTTCCGCGCAAATGCTGACGATGACGGCTGATCTTGCTGCGGCTGCGCCCATTGGTCTGATTCCCGGGCGACAGGATGTGGGATGGCTGTTGGACGGTCTGCCCCGCAATCAGGTGTCAGCCACTCTGACCAGCGGCGACCCTATTGCCGCCAACATCGATTTGTATGCAACCGAATTCGTGGACAAAGCCTATGAGAACGGTGGCCCGGGTGGACCGATTGACCCGGCCTTCCCATCCATCCCCCATGTTATCGATGAGACCGCGCTGCCATTTGCCTTGGGAGCGTTGACGACGGATGTCCATGCCGAAATATTCAACGACGACTCGGTCGCGGCGCACGATATTGAAACCACCGTGTCCGGCGGTGACATAACAATTTCGCTGCCGGTCTATCTGCGGATGTTCAACATTGTTGTCGGCCCGGCGGTACAGCTCTTTTTCAATCCGCAGGATCCAATGGGGATCGAAACGCGGATCAACATCACGGCACCTTTCAGCCGGGTTGGTTCAGAGTTCCGCACAGATTTGAATGCGGCCATCGTCACCGTGGACGCGATCAATCCGGCCGGTCCGGAGTATGGGCCGGAGGGTGACAACTATATCGATAACCGCGATCAGCTTGCGGCAATCCCGTTGGTCGCGATTGACCTCGACGCCCAGATTTCCAGCGAACTGGTGTCGCGCGGGCAGGAACTGGCCAGTGGCCTGGGCGAGATTTCCATTGCTGCCCCGACCGTAGCCGAAATCGAAGAATTCATCGGCGACTTCTTTCACCGGGATCTGGAAGCACGCGACTTCGTTTACATCTGGGGGCCGGAGGCAACGGACGAAGAGTTTCAGGTCGACAGCATCACCGTCGGAGTGACAAACGAGTTTCTGGCCATCGCCTTGAACGATGATGGTGGCGGTGACGTAGGCGGGCTTGCCAATTTCATTCCGGCTGACAGGGATTTTGCAATTGCCATCAGCGCGGCCCAGGTTGAAGCGTCGATTGAAGCTGCTCGCATTGAAGCCGAGTTGTCGGATGATGACCTTCCGAAGACGTTTACGCCTGACGGGCGCGAAGTCCGGCTGACTGATCTGGACGTGAGCCTCAGGGCAGGGGCGATCAGAATATCGGGCAAAGTGACTGTTGTAGACGCGATCCTGGGCAGCATTGATGTAGACGCCGACTTTTTCAACGACGTCGGTTTGCGCTGGCAGCCGAACGGTTCGCTGGGCCCAGACGGCGGGCAGCAAATGGATCACTTCGAAATCGACAGCGATGTCGATCCCGAAGAGTCCGTGCTGCTTTGGGTGTTGACGGCAATCGCCGCGATTTTGTCGTTTGGAGCTTTCGGAATTCTGGGCGCACTGGTTGTTGTGATCGTGGCACTTGTCGTTCGCGGTATTGCCGAAAGCATGGGCAGCGAAATCCTGTCTGATGAAGTTACGAATACGGTTACGGGCATCACCGGCTGGCCGGAAAACCTTGCCAGGATCGGACGGGTCGAGGCGGTTTTTTCGGACCCGATCGTCATTGATACGGACGGCCTTGAAATCGCCGGAGATTTCACTGTTATAAGCAGTTGTGAGGCCACGGATGTCGTCCCGGCGGATTCGGGTGGGGCACGGTCGGGTGCTGCGGCGTCCTCTATGTCGCTCTCGGCTGTGAATGAACACCCTGACGCAGGCTACGAATGGTTGCCGGGTGACGGAACTCCGGCCGCAGTTTTGCCTTCGATCCAGCATGTCTATGCGGCAAGTGGTGTCTACACCGCGAAACACGCGCTGACGATCAACCAACCGGGCGGCGCGCGCAGCCGCAGTTTCTCGCTTGTTACCGTCGAAAACGTGCCGCCGACAGTGGATGCCGGACCTGATCTGACGGTGCAAGAAGGCGAAGAGGTCGCGCTGATTGCACGGTTCAGAGATGTCGAATACCCCGACACGCACGAATCCATGTGGTATTTCGGTGATCACCACGCGCCCAAACCTGGTGTGATTTCTGAAACAAACACACCTCCCGAGGCGACAGGTACCTCGACCGTGACCCATGCCTGGTGCGACAATGGTGAATACACTGTCACGGTGCGCATTCGCGACGTCAATGGTGGCGAGGCCATCGACACCTTGCGTGTCACCGTCACCAATGTTCCGCCCGAGGTCGAAGCTTGCCCGGATCTCTTTGCATATGTCTGCACATCGATCACGCTTGTCGCTGATTTCCGGGATCCCGGCTGGTGCGACACGCATACAGCCAAGTGGGATTTCGGCGATTGCAGTGAACCCCGCACGGCCTTGATCGAGGAAACGAACGAACCGCCAGCGGCCGAAGGCACAGCGACCGCCACGCATGTCTATAACAGGTGTGGTGATTTCCGGGCCATCTGTACGGTCATGGATGACGACGGCGACTTTGGTCAGGACGAGCTGACCGTCCGCGTCGTGCATTTGTTGAACCCCGGCTTTGAAGACGGGTTCCGTTCTCTGCCAGCGGGCAATGTTGGCCGTTTCTGGACTCCTTATGCATGGCTGACCGATTTGGCTGCCTTCCACGCTGGTAAGGGCAATCCCGTTCCGATATTGGCCCCGATCCCTGCCGATGCCTTTGACTGCGAAGGTTGCATCGTCCGAACCGGTGACAGGTCCCAACGGGTCATCGCGCAACGCGGCCTTCGCGTCGGTATCTGGCAATCACTGGGCACAAACCCGGGGTGGGACTATGAGTTCTCATGTTGGTTCACAACAGAAGCCCGCAGTGCTGGCGGCTATGCTCTTGGGTTGGACCCGCGCGGTGGTGACGATCCGCGAGCGCCCTGGGTGGAATGGTGGACCGACGACCTGGACGGTGCCTGGCGGCAATTGCGGGGTCGTGTGACGGCGGAAGCCGAAGCCGTAACGGTATTCCTGGAATTCAGCGGAGATGATCCGCGCAACGATGTGCTTGGATACATTGATGATTGTGCGTTCATCGCGATTCAACCGCATTGCCCGGACCAGCCTAAACCCGATCCGGAAATTCCCCCGCGTGAACGTTGCATTGATTTCCGCGGCCAGAAAGTGCCTTCCCGCCATCCTGTTTTGAATGTCGGCGGTGTACGGTTCTTGCCAGCCAAGGGCGGCATTCTTCAGATCATTGGCGGTTTTCAGCCGCCAGGCACACCCAAACTGTTGCTTTCCATCGCCGGCGTCTTTGCCCATCTGCCGGTCGTCGCTGACTGGGCCCGCTTCAAGGTGAGCTTTGGTGGCGGAAAGCCGATAACGATTATTGCACTTGATGCGGACGGCAAAGTCCTGATGACGCAGACAGGAACGCAGCAACAAGGTGTACAGGTCATAGAGGTTCAGGCGAGCGGGATAGTGACCCTCGTCATGCGGGCGCAGGAAGGAGCGTTGATCGAGCTGTGCTTCCGGCCGGAACAACCCCGCAGCACGCCTTCGGCAGAGCCTGTACCGGGGCCCGGCATCGTCGTGAATCCGCGTTTCGACCGCGCCGTCGCCCCGGCTATGTTCAGCGTGGCGGCGATCGAGGAGGATAGCACCGTGACCGGAACCAACAGCAACCGTCCGTTTGGATTGTCCGAGGCGGCGTGGGGCAAGCTGGACACTCAGCTTCAATCCAAATTGGCGCAAGCCGTAACAGACAGTGATGATCAGGATGCGGTACAAGTCATCTTGCGTCTGGCTCCTGACGCGGGTCGCGATGCGCCTGTTTTCCGGCGTGCTGAAACAAAGGCGCGCGAAGATTACTTCCGCCGGCGCACACAGTCTCTGGTTGATACGCTTGAAAACCTGGGCGGCACCGGGGTCAGGGAACTCTGGCTTGTTGACAGTATCGCAGTTGAGCTGTCGCCCGGAGCCATTGCGACAATCGCCAATGATACCTCTGTCGTGATGATCACCCATTCCACCGAGCTTCAGGCCATTCCTGAAAACCCAATTAGACCATGATCCAAAGGAGCACAAAATGTCCGAGTTAAGCCAGGATCACGTTGATCGCTTCGAGAGAGCGGAACGTCGCGAAATCGAGAAGCTTCGTGCCGAGTTTGGCAGCGAGTCCATCTCCAAAATGGACAGCATTGTTCTGCGCGACCTCTTGGCCAACAGAAAGGAAGCGCACCTGAACGCTTTGCTTGGCCATACAGAAACGGCCCAGCTTCCCCGGCATCGTGTGCTGGTCTTGCTGCGCAGCGGCAGGACATCACCTGATCGTGCACCACGCGCGTTCGACAGGCGTCAGCGTCGTCGTTTGATCATGCAACACCGCCGCCATGGCGAAGACGTGGTGGGACAGATTGCCAAGAGCTTTGGCGAGCGTGAAATCGAGGTCGAGCAGACCTTTTGGCTGAACCACAGCCTGGTGGTCTGGGCCGATGACCAGCGCCTGACTGACATTGCCGGGCGCGCCGATGTTCTGAAGGTGGCTCATTGCAAGAATCAAATCCTGATTGATCTGGATAACAGCCGTCCGCTTATCAATGCCGATGCCGTTGAAGCCAGCGGGATCACCGGTGCCGAAGTGGACGTCGCAGTTCTGGACACAGGCGTGGACCAGACACACCCTGAGCTTGCTGCGAACTTCGGCACACAACAGGATTTTACCGGCGAGGGGCTGGGCGACCTGAACGGGCACGGGACCCATTGCGCGGGCGTTGTTGCCAGCAATGGCGCGACCTTCCGGGGCGTCGCTACAGGGGCGGTCATTCACGATTACAAGCTTTTGAACCAATTCGGCAGTGGGAACGCCCCCAACTGCGTGTCGGCAATCCAGCAGGCCGTCGCGGACGGAATGGATGTACTTTCAAACTCCTGGGGCTTCACCCATAGAAACGGGAATTGGGTCGATCCAGACGGAACATGCGTTTTATGTGTCGCCGCGGACGCGGCTTCGACAGCCGGCGTGACCTTCGTGGTGGCCGCAGGCAACGAAGGCAATGACAGTTGCGGCACCTATGACACGCGCATTCGCTGTCCGGGTATTGCGCGGACCGTGATTACCGTCGGCGCAAGCGATGACAGTGACAACATGGCCGGCTTCTCCAGTCCCGGACCAACGCCGGATGGGCGCGACAAACCGGATGTCACCGCCCCTGGCGTGGATATCGTTGCGTCGCGATCGGCGACCGGCAATGACATGAATGGCGGCGCGACTGTAATCGATCCGCTTCATCTAGAAGCCAGCGGCACCTCCATGGCGTGTCCTCATGTCGCCGGGGTCGCGGCGCTGATGCTGCAACAAAACCCGACACTGCTGCCAGCTGACATCAAGGCAGTACTCATGGCTACCGCCGTCGACATTGGCGCGCCGACCACGCAGCAAGGTGCCGGGCGTGTGGAAGCTCGAGCAGCTGTCGGCTCGGTCTGATTTGGAAAATTTGGAACGGAGGATACGAACGTGGCAGACTATGAACAGCGGATGCAGCCGGAAGAGGGTGCAAAGGCAGTCGAAAAACTGGCCGAAGATGCTTTGGCGGGTTTCAAGGCGGACGCCAAGAAGGAATATGCTGAACTGGTCAAGCAGTACGAGGGCGCCAGTGCAACGGTTGGTGTTTTTGGTTTGGGGTCGGTCGAGGTCTCGGTCATGAGCGGCGAAGTTCACATCAACCCGAGCCAAAAGCGCAAAGGGAAAGGCCGGGGCGTCGGCGCGATTTCACCGGAAGCACTTGTGGCCATATCCGAAGGCAGGATGACCGTAATGGACGCCTTCCACCGTGGTGAGATTGTCGTTCGCGCCGAGTCCGCAGCATTGCACGAGGGCTACGACAGTTTCATCAGGAACTCCGAAGCGGCGCTCAGGTCGAAGCGTTTGCAGAAGACGCTGGCGCAGTTCCGCAAGATTGCGGATGTCTGACTGGTTGCAAGACGAACAGGTCCGGGCCACGATACCCCAAGTTGAAGCATCAATGTTGGATGCCGTCGCCTCGGACCAGCCGGGGTTCGAAGAGATTGCACACTGGCTTATCGGGGCCGGCGGAAAACGGTTGCGGCCAATTCTTCTGCTGCTTACCGCGCGAAGCCTCACCGACACAGAAGACCGCAAACGCGCAATTCAGGCGGCGGCGGCTGTCGAAATGATCCATGTGGCGTCGCTCTATCATGACGACGTCATGGACCGGGCCGAACTTCGGCGTGGAGCGGAAAGCGTGAACCGTCGCTGGTCTTCGCCCATCGCCAGCTTCGCCGGAACATTCATTCTGGCCCGTGCAATCACCTTGTTGGATTCCGTCAGCCCCAAAGCCACTGAGCTGGCCGGTAAACACTGTGCCGCGCTGTGTCTTGGGCAGTTGCGCGAAGCAGAAAACGCCTACAACGCCGATTGGACCATTGAAGAGCATCTTGAAATGCTTGAGGGCAAGACGGCCGAACTGTTTGTCCTCGCAGCATCGCTGGGGGCGATGCTGGCTGACGTAAGTGAACAGGATCGAGATTCACTGATCACGTATTCAAAGTGCCTCGGCCTTGCGTTTCAGCTTCGTGACGATGTTCTGGACTACATTGCAAGCAGCGCGGAGCTTGGGAAAGGGTCTACCTCTGATCTGCGCGAAGGCGCCTATACGATGCCGGTGCTCCTGTCTCTGGGCCAGAACGGTCAGGCCGCCGATGAATTGCGGGCCAGGTTGAGGCTGGCCGACATGCAAGATGCGGACATTTCGCGTGCTGTCGAGATCATTCGCAATTCGGGCGCGGTCGAAGCTACCGAAAAGCTGGCGCGGGACAAATCCGAGGCAGCCGTACAGGTCATCTCGGGGCTTGAAGATCATGTGCTGCGCGACTCGCTGGCAAACCTCGCCCGGCTCTCTGTCGAAAGGAGGGCCTGACATGGACGGTCACGGCCCTCTTGCGGACGATCTGCCGCTTGCGACACCTTCGGAGGCCGCGGCCGAGACATGGGACGCCATCATTGTCGGTGCGGGGCCCGGCGGCAGCGCCGCCGCCATCGAACTGGCGCGAAGAGGTCGAAAGGTCATTCTGATCGACCGTGAGGATTTCCCTCGGGACAAAAGCTGTGGAGACGGCATCACCCGGTCCGGCATCTCTCAGTTGAAACGCCTCGGCATTCTGTCCGCGCTTACCGATCAACAGGAGGTCGAAGGTGTGCGCGTCCATATGCGCAACAGAGGCCACCGGGATTTTCGATACGAGGGCGAAGACGACTACGGGCTGGTTGTGCCTCGTTTGATACTGGATGACTGTCTTTTGCGTAAGGCCCGGGCGGAAGGTGTGGCTTTCATGCCGAAATGCCGCGCCGACGATCTGGTAACGGATGAAAGCGGGACTGTCACAGGCGTCAGCGCGCGCATGCAGGATGGCACGACAGTGGTTCTGACCGGGTACATCGTCATCGCCGCAGACGGGGCCGCGTCTCGATTGGCGAAAGCTGCGGGATTGCGGGAAACACCCGAACAGGGCTATGGCACGGCACTTCGCGGCTATGTCGACGGCTGCGGTGACACTCCGCCACTGCTCGAAATAATGCTGCCGTTGACTGATGTTACGGACCGGTACCTGTTGCCGTCCTATGGCTGGGCGTTCCCAACGAGGAAGGGAACTGCAAATGTCGGTGTCGGACTGTTCTGTCGGGCGTTTGACACCAATGTCAGGACACTTTTCGATCAATTTCTGGACGTGCTCCGAAAGGATTATCCAGAGTACTCGGGCATTCAGTTGTCCGGCACGACCTTGGGGGCACCGCTGAGGTTCGATTTCGCACCAGAACGTGCCGCCAATTCGGGTCTGTTGCTGGTTGGTGACGCCGCAGGTCTTATCAGCCCGTTTACAGGCGAAGGAATCAGCTTTGCGCTGGAATCCGGTGCGCTTGCGGCTCAAACTACTGATCGGTGCCTCCGCACAGGGGCAGGCCCCTGGGTGGCGGCGGATGATTATGCGCTTCTGCTGGGTGATCGCTTTGCCGGGTACTTCACGCTCGGGAACCGCGCAAGCCGGCGATACGAATTCATTTGGCGCGTGCTGGACGATACGTTCGAAAGCGAAAAGCCGGTCCACAACATGCTGCGCCGTGCCGTTTTGGTACCTGAAGGCACAGGCAATGATGTGGAAAGCGCCATGTTGGACGACGTATCGCCACTTGTGCGTGTGCCTGATATGCCGCTGGGTGACGACCTGCGTGATGTCGGTGCGCGCCTCAATCGCATCGTGCGCACCGATTGGCCGTTTCTGACGCGCATGTCCTTCGCGGGCAAGCGGGCTGACATGGTTGCGTTCCGACCTTCGCTGTTGCTTTTGCTGACGTCCTATCTGGGTGATGTTGAGGCAAAAAGACGTCGGGCCGCGGCCACGGCACTGGAGCTTGCGTATCTTGGATTTCTTGCCCAAAGCGGCATACGAGGAATCGAGGCTGACGCTGTAACAGCCGACGCCACAGCCAACTGGGGCGACAAGCTTGGGATACTCACAGGCGACTACTTGTTGGCGAAAGCACACGAAGTCGGCGCACGGGACTGCCCGGATCTGGTTCCAGCAATTCTGAGTGCCATGGCCTCGGCGTGTGAAGGCCGAGTGTCCGAGCTTCGGACCGCATGGCAACCGGATTTGACGGTCGAAATGCGCATCGCGCAAATGCGGCAATGTATGGCTGCATTCTTCAGACTGCCCTGCGAACTCGGCGCGATGCTTGCAGAAAAAAACAATCTTTTGAACGCCCTCCGCGACTATGGCGAGAACCTTGGTCTGGCTTACCTGTTGACCGAGGATGAACTTGCCCTGAACCGCCCTTCGGGCAGCACACCATTTGCGTCAGACCTTTCCAGCGGCCTATTCAGCGTGCCCTTTCTCAAGGCGGCCCAGGGGCAAAAAGGGGGCGCGGCAGTCCGTGCTTTCATCAGTCACCGCGACCCCGCGCGGTTTTTGGCAGAGATTTCCCAGACCACGCGCCATATCAAGAGGCAGCAATTACCTGAAAAATACCGCGATCAGGCAATAGAGGCACTAAGCTTCTTGCCACAGGGCGGCGTGGCAAAATCGCTTTCGGCGCTCGCAGGTTATGCGGTAAGCCGACAGGTCCCAAAACGCCGCGTGCTGTGAAGGTGTGATCCAGGTTCCGAGGTGTCCCGCTGCCAGTCAAAAGCGCAGTGATCCACGTTTCCTTGACCCGTGCGCCGGGTGCTTCATTCGGGGGCAGGTGGTATTTGTAGACAGCCCATGCTTCGGAAGGACGGTTCAGGTTCCATTCTGCTGCCATGAGCATGCCGCCTAGGACGATATCCAGCCGTGGTTCAATTTGGTTCGATAATGTCGACAAAGCGCTTCGTGGATAACCGCCTCTTCTGCGGCAGTTCCCCAGTGGAGGATCCGGTTGACGGACATATGAGCGAGGCTTCCCAGAATGTCGGCCAAACTGCTTCCCAGCCGGCCATCCTGTTCTTCTCGTTGGAGGCATCTGAGATCCGGATGAAGCCTGGCGGCACGTGCATTCCAGCGAGATGGTCGCGAATGAATGCCCTTTCCCACACCTAGTTCATTCAGCACAACGCAGGCACTCTTCCATTCCTTACCCGTGGCCCGACGTGCCTTTCGGCACGACGCCGGGCCGCCGCCGTAGTTTTCCGAGCACCGCTCGGAGATCGCCAGCCGAACCCCTGTTGGGAGTTCGAGATCTTCAAACAGGGCATCGATACTAGCGACTGACGCCATCCATCGCCGGGATCGACTGATCTCTGGATCGTTGAGCACGTGAAGCGCAGCGATCGAGTCGGCGCCGAATATTCTCTCGCAGGCGCCGAGCCCCAGTTCTCCGCCGTATCGCGCCGTTTCAGGCAGGTACTCATCAACAAGAAACCTGTCTACCAATCCTCCGGCTGTTTTCTGCAAGTGAACAAGCACCCGGTTCCTCAGAACTCTGTCATGGTCGCTTGGGAACTTGAGGCGGAGGCGCAGTTCAAGCTCTGGGTCTGCGTATCTAACGAAGAACCAATTCTCGATAAGGTTGCGTTTCTGCCACAGCGCCAACCTGTTAGATTGCAGTTTCAGGAACTGTTCCAGCTTCATGGCATCCCCGAAAAGCCGCAGATACAACCATGATCCGGCCTCGTCAGCGCCGTGTCCCAGCGGTTGCCATGCGGCCGGGTTGGCATCGTATTCGACATAGGGTGTATCAACTGGCTTTGCAGGGGCAAAAACCAGTTCAGAGGCCAATCGACCATGCGGTGAGTCGATCCACCAATCCTCTGGCGTTGGAAGGTACTCGCAGATCGAAAGCGGACCTTTTTTCAACGTCTTGATCAGGTTCGCAGTGGAAAAGGGGTTGTCCAGATCCCATGGCGTGGCCATGTCACTGGCCTTATCTGTGGGGACTATGTATCGCGGCAGCTCCAGTTTTTGCCGCGTTGTTTCCAGCCAGCTTTCCTCTTTGCCCGATTTGATCACCTCTGTCGGAACAAAAAGCTGCCACCGCTCCGGAGCAAGGATCACATTTCCAGCTGAGACCCTGGGCAACCGGTTTTGATTGCTTTGCGATTGCCATGACCAGATCACCGTCGGTTGCCTCATGTGCATCGCGATGTCGATGAGCAGAAGATAGACCGCCGGAGCCCCGGGAGGGCTTTGGTGGGCAGCATGCAGCTGTGGACTGACCTCGACGCTTTGGCTGCCCCAGAAAAGTCGGAACCGACTGCCATCGTGACGGATCCACAGATCGTGAAGCGGTATCTTCCTTTCCGGCGGCAAACCGCTGTCGCCGAGAATTTCGATTACATACCGGGAAAGGCTGGCGCGTCGCAGGATGTTGGATGACCGGGGGTCGGTGGCACACAGGATGTCTGCTTCGACAATTGTCGAATCCTTTTCACGCGTGGGGCTGTGTTGCATCAACGCGTCTGCGATCAACTGATTTCGTCTTGAGAAACGGCCGAAAATCGCCTTTGGCCCGCCCGGAAAAATTCCCTCGGGATAGGCTGTCCAGACTGGCTTGTGCCCGGAACTGCGCCCTACCTTGCCCAAGAGAACGCCATCCTGGATGGCGAGAGGGGCCTGACCTGTGTTGTGGGCATGCAGGATCTCGATATCCTGCGCGGAAAGCCCCCATTCGCGCGCCTCCCAATCGGTTTCCAGCGGAAATTCCTGATGGTTGTGCCTGGGGGCATCACTTGACGATCCCGTACCTGTAACGAAATCCATTCGCAGCGGCATGCCGAGATATGCAAGCCCGCTTTCGGCGTCCACGGCCTGGCCGAGCAATACGGCGCGGTCGCTGTACCGGTCGAGGAACCGCCGTTCAAATTCCAGAAAACGGTTCGGCTTCGGCACGCGAAAGCCAACCTTTTCCAATATGTTCCATGCGCTGGCCAGCGCTTGCTCCGCGCGCAGTGGTGTTTCCAACGTGTCGACGCAATGCGCATCGACATGAAGAAAATCACCCGTCCAACCCGGCGCAAGAGAGCCCGCTGTTCGCCCCAGTTGCTTTAACGCGATCATTGAAGTGTTTTCACGTGCGGCATCAAGAGCAGTCCCGATCTCCGTCAAGCCTCTCTTTTGTGGGGCGGTCACATCTCTTTCCAGCCGCTTCAGCGTTCTGGCGGTTGCGTCATGTCCCAGGAGTATTGGATATCTCTGTGGTATCAGAACCTCGGACCGACAGAGATCCGAGATCGTCACAGCAGATTTGAAAGGGCGATCCTTGAGGGCCGTTTCCAGATCGGAAACCGGGACAGAATCGACGTCAAAGATGAACTCTGCCAGATCGGAAGCCGCCGCTGCTATGATCTGTTCGTGGTTCCAGGGCCCGTCGAGATCACCGTTGGTTATCCAGTGCAGAACGTCCTGTTCCCACCAGGCCGATGGATTGCATCGCACCCTCGTGCTTTGCGTCTCGGCGGTTCCGGCGGCAATATGTGCCAAAAATCCACAGTCCAGATCTATGTCCAGATGGTGGTCTGCCACGGTGACGATGTCCTTGCCTGCAACAGGTATTGCCGTGCCCACTGCTGCGAATGCACCGAACGGCGTTGGGCGAAAACACATTCTGTAAATAAACCGAAACAAGGTGCCGAGAACTGCAGGTGAGAGGCGCTCGTCTTTTTCGAATTCGCGCATGACCATCGAGAAGAAACCGGGTCGCGCAATGAATAACGACAAGGCAAAGGCCTGATCGTGAAGTAACTCTGAAGCACGCTTTTCCAGATCCTTTTTTCCGGTGCTTTTAGTTACTCCGCTAAGATCATGCTGCGGCGAACGCAAACAAACACGGATTCCGAGAAAGGGACGAGAGCTGGGCAGTTTCGGTTGAGAATGACAATGATTAGGCTCCTCGACATCCAGCCCCATGAACTTCAGGTAGCTGAGATAACCTGCGTCGCTTAAGGCAAGCAGTGCCAACAAAACACCACTAGACCCGGTCAGAAGGTCCGTCGATTGAAACGTCTTCCAGCCTGCGCCGATCGCGGGAAGCCCGTCCGGGCTCAATTCGCGTTCCACGAGGTTCAGAAGCCGTTCGGCGTGCTTTTCGATCAGGGAATCGACGTCTGCTTCGGGATTGAGAGACCGAATAGCGAGGGCCATCACCACAATTCCGGCATCACCATGACATAGCCCTCCGTCATTGATGCCCGTCTCGCTGAGAGGCCTGGCAATGCAAGATGTCAGAACCCGTGATGTGATGTCGTGTATTTCGTCTTCCATCCCAACCAGCGCCGCCGCCGCGAGTGCGGTATAGATGATCCCAAGATCGCCGTAACACCACGCAAAACGTGACGGTACTTCCCACGCGTGGCTGAGCGCTGACATGCAGGGGAAACAGGATGACAGACCGCTGTCCGAAAACGCGCCCTGATGCGAAAGAAGAAACAGGACCGCGTCTTTGAGGTCTTCGATGTGTCGTGGCGTGAACGCGTGCCGCCGACCCAAACGGGCCAGAGCCAGAACTGCACCGGGTGAACCGTGAGCCAATCCCATATTGACGAGGTAACGCGTTGTCTTCTGGGCACCGGCCTCGTCTTCCGGAGAGGAAAAGGGTTCTGTCCACGCCAATCCCCGCTCTGTTCGGGCCGAGTGCCTCCAAAGCTCCTTTGCCAAACGCAAACACAGCGTCTTTCCCCCAAGACGGGCCGTTTGGGATTTCGGTTCGCAAAGAAATACGGATATGCCTGCAAGCCCCGAAACGTGATCGAAATGTCCCATCCACGGAGCTTCAAGAAGGCGTTGCGCAACCGAACGCAGGGCACGGTCGAGCGCCAGTTGCGCTTCAGGATCGTCCGGATTGGCGTCCAAGGTATGACAGGCGAGCAACCCAAGACCGGCTCGGCCATCGAACAGTGAAACAGGGGCTCCGCGCAGTTCTCGGTCGCGAGCCCAGATGGTCGAAAGGCGACGTGACGCAGCGGATCGCACCCGATCGTCATCCAGAAACCTGTCTGCCGCCAGCAATGCCAGCGCCTCTCCGGCGACAGCGCTTCCCAGCCCGATTGCATCAGTTCTGATCGGAGCCACAACGAGCGACCCTGCAATAGACCGTATGGCCGCATCAATCCTCGTTGATGAAATAGACATTGACTAAGACAGTTTCCCCGCCAAACGGGATTCATCATTCAGCAGGCGTTCGGATGGCATCCTTTGCTGCTTGCACGGATACTGCACCAATTCGCGCAACAATTCTTCGCCCAACTGAATGTTCGGCGCGTCGGACCGCCAACGCTGCCGGCGTCGACGAAGCCGAAGGCAGGACCGGTGGAGGTAGGATTGAAGCCAGAATAATGATCCCCCAGTTCGCCCAAGGATTCGATGGATGTCAAAAGCGCGTCTACGCGGTGTTCGACGGTTTCCAGCCTGTCTTCCGGGCCGGGTTCCATGACGCGCATCAACTGGTCGAGACGTTGCTCGATCGCGGTCAGCCTGTCATCGACAGACCGGCATTCCGGATCTGTCTTTTCGCTTTCGGTGTAATCGGGTTCTTTGCGATTGTCGTTTTCGTCAGCACTCATTTCTCTCTCCAGAACCTGAGGTGGTCGAATAGTCGACTTGGGACCGCCTGTGGAAAAACGTGTCGTTCAAATATCAACTCCGATGGAATCGAAGGGTCTTTGTGATGAGAGATTTCAATAATATACGAAAACGAGCATTTTGTCATGGAGCAAGCAGAGCAACGCACAGTTGTCCCAATGGTACTGTCAGCGACCATGAGCTGGTGTCAGGCAGGCGAACCGGCACGGTCAATCTTGCCAACGGTTTTGTGCATCACCCGTTGTCCGCTTCTTTCAGCCCCTCGATCTGCAAATCGAACCCGGCCTGAATATGGGCAGTGAAGGTTTCCAATGCTTCTGTCACGTCTCCGGTTTCAATCGCGTCGACAAGCGCCTGATGATCACCGAGGGATTTTGAGATGTCGACATTTTCAATTGCGGAAAACAGGTGAAAGGCCATGGCCTTGCCCCAGATCATGTCGAACATGTCCAGCAGGAACTTGTTTCCCGCTTCGACCATAAAGGCGCGGTGAATGCGTCGGTTGGCAATGAAATAGTCGCGTGTCGTAGGGTTGGTCAGGTTTTCTTCGCGCCGAATCAATTCGCGCAGACCGTCCAGAACCGTGGGTTCCGCATGGGCCGCGAGAATCCGCGCAGCCTGACCTTCGATTGCAGCGCGGGCCTGATACAGTTGCCGGACTTCGGTTTGATCCATGCGTGCCAGCCGGAATCCACCGCTTGCGGCGACTTCCAGAACCCCTTCGGTTTCCAGCCGCATCAGAGCCTCGCGAACCGGGGTGCGGCTGATATTCAGCTCTGCTGCCAGCTTCTCCTGAACCAATCGATCTTCTGTAGATATTTCGCGGCTCATTATGGCTTCGACCAGTTGATCATAAACCTCGTCCGCCAGCCGTCTGCGCTGTGTCTTTATCTGTTTCAGAGCCACTCGGAGCCTCTCTTTCCGTGTTTTGTGAATTCTGTATTCAAAAAAGCATCTGGTGCCAAGGCGAATGGGCTTGCTATTGCTCGTGTACTGTATACAGTATACAGACTCAATTGAACAGGGAGCACTTCATGTGTGGTATCGCTGGAAGGATTCTAACCGCACCCGGGCAGGTCGGGGTAGATCTGGTAGACCTGATGGATGCGCAGGAACACCGTGGCGCAGATAGCACCGGGTTTGCAGTTTATGGACCACCACGAGACACCGGATACGTTTTGCGGGGGATGGGTTTTGATAAATCCCGGCAGGATGCTGACCTGGAAGCGTTTGAGGCGGTTTTGAAAGATCACGGCTCTGGCTTTCTGTCTGACCCGAAGATTGTAGCTGATGAGAACCGGCATTATTGCTTCCGGGCGGAAATCTCGGACCCGGCTGATCTGCAGGCCTGGGTGCGGGATGCAGATGAACTGACGGACCGGTTCGAAGTGCAGTCCTGTGGCCGTAGCCTTGAGATCATCAAGGATATCGGCGGGGCCGAAGCGGTTGCCGAAAAACATGGCGTGCGTGACGTGATCGGAACTCACGGTCTGGGTCATGCGCGGCTTGCGACGGAAAGCTCGGTCCTGCCCAACGCTTCGCACCCGTTCTGGGCGCGGCCGTTTTCGGATGTGGCGATCGTGCATAACGGCCAGATCACCGACTATTTTACATGGCGCGATAAGCTGAGCCGGAAGGGCTATCGCTTTTTGACCGAGAATGACAGCGAGTTGATTGCGGTCTGGGTCAGCGACCAGATGAAAGCTGGCCTGACGATGGAGCAGGCGCTGAAGAAGTCGATTACCTCTATCGACGGGGTATTTACATACATGATCGCAACGCCGGACGGGATCGGCTTTGCCAAGGATCGGTTCGCGATGAAGCCGCTGGTTGTGGTCAATCGCAATGGGGATCTGGCCGCCGCGACCGAGGAACAGGCTGTTCGTCGCGTGATGACCGAGGAATGCGACGTGATCAACTATGATGGCCCTTCGCTGACCGGCATCTGGGGTGTCGGCAACCGGAGCCTGGCAGCATGAGCGAGGTAGCAAGACAGATGGATGAAATCGTCATCGAAGTCGGCAAGCGGCATATTCGTGAGGTGAACCGGGATATCATGGCCGCCTGCGCATTAGGACAGCCGATCCGGGTTGTCGATACGCTGTCGCGGCACAATCTGGGCGTGGGTCTACCGGACAATGTTGACATCACCTTCGAAGGCTCAGTGGGATATTATTGCGGCGGTTTGAACACTGGCGCCAACATCTCCATCGAACGCAATTGCGGGTGGGCCGTGGGCGAGGGGATGGCCAAGGGTCACATCACTGTCGGCGGCTATGCGGGCATGTCTTGCGGGGCGGCGATGATTGGCGGCACCATCCATGTCAAAGGTGATGCGGGGCCACGGGTGGGCGTCGCCATGAAGGGCGGCAACATCGTGGTCGAAGGCAGGATCGGCTATCAATCCGGTTTCATGGCGCACGCGGGACGGATCATTGCGCTGGGCGGTGCAGGTGAATCCTGTGCAGACGCGCTGTGGGAAGGCGAGGTTTGGGTCGCAGGCGAAGTTGACAGTCTGGGCGTGGACGTCGACGTGATCGAACCCACTGCTGAAGAGGTGGCCGAGGTCGATGCGATCCTTGATCCTCTGGGGCTGGTCGACAGCTCTCGTAACTGGCGCAAAATGGTCTCTGGCCAGCGTCTTTGGTATTTTGAAAGCAGGGACGCAAGCGCATGGCTCATGATCTGAGTAAACCCTATGAGTATCCGTTCGAAGTCGCGTCCGAGGAAGAAATAAGGTTCCGCGATGCGGGTGCGGTCGAAGGTCGGCCGGCCGGTGTGCCTTCGTCCTATGATGAGGGGGGATCGACCCGCTGGACACCCGAAGCGATATCGGAAGTTCACGCACTGGCGCAGCTTGGGCGGTATCAGGTGCGTGGCTACAATACGTTCAACAAGCAGTTGCCGACATTCGACGATTTGACATTTGTCCCGGCGACAATGACCCGCCTGCCGCTGGAAGGGTACCGCGAGAGCTGCGATACGACGACAGTTCTAGGTGGCGGGCGCGGATTGGTGGAACGGCCACTGGAACTGAAAATCCCGATCTATATCGCATCGATGTCTTTCGGCGCGCTCTCGGCCTCGGCCAAAGCGTCGCTTGGTTATGGGGCCTCGAAGGTGGGTACCATGACCTGCACCGGCGAAGGCGGCATGCTGGAAGAGGAGCGCGAAGCCTCCCAGCGCCTGCTCTACCAGATGTCGCCCGCCCGCTATGGAGTCGATCTGGATCACCTGCGCCGGGCCGATGCCTTGGAGATTGTTGTGGGGCAGGGGGCCAAACCGGGCACCGGCGGTTTGCTGCTGGGTATGAAAGTCAGCCCGCGCGTCAGCGAGATGCGCACTTTGCCGGAAGGGGTCGATCAGCGATCCACTATCCGGCATCCGGATTTTCTTGGGGCAGACGATCTGGCGGTCAAGATCGAGGAACTGCGGATCGCCACGAACTATCAGGTGCCGATCTTCATCAAGATGGGGGCGACACGGCCCCGGTTCGACGTGGCCGTGGCCGCAAAGGCCGGTGCCGATGTGGTTGTGGTTGACGGGGCCGAAGGCGGCACCGGTGCTTCGCCCGAGTTGCTGCTGAATCACACTGGCATTCCGACCATGAGTGCCATTCGCGCAGCACGCGAAGCGCTGGATGAGTGTGGGATGAGCGGCAAGGTCTCGCTTGTCGCCGCGGGGGGTATTCGATCAGGTGTGGACGCGGCCAAATGTCTGGCACTTGGGGCGGATGCGGTCATGATCGGGAACGCCGCGATGGTCGCGCTGGGGTGCAACACTCCGAGATATCTGGACGATTATAAGGCGTTGGGCACATCGCCGGGGGCGTGCCATCACTGCCATACGGGCCGCTGCCCGGTTGGGATCGCGACGCAGGACCCTGACCTTGAAGCGCGTATGAACCCGCATGCAGGTGCAGAGCGCGTGGCCCGGTATCTGACCGCGATGACAATGGAGATCACGGCGCTTGCCAAGGCCTGCGGCAAATCCTCGGTGCACAATCTGGAAACCGAAGATCTGCGCGCGCTCAGTTTTCAGGCCTCGGCCTTTACCGGCGTCAAGATGGCGGGCATCGACCGGGCCTTCGACTGGTGAGGATTGCGCTTCTTGAACTGACCCTCCACCCCTTGCCACTGCTTGAGGGTCTGCCGCGGACGGCTCAGCAGATCCGCGCATGGCTTGAACCGCATCTGCCTGAAGCCCGATTTTCCACGGTGGATGTGGTCGATGGCGTACCATTGCCACAGTTCAGGGATTTTGATGGGGTTGTTGTCGGAGGGTCCGAATTCGGCGTCTATGATGACACGGAATGGATGCGGCCCCTTCGCGATTTCCTGGAAATGTGCCGGGACCATGCCAAGCCGGTCTTCGGCATCTGCTTTGGCCATCAGATCATGGCGGATGTCTATGGGGGCAAGGCCGAGAAGGCCAAGGTCGGCAATGTCGTCGGTGCACGAGGCTTTGACTATGGCGGAGCCAGCGTTGACGCCTTTGTCTGGCATCAGGATCAGGTCTCGTGTGTTCCGCCTTCGGCGCAGGTGACGGGGTCGGCGGATCACTGCCCGGTAGGGGCCTTGGATTATAATTTCCCGGCCCGTTCTGTGCAATTCCATCCCGAATACCGGGCAAGCCATCTGCGTGAATTATTTGTGCGCGGGCGCGACGTGTTTCTTGCCGCGCGCGAGGCGGACGAGGGGCTGGCCTCGCTTGAAACGGTGCATGTATCGAGGGATCTGGCCGCCTTGCAGGCGGTTGAATTGTTTCGCAATGCCAGCGGTGGGCCGTGAGATCTAACAGCCCGCTTGATCCTGATCAATTCCGGCTTTGAAACAATGTGTATACTGTATCCATAACGTGGTGGAGGAGGCCGCGAGATGTCGGGATACACAGATTTCTTTCAGAAAATAGCGCGGATTGTCAGTACACCTCGGGATGAAAGCCTGAGTGACAGGGAGCTTTCAGACCTTGGGTTGTCCCGCGCGGATCTGGCTATGTTGCGATCGGGCGCGCCACAGGCACGAGAGCGTATACTTGCCATGGCCGGGCAATTCGGACTGACCGAGGAAGATCTGAACGCGCACTCGGAACTGGGGTTGGAGCTGGCGGAAAAATGCGGGCATTGCCTTCAGGCCGAAACCTGCCGTGACGCAATCCGGGCGGGCGCGCGTCTTCCCCAGGGCAAGTGCCCAAATGCTGGAATTTATCGCGCCCTCTTGGATGGTTAGCGTCCGCTGGGGCTTTCCTTCGGGCTCAGTTTTCTGCGACCTGCGATCTTGAATCGATCCGCGGTCCCAAAATCCTTCAACCCGACACCCGCCGCAAATTCTGCAAACACAGGGGCGTGCTTGAACAAATGGCCAGAGCATCCGCCAGCGAACAGCACGTTTTCATGCTCGGGGTGCCAGTCGGCAATGAAATGTGTATCCGGGGTCAGAATGATCTGGTTGAACTTGGAATCCACAACCCGTTGCCCCTCCAGCCCCGGAAGCCGGTGACGGATATAGCTGCGTGTGCGGCCCAGCGTTTCCTGGCGGATCAGCCGTTCATCATTGTCCAGATCGATCTTGTCCGGGATGACAACCGCGGCCTTTACGCCGGATCCTTCGGACGACGGCAGGCCAAAGGACCCTTGCCCGTGATCGATCCAGCAGGGCATTCGGCTCATGTCGAAATCTTCCGACCCGTCGGGTGTCGAGGTGTAGAGGACATTGACGCCAACCACGGTCGAGATCGGCTTGATCGTTCTGGGAAACATGTCGGCCATCCAAGGGCCGGTCGCCATGATGATCAGATCGGCCTCAAGCGGTTTGTCGTCAAGCATCGGACGTTCCGATCCATCCGTGGTGACGCGACCGCGCCGTACTTTGCCTCCTGCCTTTCGGAACAGATCCAAACCGGTCAGAACGCATCGATGGGCCATCAGCATTCCGGCTTCGGGTTCGAACAACGCATATTCGATGTCGGTGACCTTGAACTGAGGGAACCGCGATTCGATATCCTGCTGACCGAATTTGTAGTAGGGCACCCCGACCCGGTCGAAAGTCTGTGCGGTTGCGTCTTCCCAGTCGCAATGTCCCGCAGTCGCCAGAATCAACGCGCCGCATTCGTACATCAGGTTCTGGCCGCTTTCGGCCTGCAACTCCAGCCAGCGCAGGCGGCTTTCGCGCGCCCACCGCGTATAGAACTCGTCCCGCCCGGATATGGCACGGATCACTCTGTTGTAATCTGTTGAAGATGCACGGGAATGTCCCGGTTCCCACCTGTCGATCAGTGTCACGGTCTCGCCGCGCCGTTGCAGTGTAAGCGCCGTCATGACGCCAACTATGCCGCCTCCGACAACGATAACCGAGCTTTTGGACATGGCGCAGATTTTCCTTGTTTCCTGACTGGCTTTGTGAATACTGTATACAGAATACAGCAATTATAAAGCTAAAAACAGGGAGCACGCGCAAATGAGTTCGGGGTTTGATCTGCCCGAGGGCACGCATACCGTCATTCTTGGTGTCGGGGATCTCAACGGCATCATGCGTGGCAAGCGCATTCCGGCCAGCCATTGGGATCATGTCTGCAAAAGCGGCAATGCTCTGTCGATTGCGCTGCTGGCGATCGATATGACCTGCGACGTCTGGGATACTCCTTACGTCAATTTCGACAACGGTTATCCCGACATGCATGTCTTTCCGATGACAAAGCCTGTCGCCGTCCCGTGGGAGCCGGGCGTGGCCGTCTGTTTTGGCCGCGCTGAGGGCATGGATCACAAACCGGTGCCGATCGATCCGCGTCAGGCTTTGGTGCGGCAGGTGGACCGGGCCCGCGATATGGGGTTCGAGGTGAATGTCGGCACGGAACTGGAATTCTACCTTCTGGACCCGGAAACCGGCCAACCGCGCGACACGGGCATCCAGGTCTACGGCCTGGGCCGCGCCGCCCGGATGGAACACATCGTTGGCCCGATCCGTCAGCAGATCAATGAATGTGGCATTCCCATCGAACAGTCCAACCCGGAATATGCAGCCGGCCAGATCGAGGTCAATATTCGTTATGGTGAAGCTCTGGCAGCTGCGGATCGTGTCGTTCTGTTCAAATCTCTGATCCGCCAGTTGGGCATCGCGCACGACTATCTGGCGACGTTCATGCCCAAGCCGTTTTTTGATCAATCTGGCAACGGGTTTCATACGCATTACTCGCTGTGGAAGGACGGCAAAAACGTCTTTGCCGACAATGGCAAGATCAATGACATCGGCAAATCCTTTATCGCAGGTCTGCAACAGCGCATGTGCGAGACGGCGATTTGCGGCAGCGGCACGGTCAACGGATATCGCCGTCGCCAGCCCTATACATTTTGCCCGATCAACACGAGCTGGGGCTATGACAACCGGACAGTTGGTATCCGGGTCATCGAAGGCTCGGACAGCGCCGTGCGGGTGGAAAAGCGCGACGCTGGTGCAGACGCCAACCCGTATCTGTTGCTTGCGGCCGAGATTGCCGCCGGGCTCGACGGGATCGAACAGGGGCTGTCCCCCTCTGAGCCGACGACAGGCAACGGGTATGAGGAAGGGATCGGAGATCCAATTCCCACCGATTTGCCAACCGCCATCAAACTGGCGCGCGGATCAGAATGGCTGCGGGATGTCATGGACGAAATGCTGTGGGATCTGGTGCTGCAACAGGCGGAGCGAGAGCTGGAATTCTTCAATCAACAGGTCACCAAGGTCGAACTGGACCGCTACCTGAGGGCGTTCTGATGCACTTGGGCAAGGTCGCTGGAACTGTCACGGCAACTGCCAAGGATGCCAGGCTTGTTGGAACAAAGCTGCTGGTGACGGATCTGGTCGACAGCAAGGGCAGCTTGATCGATCCCGCACGGGTTGCGGTCGATACCTGCGGCGCTGGGGTTGGGGACATGGTTCTGGTTGTCAGCGGGTCTGCGGCCCGTATGGCGGCCGGGTTGTCCACGGCCCCCGTGGACATGGCCATCATCGCGGTGATCGACCGCGTCTCGACGACCTGAATCACGATACGCGAAACATCAATTTTGGGAGGAACAAAAAATGGCGAAACCAGTGGCAGGGCAGATGGCCCTGGGCATGATCGAAACACGTGGCCTGGTCGGCGCGATTGAAGCCGCGGATGCGATGGTCAAGGCAGCCAGTGTTGCCATCGTGGGTCAGACCAAGGCTGGCGGCGGGCTGGTGACGACCCTCGTGCGCGGAGAGGTCGGCGCGGTCAAGGCCGCCACCGATGCCGGCGCAACAGCGGCCAACAAGGTGGGCGAGGTCGTCTCGGTTCACGTGATCGCACGACCGCATGACGAGCTTGAGGCAATCATCGACGGGCTGGGTGCCGGGTCGTCGGCCTGATCAACCCCTTTGAGGAGGTACCATGTCAGCCGGTTTCGAGGATTTCACGCGCGCGGTGACACGTGGCGCGACACGGGATGCACCCGTTGCCCAAAGGTTTGAGCGCATTGCAGTATTGGGTGGCGGCCCGGATGCCCGTCTTCTGGCAGCGCTGTGTCTGGCGGAAGGGGCTGAGGTTACGCTGTTTTCGGCCTATGGGGCGGAACTGTCACTGCTTGCCCAATCCTCGGGCATTGGCATTAGCGGCGAAGGGCCTGTGGGCACGTATCAGGTGGATCGCGACGGGCCTTCAATCCGCACCACGGCAGAGTTGGATGCAGCAGTGCGGGGCGCACAGGCGATCTTTCTGACCGGACCGATCCATAAACAGCGCACCTATTCCATGGTGCTGGCCGATCATCTGCACGATGGTCAGGTGCTGGTTCTGGCGCCGGGTCGTTCTCTGGGCGCGGTTGAAGCGGTCTGGATGCTGCGAATAGGAGGCTGTACCGCGGACGTAACTCTTGTCGAGGTACAGGGCCTGCCGTACTGGTATCAGGCTGAAGGTGCAGGGCTGACCCTGACGCAGGCGGCGCCGATGGCTGCGGCAACACTGCCGCGTGGACGCACGGACGTTCTTGAGGCGCTGCGACCCTACCTTTCAAACATCCTGCCGCTGGATTCGGTTCTGTCGTCAGGCTTCGCCGATCTTTCCGCAGCGGTCGAGATACCGGCATTGATCCTTGGTGGCGCAGGGCTGGGGTCTGGTGGACCGGATTTGCCGATGGGCGGGGTGCCGCTGGAAGGCAATCGGACTTTTGCCGCACTCATAGGACCGGATCAGCGTGAGGTGATCCATGGATTGGCTGACGAAAGGCGACAGGTCGCACAGGCCTTTGGCGTTCGAAACCTGCCCGAGACCGATGACTGGATCACGACCTTTGCCGGAGCCGAGCGTGGATCGGGTGCGCGTCCGGTCCCGGATCGGCAGGCCGCGCGCCAGTTGATGCGCGACGGCGTATTGGGGTCATTGGTGCCCCTCGTTTCAGCCGCAAAGCTCACAGGTTTGACCGCACCTTTGACGGAAAGCCTGATCTGCGTGACAGACCGTCTTCTGGGTGCTGACGTGGCCGCGTCCGGGCGCAGGCTGGAGACCATCGGAATTTCCGCAGGCGATGTCGATCAGGCCCGCCGCATCTTTGACACCATTGCCACCGGAGCCTCGTGATGGACGCTGATCTGAAATCCATCGCCGCCGCACGGCGCGCTGCTGAAACGGCTTTCGAAGCCTATCGCGCCTTTCTCTGCACTGACCGTGCACAGGTGGATGCCATCGTCGATGCCATGGCTCGGGCGATCGAACCTGAAGCCGAACGGTTGGGGCAATTGGCGGTCGAGGAAACCGGGTACGGCAATGTACCAGACAAGCGGGTCAAGAATCTGTTCAACGCATTGTCGGTCGCCGATTACCTGCGGGATGTCACGACGCTGGGCCTGTTGTGGCGGGACGACGCGACAAAGATCGCAGCTTTCGGAGAGCCGATGGGTGTGGTCGCGGCGCTTATCCCGGTGACAAATCCAACATCCACGATCATCTACAAGGTTCTGTCTGCAGTGAAGGCGGGAAATGCCGTTGTCTGTGCCCCGCATCCGCGCGGCGTGGAATGCGGGAAGGAAACCGTCCGCATCATGGCACGCGTTGCCGAACAGATGGGCGCGCCCAAGGGGTTGATACAATGCCTGGACGCCGTGACCATTCAAGGCACCGCCGAGTTGATGAAGCATCGCCGCACTTCTGTCGTCATGGCGACTGGTGGCCCGGCTATGGTCAAGGCCGCCTATTCCAGCGGTAAGCCGACGCTCGCAGTAGGGGCGGGGAACGTGCCGTGTTACGTGCACAAATCCAAGGCCCGCGATCTGTCCGAAGTTGCCGAGATGATCGTGACGTCAAAAAGCTTCGACTACGGCACGGCCTGTGTCAGTGAACAGGCAGTGGTCGCCGATCCTGAAATTGCTCGCGATCTGCGCCACGAACTTAAACTCAAAAACGCTTACTTCTGTACCCCGGCCGAGGCTGATCGGCTGGCACGGGTCATCTTCAAAGGAGTGCAGGCAATGGATCCCGAACGCGTCGGCCAAAGCCCTCAGGCGCTGGCCGATGCTGCGGGGTTCTCGATTCCGCCGCGCACGCGCTGTCTGGTGTCGGAAGAAACCGAAGTGGGGTGGCAACGCCCGCTTTCGGCCGAAAAGCTGAACCCGGTGCTGGCCTTTTACGAGGCGAAGTCCACCGATCACGGCATCGAACTGGCGCAATCCATTGCCAAATTCGAAGGTTGGGGGCATTCCTCGGTCATCCATTCCGACGATCCCGAGGTGGTCGCTCGTTTTTCCACCGTGCCCACGGGCCGGGTACTGGTGAACACGCCGGGGATAATGGGCGGAATGGGGTATTCCACCGACCTTGAACCTTCCTTCATGCTGGGTACCGGCACGTGGTCGGGGTCGATCACCTCGGACAACGTCACCGCCCTGCATCTCATCAACATCAAGCGGGTCGCTTACGAAAGCAGACCCTGGCGCGACATTTACGAGGAGTATGGCGCATGAGCGAGATCACGATCCGGGCGCTGATGCAGATCGACAACCTGCAACCGAAATTCGCCGCCTATAATGGTGCGACGGTGCAAGGGTCAGTGCCTTTGTCCGGTGACACCGTGCTGATCGGAGAGTTCGCGCCGGGCAATGGCGTATTCTCGCTGATCGACCGGGCACTCAAGGCGTCCTCGGTCGAGGCGACGACGCAGATGGTCGAGCGCGAGTTCGGATTCTTCATCCTCCGCTCGCCTTCAAACGCCGAAGTGTCCGCTGCACGGGACGCGATGCTGGCCGAACTTGGGGCTTCCATGACAGACCGTTTGAAGCCTGCGATCAGTTCCACACAGATCATTACCAGTGTCGAACCCTATCAGGCGCAGCTTTTGAACAAATGGCGCAAGGGTGCGTTGATCGTGCCGGGGCAGACGTTGGGGATCGTGGAATGCGCGCCCGCGGCCTACATCTCGATCGCCGCAAATGAGGCCGAGAAAGCCGCCGAGATTGACATCGTCGAGGTGCGCGCGGTGGGGCGGTTTGGTCGCTTGTTCATCTCGGGGTCTGAAAACTCGGTCGAAACCGCCGTCGAGGCCGCGACGCGTGCAGTCGAGGCGGTGGACGGGCAGGGCGGCTGATGGCAACCCCACGCGTCATAGGCTCGGATGCGGTCGAAGATGCGCGCCGCCGGGGCAGGATCGTATTCGAGGTTTTGCCGGGTGACATCGTGACGGCTCTCGCGCGTGAAACCGCCGAGCGTGTTGGTATCTCATTGGTGGACGGCCCGCTGGAGCGACCGAAACCGCCGCGTACGGATGGTGCTGTTTCAATGCGCCGGGTGCTGTACCGTCGTTCACCCAAATGGGTTGCGCCTTCGCGTGCGCCGCGCAAAGCCCGCAGGCTGGGCAAGCTTGCCTTGATCGGGGCAGGGGGTGTTGGCGGAAATATCGCCCATCTGGCGGCGATGGCGGACATAGCCGATGAAGTCGCGCTGATCGACATTACTCCGGGATTGGCGGCTTCGACTGCGCTGGACCTCAATCATACGTCCGGGATCACCGGTGCGCGGGCCCGATGTGTCGGTGGCGAAGCGATGGATCTGGTGGCCGGGGCGGACGTGGTTGTCGTCACTGCCGGACGAGCCCGCCGTCCGGGCATGACACGTGCAGATCTGATCGATGTGAACGCCCGCGTGATCCGTCAGTCAGCCGAAGCCATCCGGTCAGCCGCGCCTGATGCAATCGTGATCGTGGTGACCAACCCGCTGGACGAAATGACGGTCGAGATGCTGCGCGCTTCAGGTTTTCCCCGCGAACGGGTTTTGGGTATGGCAGGAACGCTGGACAGCAGCCGGTTTCGCAACGCGCTGGCGATGGCCGCAGGTGTCACACCTGCGGACGTCGAAGCGTTCACACTTGGCAGCCATGGGGATGAAATGGCCCCGATCCCCAGCCGTGCGAAGATCAAGGGGCGTCCGCTGGATGTTTTTTTGTCCCGCGAACAGATCGAAGCCTGCGTTCAGGATGCGATCACCGGGGGTGGTCAGGTGGTCGCGCTCCGGAAATCAGGTTCTGCAACGATAGCTCCGGCTCATGCTTCGATCGAATTGATTGATCACATTCGGGGTGCGCGGACGGGCCCGGTTCCGGTATCGGTCATGTTGCGGGGTGAATACGGCATCGACGGTGTCGTGCTGGGAGTGCCAGCCCATCTTGGCGCAGGCGGATTGGTAGAGGTTGAGGAGCTGCGGCTAACCGCCGAAGAAAACGCGGCATTGAAAAACGCGGCCGAGGCGATCCGGGTGAGGCTGGGCCTGTGACCGTGCGCTTTTGGAAATCCGGCGGACGGTTTGAAGAAGTGGCCTCGTACTCTCGGGCCAAACGCATCGGCCCCTTTGTCTGGGTTGCCGGAACAACGGCCATCGAGCCGACGGGCCGCATCCACGCGCCGGGAAACGTTGGCGCACAGACCCTTTATATCCTGTCACGTATCGAGGACGCGCTGAAAGAGGTTGGTGCCGAACTGCGACATGTGGGGCGGGTGCGCGCCTACCTGACCGATCTGTCCCAAGCAGGCGCGTTCGCGCAGGCGCATGGCGAATTTTTCACGGGGATTGATCCAGCTCTGACAGCCGTTCAGGCAGGGCTTACCCAGCCCGGACTGATGGTGGAAATTGACGTGGATGCTGTGATCCACGGCGAAAACGGCGAAATCAGCGGATTCTGAACATGAGTCTTCAAGAAAGGATTTGATCGAACCATCTTCTTGTGTACTGTATACAGAATACAAGAAAGGCATAATGAGACACAGGGAGCTAATGTGATGATCAAGACAGCGCTGCTCAGCGGAACATGCATCGCGCTCATGGCCTCGGCGGCCGGAGCGGAAATCAAGGTAGGATTCATTGGATCGCTTTCTTCGGACACAGGATTGTCGACCCTGCGCGGGGCCGAGATTGCGATTGAAGAGCTCAACGCAAATGGTGGCGTGATGGGCGAACAGATCACCCTGGTCTCGGCAGATACCGGACAGGATCCGACCGAAGGCATCCGGGCCTATGAATACCTTGCGGAAACGGAAGAGGTTGATTTCATCATCTCGGGTTCGATTGACGATGTGTCGCTGGGATGGCTGCCCCGAATGCAGGAGTACCGGATTCCAACGCTGGACACTTGGACATCCTATATCGGCATCATCGACATGGTTGTCGAAGACCCTGAAGGCATGGCGCCCTATTTCATGAACATCGCCTCGGATGAGGCGCTGGCCACGTTGTACATCAACTTTGGCGCGGATGTTCTGAAGGAAAAGATGGGGTGGGATTCCGTTGTCATTCTGGCGGAAGATACTGCCTTTGGCGAGGCAATCACCGGCCTTGTCACCGAAGCGCTTGCACCGGTTGCCGGCATCGAGGTCAAGGACATCATCACCTATGACGTTGCCACCGTCGATTTCGCTCCGATCTTCAGCCGCGCGCAAGATACCGGGGCGGACTTCATCTATCAGGTCTCGTCGGTGAATTCGCAGGTTGTGTCATCGCAATATGTTAAGCTTCAGGTGCCGATGGCGATGACGGGTGTGAACGTCGCTGCACTGGGGATGGAGTATTGGGAAGATACGGGCGGTGCCGGGGGCGGTATCTCGACCTTGTCGCCAGTTCCTTCAGTTGGATTTCGGCTTGATCCGGCCAGCCAGGAATTTGTCGACACCTATCAGGCCAAGTATAACAGCCGTCCGCTGCTGCCGCATTTCAACGGGTTCAATGCCTATCATGGGCTGAAACAGGCCATGGCCGCAGCCGAGGAGGCCGGTGGTTTCGACAATGTCGAAGGCTGGGCCGATGCAATGAAGAAACAGGATCTGGTTCTTGAGTTGGATGGCCAGCTGTGGCTGCGCTACGCCTTCTGGGGTGATGACGAGGTAGAGCCTGTGACCGGCCGGACGTACCCGCACAATATCCGTTTTGATCTGTCCGAGCCGTTTGACGATGCCGCACCGTCAATGGTTGTGGTCCAGTGGTACGAGGACGGCACCGCCGCCGTTGTCTACCCCGAGAAATACGCGACGGGTGAATTCACTTTGCCAAGCTGGGTCAAGCAGTAACCTGTCCGTTCGCTTAGCTTGAAACGGGTGCGCGAGGGCGCGCACTCGCAGTCAGGGATCCTTACATGTTGCAAATACTGATCCAGGGGCTTTTGCTCAGCGGTCTCTATGCGCTTATCGCAATGGGTTTCACGCTGATCTTCAGCATCGGTCGAGTCCTGAACCTGGCCTACGGTGCCTATCTGATGGTCGGCGGATACATGTATTTCTGGGTGTCTCAGACCTTGGGAATGCCCAAGCTGATGGGCGTGGTTGTGGCCGTCCTACTGGGCGTTCTGATGGGGGTTCTGAAATATCGCCTTATCGTCAAGACTCTGAAAGGGGATCATGTAGCGGTCGAGATTTCGACGCTGATCCTTGCGGTCGTGATTCAGGCGGGGATCGTTCTTGTCTTTGGTGACAGCAGCAAGATCCTGCTGCCAATCGTACCGGGTGTGATCAACGTGGCCGGGGCATCTGTCACCTATAACATCCTGATCGCAACGGTGATCAGTTGGGCCATTCTGTTAGGGCTTTATGCCTTTGTGCGTCTGACACATACAGGGCGGGCGATGCAGGCGGTTTCGATGGACGCCAAAGGGGCAGCAATTTCCGGGATCGACCCGGACCGGATCAACCTGATCACATGGGGTATCTCGGGTGCCCTGGGGGCCTTGGGCGGCGTGTTTTTTGCCAGCTATACGCAGCTCTCGCCATCAATGTGGGTCGCGCCTCTGATCATTTCGGTGGCCGTCGTCATTGTGGGTGGCATCGGATCGATCATCGGCACGCTGGTCGTTGCTCACATCGTCGGCTTTCTCGAAGTCATAGTTGTCGCCACCCTGGCGCCGGAACTGCGCGGCGTCTTCACAATGCTGCTGATCATCGGCGTGCTGGTGACGCGACCGCAGGGCCTGTTTGGCCGCGAGGAGTTGTAACATGGGTCTGCGCTGGTTTCACTTTGTCCTCTGGGGCGGCCTGATTGCGGGGATGCTGCTGCTACCTCAAGTGGTCTCGAATGGCACACTGCGAACAATGATCTTTGCCAACTATCTGGCCATCTTCGCCATCAGCTGGGACGTGCTGTCGGGAAAGACGGGGTACGTGAGTTTCGGCCACCCTTTCCTGATCGGTATCGGAGCTTATACGACTGCGATCCTGACCAAACGGTTTGACGTGCCGGTCGAAATCTCAATCCCTGTGGCCGTGTTGGTCACAATGATCGCGGGTCTTATTGTGTTGTTGCCCGCTCTGCGCATTCGCGGCAGCTACTTCGCGCTGGTCACACTGGCCTTCATGGAACTGCTCTATCAGCTGGTTCAGGTGATCCGCCCGGATCTGACCGGCGGCACACGTGGCATGTCGGGAATTCAAACTCTCACACGTGGCGCTGCCAACGGATATTATTTGTCCACGGCGCTGATGCTAAGTGTTGCAGTCAGCATGTGGCTGCTGATGAAAACGCGGGTGGGGACCGCTTTGGCCGCAATCGGAATGAATGAAGAAAGCGTTCGTGGTTCAGGTCTCAGCACCACGCGGCTTAAGGCGTTTGCGTTCCTGACCAGCGCTCTTGTCGCCGGGCTGGGAGGGGCGTTTTATGTCCACTACCTGGGCTCGCTTGCACCGCGGGCGCTGTTCGACATCAACTTTCTCTTCACCATCATAGTTGCGGCATTGCTGGGCGGAACATCGACCATTATCGGCCCCATGATCGGTGCGTTCTTCATGACGTTCCTTCTGGAATACCTGCGTCCCGTGCTTCCCGGAGCAGAACGGTATTTCGTCTACGGTGCTATTGCACTGCTTCTCTACATGTATCAGCCAAAGGGATTGGTTGAACTTGCTCAACGCGGCTTTCAACGGCTGCGGAAAGGGGGGCTGACATGACCGTTGCATTGAAAGTGTCTGGTCTTGTCAAACGGTTTGGCGGGCTGGTAGCCACGAATGATCTGTCCTTTTCCCTGCAAGAAGGAGAGTCGCTGGGCCTGATCGGGCCGAATGGCGCGGGAAAGACAACGGTTTTCAGCCAGATCATGGGTGAGTTGCGGCAGAACAGCGGTACAATCGAGCTGTTCGGGCAAGAAATCTCGGCGCTGTCGACGCCGCAACGTATTCGGGCTGGGGTCAGCAGGACCTATCAGATTCCGCGTCCGTTTGGTGACATGAGTGTTGCCGAAAATATCAGGGTGGGCCTGATGCCGGACGACATCTGGCGTATGATCGTTTCGCGTCCGGATACGGAACGGGAAAAGGAACTTGCGCTGAGTGTCGGATTCACGGAAACGGATCTGAACCGTTCACCGTCCGAATTGGCTATGGGTGATTTGCGCAAGCTCGAAATGGCCCGAACCATGGCCACGGCACCGCGTGTCATGTTGCTGGATGAGGTGTTTGCAGGTCTGACAGTCGGTGAAATCGCGCAGATTTCCGATCTCATACAATCCATGCGCAAGGACGGGATGACCTTTTTGATCGTCAGCCATGACTTGCCGGCGCTGGAACCGCTGATCGACCGCGCCATCGCCATCGAGCGGGGCACCATGATTGCCGAAGGCTCGTTCAGCGACGTGATGAACGACACTGCCGTACAGGCCTCGTACTTGGGGAGCGTCTGATGTCCTATCTGGAAATCGAGAACCTGTCTGCGTTTTACGGCAAGGCCCAGGCGTTGACCGATATTTCGATCACGGTGCAGCCCGGTGAGATTGTCGCCGTGGTCGGCCCGAACGGTGCAGGTAAATCCACCCTGTTGGACAGCATCATGGGCCTCGTGAAAGTCGAAGGCGACATCCGCTTGCGAGGGCACAGCCTTGCCGGTCGAAGCCCTTCGGAAATCGTGCGTCACGGGGTGGGCTATGCGCCCGAGCGGTTCAACCTGTTTCCTTATATGTCAGTGCGCGACAATCTGATGGTGGGGGCCTTCACCGCACGAGGCGACATCGAAAGCAATCTTGAAATGGTGCACAGTCTTTTCCCGCGCCTGCAAGAACGGGAAGGCCAGGAGACGTCGACCCAATCCGGCGGGGAAAGGCAGATGGTGTCCTTTGGCAGGGCCTTGATGACCAGCCCGGAACTGCTGCTTGTCGATGAGCCCACAATTGGCCTAGCCCCGAAAATCTGTCACGAGATTGCTGAAGTTGTCCGTCAGCTGAACAAGGACTACGGGCTGACCGTCGTCATCACGGAACAGAATGCCAATTTTGCCCTGTCGCTTGCCAGCCGCATCTATGTGCTGGAGTCCGGGCGGATGCAGACGTCGGGTACAGCTGACGAATTGAGAAATGACAAACGCTTGCTCGAGGCCTATTTCGGCGGCCATTGAGTGGCGCGGTTGGCAAGCTGGGCAGGTGCTGTCCGGCCATTCGATAGCCGGTGATTTCAGTTTCAGCCGAGTGCGTCCAGAACCTCGGTGCTCACTTCGATGCCATGGGCGTCGGCGGCTGCCCGTTTTGCAAGACGACCGTCGCCCGGAACCCGGGCGGAACCGTTGCCGGAAATCTCGGCGCAGATGCGGGCGACATATTCGTTGAAGGCCGCGTTGCCGAACTGGCTGGGATCAATTGCAATCAGGGTCGCACCACCTTTGATGTTCAGGGCATCGAAGGACTCGCGTTCTTCGTTGTCCACGGACAGGGTTCCACCGGCCAGTGCTGCGCCCAACACCTCAACCATGAAGGCGATCGCGGCCCCCTTATGCTCTCCGAATGGCAACAGGCTGCGGGTTTCAAGGATGGCATTCGGGTCGGTGGAGGGCTCGCCCCGGGGGTCAAGACCGGCAGGGCGGGGCAGGTCGTGCCCCTCGGCAGCGGCCATGCGGATATCCATGAGGGCCACCATGGACGAGGCCTGATCCCAGACCACCGGCGCGTCGCCTTCGCGTGGGCAGGCAAATGACATGGGATTGGTGCCAAATACCGGGCGAACCCCACCTTGCGGTACCACCATGGACAATGAGTTGATCACGGCAAAAGCCACCAAACCTGCTTCGGCCAAGGGTTCCGTGTCAAACCGTAAGGCACCCAGATGGTGACAGTTTGTACAAGTGAACGCGGCAATGCCGTTTTTCCGTGCCATCGCGATCAGATCCTCGCGGGCTTCAGCCGCTGCAACCTGATAATACCCGTTGTCGGCGTCACAGCGCAAAACGCCCGGGGCAACCTTTTCGGTCTTGGGCGTCGCGTGCCCGTTGGCATAGCCGGACGTGAAGCTTTGGACATAGACCGGCAACATGCGCAACCCGTGGCTGCGCGGGCCGTCCCGTTCAGACCGGGTGACGATATCAGCAAGAATATCAGCGCTGCGCGGGTCCACTCCGGCAGAAACAAGAACTGATTTGGCCAAGTCCCGAACTTCAGCAAGAGAAAGCGTTTTTGTCGATTGTTCGGTCATCAGTTCGAGTCCAGTCTCTATGTTTTTGCACTCATGCGCGCGCGCGAGTGTTTGCGGGATCGACAGCACATGTGTCAATGACCACGGCGTGGCGCATTTCATTGTGGACCAGTACCTGCATTTTCGTACCGGGCGCCGTCATGTTCTGTGGCACTAGTGCCATCGCAATGTCGTGGTTGCAATAATAAGAGAACCCGCCCGAGGTGACTCGGCCGATGAGCTTGCCCTGAGCGTAGACACTCTCGTCAAACATCACCGACGTTTCGCCAAAGGGCAGTTTCAGCGTGACCAGCCGCCGGTATGTGCCTTCCTTTTTCTGTTTCAAAAGAGCGGCCTTGCCTATGAAGGCGCGACCTTCGGTTACCACGAACCGGTCGAGGCCGGCCTCGTATGGCGTCATGTCCTTGCAAATCTCGCGATTGATGGCGCGATAGGATTTCTCAAGGCGCATGGATTCCAGTGCCTCAAGCCCGAAAGGTTTCACACCGGCCTTCAACAGCAGGTCGACAAGATGGCGGTTGTAACCGACCGGGTGATGCAGTTCCCACCCCAGCTCGCCGGTTTAGGACACGCGAAGCAGATGAACGCCCTTGGCGTAACCCACTTCACCCATTTGCGCAGAAAGCCAGGGGAAGGTTTCGTTCGACAGGTCTTTGTCGGTCAACGGTTGCAGGATCTCTCGTGCCTTGGGGCCTGCCAGAGCAATCACGCCCAGTTGTTCTGAAACATCTTCAAGAAGGACAGAGCTGTCATTGGCCAGCAAACGTCGCAGTTGATCCCAGTTGTAGGCGCGCCAGTTCGGGGTGGAGACCAGGTAAAAATCATTCTCGGCATAGCGGACGACCGTGTATTCAGCATCCATGCCGCCCTTTTGGTTCAACAAAAGCGACAGGGTCATTCGCCCCACTTTGGGCAGCCTGTTCGCCATAAGGCCATCCAGCCATTTGGCGGCCCCCGGTCCGCGCACGGTGAACTTGGTCATCGGTGACATCTCGATGAACCCGGCCACGTCACGGGTGGTGCGCACTTCTTCCTGAACGCGTTCCATGTGGTTGGTGCGACGGAAGGAATGTTCGGGAACAGCTTCCTTGCGCGATTTGGCGAACCAGCGCGGAAACTCATATCCGTTGAAGCTGGTCCAGACGGCGCCATGCGCGCTCAGCAGATCGTAGGACCCCATCGTTTTCATCGGGCGCGCGTCGGGAAAATCTTCTCCGGGAATGTGCGCGTTCATGTGGGTCCCCCACGTTTCGCGCACCTTGTCCATGGTCCACTACTTGGACGCGTAATCCGAATAACGGCGCGGGTCGAGTTCGGACATGTCCATGCCCGGATCCCCATCTACAATCCAGCGGGCCAGGCGTTCACCAACAGTGCCACCCCACAATATGCCGCCGGGCATGCCTTCGGCCAGCCACAGGTTTTCATGCCCCGGTGCGGGTCCCGCAAGCGGCAACTCGTCTGGTGTCATCTGGAACGGACCCCGAGTGTTGGCCTTGATACCCACCTCACCAAGTGTTGGAACCCGCTCGATGGCACGTTCCCACTGCGCTTCGACCGCGTCGAAATCTTCGGGCAGGAGGTCGGCACCAAAGTCAGGCGGCACACGATCTTCGGCGAATAGCTTGAGGTCTTTGGTGAACTCATAAGGGCCGAACTGAATGCCGCCCACGTCTTCGCGCAGATAGGCGCCGTAATCTTCATCCCGCAGGATCGGGAACTCGGGCAACCCTTGCGCGCGGCGTTCTTTGAGAAGGGGAACGGTTTCCGTTGTCCAGTATTGGTGAACGATTGGAATGCAAGGCAGATCCAGGCCAACACGGCGCGCGTTCTCGCGGGCATAGTTTCCAGTCGCGAAGACCAGATGTTCGCAAGTGATCTCCCCCTGATTGGTTGTCACCTTCCAATGACCGTTTTCCAGTTTTCCATAGGCCAGCGCTTCGGTGTTCTGAAACACTTTGGCGCCCTTTTCACGCGCCAGCTTGGCCATTGCCATGGTGATGTCGGCAGGGTTCACATAGCCGTCCTCGGTATGCAGGATGCCGCCGCGAATATTTTCCGATTGGTTGAGCAGAGGGTGCAGTTCGGCGATTTCCTCCGGCGTCAAAAGTTTGCAAGGCACACCGGCAGCTTTGGCAATCGAGGCATAGGACAGGAATTCGTCCCAGCGTTCCTGCGTATTGGCGACGCGCAGCTGCCCCACTTTGCGCAGCCCGACCGAAGCGCCGATTTTCTTTTCGACTTCGGAATAGATGCGGATGGTCTCCATCGTCATCTTCGAAACGTTGTGGGACCGCACAAAGGTGACCAGCAGACCTGCCGCGTGCCAGGTGGAGCCGGAGGTCAGCGTGGTTCTCTCAAGCATGATCGCATCGGTGCACCCATGCTGCGTCAATCCATAAAGAACCGAAGCCCCGACGCATCCGCCACCAACGACAACAACCTTGGCATGTGATTTCATTCGCTGAATTCCCTCTTGCGACTGATTTCGTTTTCAGACGGACCGTCAGCATGAAATCAGTAAACCCAGAACTTCTTGAACTGTTTACGTGAAGTCAGCGTCAGACAATTCGAAAAATTTTCGGGCCCAGCTTAGTTGAATTAAACCTTGGTCGTGTGTGCCGATGACTCCACGCGTTCTGCGAGGGTCTTCATAAAATTAAGTGCCCTCTCTTGCGTCGCCTTGATATGTTAGCGCAAACTGTGCTGATAAGGTCTGACATAGGTTCCAAGTGCTTGATGGCACCATCAGCCTGTGCTGCATTAAGGGGGAAAACGCGTGTATCTCGGTCTGGATTTGGGGACGTCAGGTCTTCGGGGAATTGTGGTCAGCGAAGAGGGCAACGTCGTTGCCGAAGCCGAAGCAGGTGTTGTGACATCCACGCCGCACCCCGGTTGGTCAGAACAAGATCCGTTCGATTGGGTAGAAGCCTGTCAAAACGTCGTTGCCCAATTACGTGAGCTGAACGGTGCCGCATTTTCCGCGGTGCGCGGCGTCGGTCTGAGCGGCCATATGCACGGTGCCACGTTGCTGGATCGGGATGGCAATGTGCTGAGGCCCTGTATCCTTTGGAACGACACGAGATCAGCGCAGGAAGCTGCGGATTTGGATGGTCTGGCTTCTATGCGCTCGATCACCGGAAATATCGTTTTTCCGGGTTTCACGGCACCCAAGCTGGAATGGGTGCGCGGGCATGAGCCTGACGTGTTTGCGAAGACATCCAAGGTGTTGCTTCCGAAAGATTATCTGCGTTTCTGGCTCACCGGATCCTACGTCAGTGACATGTCCGACAGCGCCGGTACGGCATGGTTGGATGTTGGAGAACGTGAATGGTCAGACATTGCGCTGGATCTGAGCCATATGCGCCGGGATCAAATGCCAGAGCTGGTTGAAGGCAGTTCAGCAGGCGGAGAACTGCGATCAGAGATCCTTCAGCAATGGGGCCTGACCGGGCCGGTCGTGGTTGCCGGCGGGGCCGGTGACAACGCGGCAGCGGCCTGCGGCATCGGAAGCATCGGCGAGGGCAGCGGATTTCTGTCATTGGGCACGTCGGGTGTGTTGCTGGTCGCGAAGGAAAGCTATGCGCCTGCGCCGGAAACAGCCGTTCATTGTTTTTGTCATGCAGTCCCGGATCGCTGGATTCAAATGGGTGTGATCCTGTCGGCCACCAACAGTCTCAACTGGCTGTCCCGTCACCTCGGTCAACCCGTCGGAACGCTGGCATCGGACCTGCCGGATTCGGTGAAGGGGCCATCAAAGATCACCTTCCTTCCGTACCTGTCCGGTGAACGGACGCCGCATAACGATAGCGCCATACGCGGAGCGTTCCTGGGCCTGGATATCGCATCGGAAACCGCTGATCTGACCCAGTCTGTGATGGAGGGAGTTTCCTTTGCGATGCGCGATTGTTTGGAGGCACTCAAGAGTACGGGCACCAAGCCCGAAAGTTTGCTGGTTGTCGGTGGCGGGGCGCGGTCGCGATTTTGGCTGGAGACACTGGCCACAGTTCTGAACACACCGCTTGCTCTGCCCAAGGGAAGTGAGTTCGGTGCCGCCATCGGCGCGGCACGTCTTGCTGCCTGTGCAGTGCAGGGCGCCGACCCCGAGGACGTCATGCTTTCCCCGGAAGTCGCTGAGCGTGTTGAACCACGTGTCGAGCTGTCCAACGCTTATGAGGCGGAATACCAGCGGTATCGCGAGTACTATGCCGCTCTGTCCCCTCTGGCTGCGCGGTGATGGCTGATCCCAAGTCTATGCCTGTCGAACAAGTCATACTTCAAGATGGTGACATGTCCGTTTCGGTATTGAGCTATGGCGCAAGCACGCAAGGATGGTGGCTTGGCAAAACGCCCTTGATATTGGGCTACGAAAACCCGCGGGATTACCTGTCGGACCCGTTTTACCTCGGCGCAATTGTGGGGCGTGTAGCCAACCGCATCGGCGGAGCGCAGTTTACATTGCAAGGGGGCGTTCATCACCTGACAGCAAACGAAGGGCCGACCACGCTGCATGGTGGTCCGAGCGGGCTGTCACGCAAATACTGGGATATCGTGAAAATCTTTCAAAATCAGGCGGTTCTGTCCTTTACTTCACCTGTCGGTGAAGGTGGATTTCCCGGAGAAGTCAAATTCGAGGTGCATGTCGAACTGACCTGTCCGCGTCTGATCTATACAATCAGGGCGCGACCGGATCGCCCCACACCGATCAGCATCGCGCAGCACAATTATTACACTCTGGGCTGTCCGGAGGATATCCTGGGCTGCCTGCTCAGGCTAAGATCGAACCGGGTGCTGGAATTGGACGCGCTTTCAGTTCCTTCCGGAGATATCTCCGGTGCCGGCGAAAGTGTGCCAGATTTCGCGTTGTCACGCACCGTCGGGGCGGAGGGGCGCGAACTGGACCATTTTTTTGTGTTTGATGAAAGTGGAACCCATGACCATCCGGTCGCAGAGGTCAGGGCACCTTCGGGATTGAGGATGAACGTGTATTCAGATCAACCCGGGGCACAGGTCTATACCGGGGCACATCTGTCAGGCCGGTTTAGCCCGGGTGCGGGGCTGTGTATTGAACCGTCAGGATATCCGAACGCCGTGAATGTCCCTTCGTTCCCGTCCGTCATCCACACGCCGGACAACCCGTATCAACAAACATTGACGCTTGAAATTCCCGAGGATCAATCATGAGGATCCAGATTGCTGCGAGTGCTGTGGGCATCTGGCTGACGCTTTCAGTTGCTCAGGCGCAAGACCTTGGTTCGCGCCCTGAGTTTATCGAACCTGACCTTTCCAACGCAGAGTTGGGGCAAATGCTGTTTTATGATCCGATCCTGTCGGGGAACAGGAACATCAGTTGCGCAACCTGTCATCATCCGAAACTGGGAACGTCTGACGGGCTCTCGCTGGGTATCGGCGAAGGTGGAACCGGGCTGGGGGGAAAGCGTAAGCTCACTCAAGATAACATGCCCGAGCAGCGTATTCCGCGAAACTCGCCCGCGATGTGGAATCTCGGGGCGCTGGAATTCACGACGTTTTTCCATGACGGCCGCCTCGAGGCGGAACCTTCTCGGCCCAATGGCATCAGAACCCCGTTGGGGACACATATGAGGCCGGGGTTCCAGTCGGCCTTGGCGGCGCAGGCGATGTTCCCGGTGCTTTCACCTGACGAAATGGCGGGACATTATTCTGAAAACGAAGTCAGCAAGGCCGTGCGTCTCGGCTTGCTCACACAAGAGGGTGGCGCCTGGGATCTGATTGCCGCGCGGGTGGCCGCGATACCGGAATACAAACAGCGGTTTGACGACATCGCACCCGGAGAAGACATCACCTTTACCGCAATTGCCAATGTCATTGCCGATTTCATCGCGTTTGAATGGCGGGCTGACAACAGCCTCTTTGACCGAGCGATGCGAGGCGAAGACGCGCTGCCCGATCAGGCGCAACTGGGGATGGAACTGTTTTACGGAAAGGCTGGATGCAGCGCCTGCCATTCCGGGTGGTTCCAGACCGATCACCGTTTCCATTCCATCGCCATGCCTCAGATCGGTCCAGGAAAAGCAGCGCGTTTCGAAAACCATGTGCGGGATGACGGGCGGCTGCGCGTTACGGGCGACAAGGATGATGCGTTCGCGTTTCGCACGCCTTCATTGCGCAACGTGACCCTGACGGCGCCATATGGCCACAGCGGAGCCTATGCGCAGCTTGAAGATGTCGTGCGCCATCACCTGCACCCGGTTGCCGCCTTGCGGAGTTACTCAATCGAAAAGGCTGATCTGCCCGAGTTTTCCGGGGCAGAGGACCAACAGGCTTTGTTGGACGCCCAGCATATTGAGGCTATCGCGGCGTCAAACGATCTGGTTTCCATCAGCCTGAGTGACGAAGAGGTCGACGCCATCCTGAGTTTTCTGGGCACGCTGGAAGATCCGGCAGTGCGGCTGGGCGTGCCGCAATCAGTTCCCAGCGGATTGCCCGTGGATCAGTGATCAACGCTGGAGGTGGATTACTCGGTTGGGGTCGGCAGGCTGCCAGTCTCCGTGTTCGCCATCTGGCCAGATCACCCGTACCTCTGCGGTCTCGGAATCCCCCAGACCAAAGTGGTGGGGCCCGGATATTCCACTTGCGTGTCCTCCGCCAATGGTAACTTCGCGGGTTTGCATACCAGCAGGTGATTTGACCTCGATAAAACTGCCGACCGCCGCTTGATTGGGGTGGTTCTGACTAAGATCAACTATGAGCCAGTTGCCAGAGGTGGGTTCATTCTGGAAAACCTCAAGGTCCGCGCCACGATTTACCACCACCAAATCCAACCACCCATCCCCATTGAAATCCGCGAGGGCCCCGCCGCGGGACTTTGCCATGGACGCGACACCAGCTTGTGATGCTGTTTCGACAAACTGACCGTCGGCGGCCTGCATCAACAGGTTATTGGGATCGGTTTGCGCCGCGTCGGGCATCTGCTCAACATTGCCTTTCGCGACAAAAATGTCGTCCAGCCCGTCATTGTTGACGTCCCCGAACTGAGCATGCCAGCCGGTTGAGGGGCGGCCATCTTCTCCTACATGCGGCCTGTGTGCGGTAGTGCCTCGGTCATAGGTTGCATCCCGCCATGTTGGCCCATCCGTTGCGGGATCGAAAACCTGGAATTTCTGATCCCCCATGGAAGTCAGATAAACATCGGGAAACCCATCACCGGTCAAATCCCGCGAGGCAATCCCCATGCCCCAGATCGAGTAGGGAAGCCATCCATCGCCCTCGCTGTACAGGCGCGGGGGGTCTTCCATGGCCCACAGTTGTTCCTGCCCGCCACGCACATAGTAGTGGCGGTCATTGCTGACACGCAGATCCGCGCGACCCGTCCGCGACCAGTCGGAAAACAGGACGGACAAGGAACAATGACCGGGTTCCAGATGGACAGGGTCGCCATATTCGCTCCCTTCCGGGCGGTACAGCAGAGTTGGTCCGCAAGCCTCAAAAGGTCCATCCGGATTGCTTCGGTCGACATAGGTCCCAAAGGCCAGTGTTGGCAGGGTTTGCTCGCTTTCCCAAGTCACGGAAAAACCGGTGGTCCAATGGTCCTGAGATTGAAAGTTCAGTTCCGCAAAGGGCTCGAATGCGCAGTTCGGTTTGCCGCGCAGCAGGAGGTCTTTGCCCACGCGCAAGACCGCCAGATCCAGAAGCCCATCGCCATCAATGTCCACCGGGTATGCACCGGTCACATGAAACAAGGATAACTGGTCAGGTGTTTCTGAGCGAAAACTGACTTTTGCGCCGGATGTGTTGATGAATAGTTGCGCTGGGTTCGATCCGCCTGCCACAAACAATTCAGGGCGGTCGTCATTATTGCAATCGAAGACTGCAACACCCCCGCCCACGAAATGTTCCCAGCCGCCATCGTAAACATGGCCGGGGGTTTCCACCTTTTGAAAGCGTGGTGGAACGGTGTCCGCAGCGGCAGCGGAAGTCACCGTAAGCAGGATTGCTATCTTAGTTCGCATGAGCCGCCAGTTCCCTGACCTTTAGGATAGAGACTTGTTCAATTCCATACGCCGCTGCCCCTTTCGCCCACATTGAATCACCCCAGTGGTTTACCTTGATTTCGGGCAACGGCGCGTCAACGCTGACAACACCGTTTTGGACACGGGTCATCACCTCTTCCGAGTGCAGGTAGTCAAAGCTGCCTCTGGCACCGGACAGGATAATGCACTCGGGGTCGAACAGATTGATCAGGTTCGAAACCCCCATGCCGAACATTTGGCCCGCGCGGGCCAGAACGGAAATGGATCGGGCGTCGCCGGCTTTTGCGGCTGCGAGTATATCAACAAGAGTGCGGGGATCTGTCGCTTCACTGGCGATCGTCGCTTCGCGGATCAGGGCGTATTCGCCCACATAGGCTTCCAGGCATCCGCGCTGCCCGCATTGGCACAACGCACCGTCCAACTGAACTTTGAGGTGCCCGAATTCTGCTCCGCATCCGCGTTCACCGCGATAGAGCTTGCCGTCAAGAACAATACCCAGGCCGATGCCGTGCTCGATCGTAACAACCAAAAAGTTCTTCAGCCCCTTCCCCAATCCGAAAAGCTGTTCCGCCTTTGCGACCAGATTGGCGTCGTTTTCGATGAAGGCAGGGCAGGGCAGCACCTCGGACAAAAGAGAACTCAGATCCACATTTCGTTCCGTCAGGGAAGATGACCAATGCACAAAGTTCTGCTTTGCATCAATAAGGCCGGCGATGCCGATGCAGACACCGGACAAATCTGCAAGGGATCGGTTTGCTGAGGCGCAGGCCTGATCAAGCACGGCGCGAATCTTCTTGGCAAACGCATCCGGGGCCATGCGGGCTTCGTCCAGCGGATGTGTGTACGAAGTGACTTCGGTTCCTTCGAAATCCACGAGAATGACTGAAACCTGCTGGCGGGCGACTTTCACGCCCGCAATCAGATGCGACGCGCCATGGAGCTTCAGCTGTACACGCGGTCTGCCGCGGCGCGCCGACTTGGAAGGTGTTTCGCCTTCTATTTCCTGAATCAGACCAGCAGACAGAAGATCGGCAGTGGCGGTTGTGATGGTCGCGGGGCTGGTTTCCAACGCGCTGGCGATGTCGATTCGCGAAATGGTCCCCTTGGCCCGGATTTTTTCCAATACGCGCAGGCGAGTGATGTTCCTTTGGTCCGTGGCATTTGAAGAAGCTTTGCTTTTCAGCATCTTGCCCTCGCGAATCTAATCCCTGTTTCAACCTAGGTGGTTTTTTCTGTTACCGATAGCATAAATATTTTACCGACTGAAATAAATATGCTACTCAGAATTATCGGGGCCACGAATCATGAAACGATGGCTCATTGAAACCGGGAGGAAATCATGAAACGAATTCTCAGCGCCTCTGCTGTGGCAGTCCTGATGGGGACAGTTGCATTTGCAGAGCCCACGGTCGGTGTAAGCTGGTCGAATTTCCAGGAAGAGCGTTGGAAAACCGACGAAGCGGCGATCAAGGCTGCACTGGAAGCGGGCGGAGCCGAATACATCTCGTCTGATGCGCAATCTTCATCCGCCAAGCAATTATCGGATATAGAAAGTCTGATCGCGCAGGGCGTTGATGCGCTGATCATTCTGGCGCAGGATTCTCAGGCCATCGGCCCGGCAGTGCAGGCAGCGGCAGACGAAGGCATTCCGGTTATCGCGTATGATCGTCTGATCGAAGATGACCGTGCGTTCTATCTGACATTCGATAACGTTGAAGTTGGCCGGATGCAGGCGCGCGCGGTGTTCGAAGCGATGCCCAAAGGCAACTATGTGATGATCAAGGGCTCGCCCACGGATCCGAACGCGGATTTCCTGCGCGGTGGTCAACAAGAGATCATCCAGGCCGCCGTTGACAGCGGTGATATCGTCATCGTGGGTGAAGCTTATACCGACGGCTGGCTGCCTGCGAACGCGCAGCGCAACATGGAACAGATCCTGACTGCGAACGAAAACAACGTTGATGCCGTAGTGGCCTCGAATGACGGTACTGCTGGCGGCGTTGTCGCCGCGCTGACCGCGCAGGGTATGGAAGGCATTCCTGTCTCGGGTCAAGATGGTGATCATGCGGCGCTGAACCGGGTCGCCAAGGGCACGCAAACCGTTTCTGTATGGAAAGATGCGCGTGAGCTGGGCAAGGCTGCCGGTGAAATAGCAGTTGCGTTGAGCAGCGGAACCAGCCCTGAGGATATTGAAGGCGCCATCAGCTGGACCTCGCCGGGCGGAACCGAGATGAACTCGGTCTTCCTTGCGCCTGTACCGATCACCAAAGACAACCTGTCTGTCGTGGTCGATGCTGGTTGGATTCCGCTGGAAGACCTTTGCCAGGGCGTCGAAAACGGCCCCGCACCCTGTAACTAAACCTAGTTCCAAACTGTCACATCTCTGGCCCGCATGGCCGGGCCAGAGATCATAGCTGAACATGAAAGATCGGATATGACCGAAACTTCGTCTCAGCCGGTACCCCAAAAAGCAAAGGCCAACCTGTTTCAGCAACTGGAACTGGATATGCGGCTATTGGGCATGATCGGCGCCTTCATCATCCTGTGCATCGGCTTCAACATCTTTACGGACGGCCGTTTTCTGACGCCCAGAAACCTGTTCAATCTGTCGATCCAAACCGTCTCGGTCGCCATCATGGCCTGTGGCATGGTGTTCATCATCGTCATGCGCCACATCGATCTCTCGGTCGGCGCGCTTCTGGCGACAACATCCGCCGTCATGGCGATGACCCAGACCGAGCTGTTGCCGAATGTGTTAGGGATGGGATTGAACCACCCCGCGACGTGGGCGATCACGTTGGTGGTGGGCCTTGCGGTCGGGACAATGATCGGTGCGTTCCACGGTTGGATGGTGGGGTATCTGACCATTCCGGCTTTCATCGTGACGCTTGGAGGGTTTCTGGTCTGGCGCAACGTTGCCTGGTACATGACTGACGGCCAGACAATCGGCCCACTGGACAGCACTTTCCTGATGTTTGGCGGCACCAATGGGACCTTGGGCACAACGGTCAGTTTGCTGATCGGCTTCGCGGCCACGGCTATTGCAATCTGGGCGTTGTGGAGCGGTCGCCGGTCCAAAGCCGCTCACGGGTTCCCTGTCAAACCGGTATGGGCCGAAGCGACACTGGCCGGAATCGTTGGCATTGCCATCATGGGCTATGTCTTTATCGTCAACAGCTATGCCATCCCGACACGCCGGCTTGAACGCATGTTCGAAGCGCGCGGCGAGACCATGCCTGAAGGACTAGTTGTTGGTTACGGCATCCCGATTTCGGTGCTGATCCTGATCCTTGTGGCGGTGACGCTGACCGTTGTGGCCCGCAAAACCCGCTTTGGACGCTATATCTTTGCAACAGGCGGCAACCCGGATGCGGCCGAATTGTCAGGCATCAACACCCGCATGATGACCGTCAAGATCTTCGCTCTGATGGGGTTTCTCTGTGCACTGTCGGCGGTCGTGGCCTCGGCCCGTCTGGCCAATCACTCAAACGATATCGGTACGCTGGATGAGCTACGCGTGATTGCCGCTGCCGTGATCGGTGGAACGGCGCTGTCCGGCGGTATCGGTACGATCTATGGTGCAATCCTCGGCGCGCTGATCATGCAGGCACTGCAATCCGGCATGGCCATGGTCGGCGTGGATGCGCCGTTTCAGAATATCGTCGTCGGCAGCGTGCTGGTTCTGGCCGTCTATATCGACATCGTCTATCGCAAACGTCTGGGGGCGAAATGATGCAAGCACAAGAAACACAAAGCCAGGCTTCGGGCCGCGGATCGGGTCAGCCTCCCTTGGTGGAAATGCGTGATATCTCGATTTCCTTCGGGGGTATCAAGGCGGTAGATCATGTGTCGGTTGATCTCTACCCGGGCGAGGTCGTGGGCCTTCTGGGGCACAATGGGGCCGGCAAATCCACCCTGATCAAGGTGCTTTCGGGTGCCTATCAGATGGACCACGGCGAAATCCTGATCGACGGCAACAAGGTTGAGATCAACAATCCCCGCGACGCACGCGCCAACAATATCGAGACGATCTATCAGACGCTGGCGCTGGCGGATAACCTGGATGCAAGTTCGAACCTGTTTCTAGGCCGCGAAATGGTTACGCCCTTTGGCCTGGTCAACGACGCCGCGATGGAGGCGGAATGCCGCAAGATCATGGCACAGCTGAACCCGAACTTTCAGAAGTTCAACGATCCGGTCTCGGCCCTGTCAGGGGGGCAGCGTCAATCAGTGGCCATCGCGCGTGCGGTGTACTTCAACGCCCGTATCCTGATCATGGACGAGCCCACGGCTGCGCTTGGCCCGCACGAAACACAGATGGTGGCGGACCTGATCCAACAGCTCAAGGCGCAGGGAATCGGGATTTTCCTGATCGACCACGATGTGCACGCGGTGATGGAATTATGTGACCGGGCTTCGGTCATGAAGAATGGAAAGTTGGTTGGAACGGTTGATATCGCCGATGTCACCGACGACGATCTGTTGTCGATGATCATTCTGGGCAAAAAGCCCGGCGAAAAAACGGATTGAGGTAGACGAGATGACGAGCGGTTTTTTTCAGGGAATTGAACAGGTGCAATTCGAAGGCGAGGACAGTAAGAACCCGCTCGCATTCCGTCATTACAATCCGGATGAGATCGTCATGGGCAAGCGCATGGAAGACCACTTGCGGTTTGCCGTGGCGTGGTGGCATTCATTCGCCTGGGAGGGTGGTGATCCGTTTGGTGGGCCCACCTTCGAACGTCCCTGGCATCCGCAAGATGATATGGGCCGGGCCAAGATGAAGGCTGATGTCGCCTTTGAGATGTTCCAGATCCTCGGGCAGCCCTATTTCTGCTGGCATGATGCTGATATCCGCCCTGAGCAGGGGAACTTTGCCGACAATCTGCGCACTCTGAACGAGATCGCAGACTATATCGGTGAAAAGATGCAGGCATCCGGTACCAAGTTGCTATGGGGCACGGCCAATATGTTCAGCCATCGTCGCTGGATGGGAGGGGCCAGCACGAACCCTGACCCCGAGGTCTTTGCTTTCGCGGCCGCCACGGTGAAGTCATGCATGGATGCCACTCACAATTTGGGGGGCGAAAATTATGTGCTTTGGGGCGGGCGTGAAGGGTACGAGACGCTGCTCAACACCGATATGAAAACCGAACTGGATCACATGGGCCGGTTCCTGAACATGGTGGTCGAGTACAAGCACAAGATCGGATTCAAGGGTGCTATTCTTGTCGAACCAAAGCCGCAGGAGCCATCGAAGCATCAGTATGATTTCGACGCCGCCACCTGCATCGGTTTCCTGCGCAAATATGGGCTTGAGGATGAGGTCAAGCTGAACCTTGAACAGGGGCACGCGATCCTGGCAGGTCACAGCTTCGAACACGAAATTGCGGTGGCTGCGGCTGAGGGGATGCTGGGATCCATCGACATGAACCGAAACGACTATCAGTCAGGATGGGATACGGATCAGTTCCCCAACAACACCCCCGAAGTCGCGGTGGCGTACTACCACATCCTGAAAGCGGGCGGGTTCACAACCGGCGGCACCAATTTCGATGCCAAGCTGCGCCGGCAGTCGATCGATGCCGAAGATCTGATCGCCGCGCATGTGGGCGGGATGGATATCTGTGCCCGGGGTCTGAAAGCTGCAGCAGCGATGATCGAAGATGGGGGATTGGAACAGGCGCTGGTTGATCGGTACGCGGGCTGGAATACGCCTGAGGCGCAGGCAATGCTGTCCTCCGGGCTTGACGAGATTGCAGCGCGGGTGTTGGCCGAGGATCTCAATCCAAGTCCGCGCTCGGGACGTCAGGAAATCCTCGAGAACTACGTGAACCGTTTTGTCTGATCCCTGTGGGTTCAGCCGATCCGTAAAATAACCTGTGTACAATGCCCCGGAAACGCGTGAGTTTGCTTCAGCGTTGGCCGGGGTTTTCCCTGGCCGAGCGCAAAGACATCAGAGGCCCGTCCGGGTCGAACAGGTGGGGCGAACAGAGTTTTGGCGGATCGATCGGCAGGCAAAGCGGTGTTTCTGAGCGGCAGCCTCATGCTGCACGTGACCCGCATGTCGCTGACCACCAGCATTGGCCTGATGGCCATTTTTGCCGTCGACTTTGTCGATATGATCTTCATCTCGATGTTGGGCAAAGACGCCCTTGCGGCGGCGGTGGGCTATGCCGGTACGCTGCTGTTTTTCACCAACGCGATCAATATCGGATTGTCGATTTCGGCCGGGGCGCTGGTCGCGCGCGAACTTGGGGCCGGGCGGGCTGAACAGGCAAGACATTACGCGTCCAGTGTGGCTGTTATCGGGCTGATTGCCGGGCTGATGACATCCGTACTGGTATTGTTGAATCTCAGTTACCTGCTGTCGTTGCTCGGCGCAGAAGGTGAGGTTCTGAGGCTGGCGACGCGGTATGTGTCGATCATCCTTCCCACCATGTGCGTGATGTCGATTGCGATGGCGGCAATGGCGGTGCTGCGCGCCCACGGCGATGCGCGACGGTCGATGATGGCAACGATTTATGGCGGTGTGGTGAATGCTGTTCTGGATCCGATTTTGATCTTTGCTGTCGGGTTGGGGCTGGACGGGGCCGCGATTGCCTCGGTCCTGGCGCGGCTTTGCATGTTGGGAGCGGCGTTGTGGCCCGCGCTCCGGGTGCATCGGGGATTTGCGCGTCCTTCACTGAAGCAGGTAACTCAGGATTTGCGCCCCGTGCGGGCAATTGCAATTCCCGCTGTTCTGACGAATGTCGCCACGCCGATCGGGAATGCCATCGTGGTGCGGGAGATCGCGCAATATGGCACGGATGCGGTTGCGGGCATGGCTGTGATTGGACGTCTGTTGCCAGTGGCGTTTTCAGTCATCTTCGCGCTGTCTGGCGCGATAGGGCCGATCATCGGACAGAATTTCGGGGCCGAAAAGTTCGATCGTGTGCGCGCTGCCTTTTTGGCTGGGATCAAGTTTACGGCCATTTATGTACTTTGCATGTCGGCTATCTTGTTTTTGCTGCGCGCACCGATTGCGGATTTGTTCGCCGCCGAAGGCGAAACCCGAAGTCTGATTTATCTGTTCTGTGGCCCGCTGGCATTGGCTTCGGTCTTCAACGGCGTGATCTTCGTGACAAATGCCAGCTTCAACAACTTGGGGCACCCGGTGTATTCCACATGGATAAACTGGGGTCGCCACACAATTGGAACATGGGTTTTCGCAACGATTGGTTCACAGATCGCCGGAGCTTCCGGCGTTCTGCTGGGTCAGGCCTTCGGAGGCGTCATCTTTGCAGGTGTAGGATGGGTTCTGGTCGCGCGGGTTGTGGCACGGTTGGAGCGCTCACAAGCGCTGGAGCCTTTTTCCGATCAAGGTCGACTCCATTCACTGTTCGGGCGTCGTGGATGGTGATCAGGTCGGATCAGTTCCCCTGATTGCGCGCTTCCAGCCGTTCCAGATTGACCACGGTCGACAGCATCAGGCGATCATGGCTCCAATCCTGTGTTTGCTGTAGCGACGCAGACCCCAGTGCAAGAAGGGTGGCGAAGGTCAATGCCATCCCCAGGAACAGAGCGGGGAGGGTGGGCACCGTCGGTTGCGCATCAGTCAGCGCAAGCACACGCTGTCGCAGCACACGCTTGGCCTTGCCGCCAGTCACAAAGGCAACGTTCAAAACGCGTGGATTGTTAACCGAGATCGTACGTGCGCAATAATCCAGCAGGCACGCGGTATACTCGCGCGCATCGATCCGTTTGCGAGCCACCACTGACTGGTCGCATGCCAGTTCACGTAAACGGCCGAACTGATACTTGAGCATCAGATAGGCAGGGTTCCAGAACAACAGCGGGCGCAGCATTTCAAAGCCCAGTTCCCATTCGACATCGCCCGCCCGAACATGCTGAAGTTCGTGCGCCAACGCAAAACGCAGCTCGTGCGGGTTATCCAGCAGGTGGCTTGGCAGAACTACATGGCGACGGCGCAATCCGCGCACCGCGAAAGGTACGGTGATGCGATCCGAAAGATGGATATCAACCTTGTTTGACTGCCGCCAAAGAAAGCTGGATTTGACTGTCTGACGGATCATCATCGCGTCCCGCAGGGCGCGAGCCGCAAACACGGCGGCGACCAAAACGAGCAGTGTCGCGAATGCGGTGATAATCGGCTGCTGCCCTGACAACGCAAGATCCACCCACCTTTCACGGGTGTTCAGCAGGGCCTCGAACTGGGTGGCAGGCATGGCGATGTCGCCGCGCAGATAGGCGGCAACGGCGATGTCGCCGAGCGCCATGGCGCTGCCCGGCCATGCATAAGAGGCGAATGATGAAACACCGATCGCAAGAAAGGGGCTGATAAGTACGCAAACGCACAGCGCCTTGAGTGCACGCAATTGCGCGACAAAGCTATGGCGCAGGGCTGTTCGGTTCAGGGCTGCGCGTGCCACCAGCCAGATGACGGCCGACAAGGCCAGCACGATGTTGAGCTCAATGAATGCGTCGAGAACCGGTCTAACCGCTGTCATTTTGCAGTCTCCTCTCTACCAGCGCTCGAATTTCCTCAAGATCAGCTTCGCTCAGCCCCGCATCATCGACAAGCCGTGCCACCAATGTGGCGGGGGTGTCGTCGAACAGTGTGCGGGACAGGTTTTGCAGCGAACGGGCCTGATATCTGTCCTTTTCCAGAAGCGGCGTATAGATCAGGGTCTTTCCTGTCTTGTGGCTTTCCACAAAACCCTTTTCGTCCAGAATACGAAGGATCGTGGCCCCGGATGTGTAGGCTAGATTGCGTTCCAAAGGCAGGCGGTCCAGGACATCTCGCACCGAGCCTTGCCCGAGGGCCCAGAGTTCGTTCATGAACTCCAGTTCAACCTCGGTCAGCAGATTTGTTGTCTTTTTCTTTCGCATCGATCTCGGTGTAGTCATGTTTAGTATGCCTGACAGACAAGCATCCTTTCGCGATTTCTCAAAGTCTAAACTTTCCAGAACACAAAAACGCCCCAACCGATAGACAGGAAAAGAGGTATCCAGACCGGCTGTCCGACAAGCCCCAGCCAGGCGAGAAAGATATAGGCGGACCCCAGAAGGGTGATGAACAGCCGGTCGCCCAATGTGGTCGTCAGCCCCAGTACACCGCGCCGTTCTATACCATCGCGATACTTGAAGCCCTCAAGAACGCCAATCACAGCGATGGCCGAAAAGATTCCTACGAACACGGCCAGTGTCGCCGGGGTCCAGGCCATCCAGAAATCGGGCCACAGTGGGGCAGTCCAGGAAAAGCCCTTTTCCTCTGGCTGGCCGACGCTGCCCCATCCGGCCTGCTGGGCAAAAGTGGTGGAAGGCAGGAAAAAGAGGGTGAGAAGAAGTTTACGCATATCGAACCTCACACACGTCCCATCGCGAAACCACGCGCGATGTAGTTGCGGACAAACCAGATGACGATGGCGCCGGGGATGATGGTCAGGGTGCCGGCGGCGGCAAGCAGGCCCAATTCGTACCCCGCGCTGGATGCGGTGCGGGTCATCACGGCGGCGATGGGCTTGGCCTCGACCGCGGTCAATGTCTTGGCCAACAGCATTTCCACCCACGAGAACATGAAGCAGAAAAAGGCCGCGACGCCGACGCCAGCTTTGATATTCGGCAGGAAGATCGTCACGAAGAAGCGCGGGAAGGAATAGCCATCGACATAGGCTGTTTCGTCCAGTTCCTTTGGAATGCCGCGCATAAAGCCTTCCAAAATCCAAACCGCCAGCGGCACATTGAACAGCGTGTGTGCCAGAGCCACGGCCAGATACGTGTCGAACAGACCGATGGAAGAGTAGAGCTGAAAGAATGGCAGCGCAAATACCGCAGCCGGAGCCATCCGGTTGGTCAGCAGCCAGAAAAACAGCTGTTTGTCACCTAGGAACCTGTAGCGAGAGAAAGCATAGGCAGCAGGCAGTGCGACACAAACCGAAAGTACCGTGTTCAGAGTCACATAAGCGATCGAGTTGATGTAGCCCCAGTACCAGGTCGGATCAGTGAAGATTGTGATGTAATTTTCCAGCGTAAATGTCTGGGGGAACAGGGAAAAGCCCGACAGAATCTCGTTCGTGGTCTTGAAGGACATCGCCACCAGCCAATAGATCGGCAGCATCAGGAACGCGATGTACAGGATCGGGATGAGGGAACGCTTTTTCATTCTGCGTCATCCTTTGTCATCAGAGTGTAGAAGAGCCACGACACAAGCAATGTGATGGCGAAATAGATCAGACTCATCGCCGCCGCCGGGCCAAGGTCGAACTGTCCCAACGCGATCTTCACCAGGTCGATCGACAGTAGGGTGGTCGAGTTGCCGGGGCCACCGCCGGTCAGTACGAAAGGCTCGGTATAGATGTTGAAACTGTCCATGAACCGCAAAAGAATTGCGATGGTCAGAACTGTCTTCATCTTGGGCAGTTGGATGTAGCGGAACACCGACCAAGGGCTGGCACCGTCGATCTTGGCCGCCTGATAATAAGCGTCAGGGATCGACACGAGGCCCGCGTAACAAAGCAGCACCACCAGTGAGGTCCAATGCCAGACATCCATCACAATGACCGTAATCCAGGCCGACAGAGGCTGTTGGGTCATGTCATAGTTGATGCCCAAAACGTCATTTAGGAAGTATCCAAGCAGGCCGATCTTGGGCAGGGTAAAGATGTTCCACATCGAGCCCACCACATTCCACGGTATCAGCATCGGCAGAGCCATCAGAACCAGACAGACCGGCACCCAAAAGCCTTTACGCGGCATGGATAGCGCGACGATGATGCCTAAGGGTACCTCGATGATCAGGATCATGAAGGTAAACAGGAACTGCCGTCCCAAAGCGGCCTGGAAACGGTCTGATCTCAGGATTTGTTCAAACCAGCCGAGCCCTTCCCAGAAGAACTGGTTGTTGCCAAAGGTTTCCTGCACCGAATAGTTGACCACAGTCATCATCGGCACCAGCGCGTTGAACGCGACCAGCGCCAGGACCGGAAGGACGAAGAACCACGCCTTTTGGTTTTCTGTTCTCATTGCGCCCGCTCCTCGGTTGCGATCCAGCCGTCCCGATAGACGCGGGATTGTTCGGGTTTGAATTGCAGGAAGACCTGCGAGCCCGGCTCGGGCACGCTGTGTTCGGTTACAGCCTTGAGGGCGGTGTTTCCGACCATCGCGCTAACCACAAAATGGCGACCGATGTCCGATACTTTGGTCACATGCGCGGGGATGCCGGTCTCGCCGAAGCCCACATATTCCGGGCGAATACCCAGATCAGTGTGGCCTCCGTCACCATGCGCGGGGCCTTCCAGCATGATTTCGTGCCCTTCAAAGATGGCGCGGTCGCCTTTGGCCTCACACGGAAGAACGTTCATACCGGGCGAGCCGATGAAGTGGCCGACAAAAGTGTGCTGAGGACGCTCGAACAGTTCGACCGGCGTGCCGATTTGAACCACTTCACCGTCCTGCATAACGACAACCTCATCGGCGAAGGTCAACGCCTCGGTCTGGTCATGGGTCACGTAGATCATGGTGGCTTGCACGCGCTGATGCAGTTCTTTCAGCTTGGACCGCAGCTTCCATTTCAGATGGGGGTCGATCACGGTCAGCGGCTCATCGAACATCACAGCGTTCACGTCATCACGAACAAGGCCACGGCCCATCGAGATTTTCTGCTTGTTGTCCGGGCTCAGGCCCGAGGCCTTGGTGCCCAACATATCCGTGACATCCAGCATCTCAGCAATTTCATTGACACGGCGCTTGACCGTAGCGGCATCAACGCCTCTGTTCTTCAGCGGAAAAGCCAGGTTTTCGCCGACGGTCATGGTGTCGTAGATCACCGGGAACTGAAACACTTGCGCGATGTTGCGCTGATCCGGGGGTAGGGCCGTTACATCCTGATCATCGAACAGGATACGCCCCTCGGACGGGGTCAGCAGGCCGGAGATGATGTTGAGGAGTGTGGACTTGCCGCAACCTGACGGCCCCAGCAGTGCATACGCCCCACCATCACGCCATGTCACGTCGATTTCCTTCAGCGCATAGTCCTCTGGCCCTTTTGGCGCGGGCATGTAGCTATGTCGAAGGTTTGAAAGCTTGATCTGTGCCATGTCAGGCCACCCTTTTGCCGTCTTGGCCGAAATACCGGCAATGGGCCGGGTTCATGTAGAAACTGTGATCTTCACCCACCTGATAGGGGTGAACGCCAGCAGCCAATGATACCCAGGCGTCATCCCCATGCTGGAAATGCGCGCTGGAATCCGAACCTGAGAGTTCGGTTACGATAACGCGGCCCGTCAGCTCGACATCCGTGTCAGATGTTCGGAATGGCGTCACGCGGTGAGGGCGCACGGCGACCATGTACTCTCCATCCACCAAATCCGTGACGGACCAGCCGCCGCCGCCAGCCAACTGCGCTTGAGCGCCTGATACTGTTACTTGGGCAACGTTGATCGGCGGGTCCGAGAACACACGTGCGGCGGCAATGTTTTCAGGGTTTCGGTAAATGTCGGCAGTCGGACCGAATTGGGTCACACGGCCATCTTCCATGAGGGCGGTGTAGCCGCCCAGCAAAAGGGCCTCTTCGGGTTCCGAGGTGGCGTAGACCACAACAGCCCCGCGACCAGCGAACAGGTCGGGAAGCTGCTCGCGCAGTTCTTCACGCAGTTTGTAATCAAGGTTGGCCAGCGGTTCGTCGAGGAACACGGCGCGGCTTTCCTTCGCGATGGCACGCGCCAGTGCGGTCCGTTGCTGTTGCCCGCCCGACAGCTCGTGTGGCCGACGGTGCAGCATGGGGCGTAATTGCAGCAGGTCCGCAGCCTCTTCAACGCGGCCCTGGATTTCGGACTGCGCCATGCCTGCTACACGCAGAGGAGAGGCGATGTTGTCGAATACGGTCATATGCGGGTAGTTCACGAAGAACTGGTGCACGAGGCTGATTTGTCGCTTTTGCGTGTTCAGCCGCGTGACGTCCTGGCCATCCATAATGACCTTGCCCGAGGCTATCGGATCCAGACCGGCCATCATCTTGATAAGAGAGGTCTTGCCTGACCCGGTGGCACCCAGCAGCACATTGAAATGGCCGGTTTGCAAGGTCAGTGACGTGGGTTTGATATGGTTGACGTTGCCGACCCGTTTGGTCGCGTCTTGAAGTTCGATCATGTCTGTGGGTTCCGATCCCGCAGCGCGTCGCGCTGTCTTGGTCTTGATGTGGGGATGCCGCAAACGGCACCCCCGGTTTCAACAGCTTACTGAGACTGCCAGCGCTGAACCAGTTCGTCATAGTTGACGGTCTGGCCTTGCGGCTTTTCGTTCTCAAGCTTGGCCTTGGGCGAGCCCGGCTTCTCCAGCCAGAAGGACGCATCCTGCGGCTCGTTCAGGCGCGGGCCACAGCCACCGTAGACACCGGCACTTTCATCCGCGGCCTGCATGCGGGCCATGGTGATGTCCATCTCTTCGGCCAGACGATCCATCGCCTCTTGCGGGGTGAAGGCACCCGAGTTCACGTCACCGATCTGCTGCCACCAGATCTGGGCCAGCTTCGGATAATCCGGCACGTTGATGCCGGTCGGCGACCATGCCACACGGTCAGGCGAGCGGTAGAACTCGACCAGACCACCCAGCTTGGGTGCGCGTTCGGTGAACGATTCGTGATTGACCGAGCTGTCACGGATGAAGGTCAGACCCACATGGGACTTCTTCACATCAACAGTTTTGGACGTCACGAACTGAGCGTATAGCCACGCCGCCTGAGCACGATCCGCAGGGGTCGATTTCAGGAAGGTCCAGGAGCCCACGTCCTGATACCCAACCTTCTGGCCTTCTTCCCAATAGGGGCCGTGCGGGCTGGGCGCCATCCGCCACAGCGGTGTGCCTTCGTCATCCACAGTGTTGTTGCCTTCAGACTTCGGCTTCACCATGTCGGCGGTAAAGGCGGTGTACCAGAAGATCTGCTGGGCCACGTTGCCTTGGCTGAGCGCGGGCAGCGACTGATAGAAGTCATAAGACGCAGCACCCGGAGGCGCATAGGCCCGCAGCCATTCATCCCATTTGCGGATCGCATAGACCGCAGCCGGACCGTTTGCAGCACCGCCGCGTGACACCGAAGCGCCAACAGGGTTACAGGTGCCAGCTTCCATGCGGATGCCCCATTCGTCGACAGGGATACCATTGGGTTCGCCTACATCACCGGCACCGGCCATCGACAGCCACGCATCAGTCATACGCCAGCCAAGGTCAGGCGCACGTTTGCCGTAATCCATGTGACCATAGATCGTGGTGCCATCGACTTCTTTCACATCGTTGGTGAAGAACTCGGCGATATCCTCATAGGCTGACCAGTTGACCGGGACACCCAGATCATAGCCGTACTTCTCTTTGAACGCGGCTTTGTTCGCCTCATCATCGAACCAGTCCTTACGGAACCAATAAAGGTTCGCAAACTGCTGATCGGGCAGCTGATACAGCTTTCCGTCCGGACCAGTGGTGAACTGAATGCCCATGAAGTCATCCAGATCCAGTGTCGGCGAAGTCGTCGCCGCCCAGTCACCACCCATCATGTCGGTTAGCGGATAAGCCAGTTGCAGACGCGAGTGCGTGCCGATCAGGTCACTGTCATTGACATAGCCGTCATACAGGTTCCGACCTGTCTGAAGCTGGGTCTGAACAGCCTGAACCACTTCGCCTTCGCCGAGGATTTGGTGATTGACCTTGATTCCGGTGATTTCCTCGAATGCCTTGGTCAGGACCTCGGATTCGTAAGAGTGGGTCGGAATGCCTTCGGACAGGACGTTGATTTCCATGCCAGCGTAAGGCTGTGCAGCCTCGATGAACCACTGCATTTCACCCATCTGTTCGTCTTTCGACAAGGTCGATGGCTGGAATTCGTCGTCGATCCAGCGTTGTGCTGCGGCTTCGTCGGCCCAAACAGGACCGTGCCCCGCAATGACGGCAGCCGCCGCCACTGCGGAAAGTAGATGTCTCCGCATCTGTCTCCTCCCAAAAATTATGGTTCTCCGGCAGAAACCGGATGCCGGACAGCATCAGCGATTTCTTGCGTACGTGTCAAACTAAAAATTTAGTAATTGACGTTCAGACATCCCGAAAGAGGGGGGCTGAACTCATTTGCCAATTTGTGAATTCGCTGTAAGCTGTTATTGTTTATACAAAAATTACCGCTGAACCGTGCAGCCCGAATTGCGGAAAACGACTTGGAACAGTGAGGGCAGGCAATGTCCCGAAGTCTGTTGAAGTACACGCGTGTTCTGGAAATTGTCGGGGACACAATCAAGGTTCGTGTGCCAATCGAGGACACTCGTGAACCGGCTGTTCGGTTCAACGACCTTGCTGTGATCGAGACGGTAAATGGCCGAAAATCACTGGCCCAGACGATCTTCATCGACCGGGATGTCGTCACGTTGCAGGTGTTTTCGGGTACCAAGGGAATATCGACCGAAGCAACGGCAACCTTTCTCGGTCATCCGATGCAGACACCTTATTCGGCCAACATTCTGGGGCGGGTCTTTGATGGCGCCGGTGTTGCCATTGATGGAGGCCCCGACCTGTCTGCGGAGCCGCATATCGATATTGGCGGACCGACCGTCAACCCGGCGGATCGAGCGGTTCCGAATAAAATGATTCGGACAGATGTGCCGATGATCGATGTGTTCAACACTTTGGTCGAGAGCCAGAAAATTCCGATTTTCTCGGTTTCTGGCGAGCCATTCAATGCTTTCCTCAGCCGAATCGGTATCCAGGCAGACGCAGATATCGTGGTCTTTGGCGGGCTGGGACTGATTTTTGACGACTACCACACGTTCCGCACCTCGTTCGAAGATGCGGGCGTGTTTTCGCGCACCGTCATGTTCGTCAACCAGGCGATTGATCCTTTGGTCGAACGTCTGCTGGTGCCGGACATGGCGCTGGCGGTGGCCGAGAAGTTTGCTGTGGAAGAGGGCAAACGCGTGCTGGTCTTGCTGACAGACATGGCCGCCTATGCTGATGCAATGAAAGAGGTTGGTATCAGTCAGGAAAGGGTGCCTTCTCAGCGCGGCTATATGGGGGACCTGTATTCCCAACTTGCGCGCGGATACGAAAAAGCCTGTGACTATGCAAAAGGCGGGTCGGTTACGGTTCTGACCGTCACGACTATGCCCGGAAATGATGTAACCCACCCGGTACCTGACAACACCGGCTATATCACCGAAGGGCAGTTCTATTTGCATTCCGGCGTGATCGATCCGTTTGGCAGCCTGTCGCGCCTCAAACAGAACGTGATCGGCAAGACCACCCGCGAAGATCACGGGCAGATCATGAACACGATGATCCGTTTCTATTCTGAAAGCCGCGATGCCGTGCAAAGACAGGCGATGGCCTTCGATCTGTCGGACTACGATCACCAGTTGTTGAAATTCGGCGGCCTGTTCCGGTCTCGGTTCATGGACATCAATGTTTCGATCCCGCTGGAAGAGGCGCTGGATCTGGGTTGGAAGACACTGGCAGAGTGCTTTGCGCCGGAACAGTTGCTGATGAAGCAGGCATCGATCGACAAGTATTTCCCGAAGGATGCCAATGGCGCGGTTGCAACTGAATAAATCATCGCTTGCACGCGAGCAAACACAGCTGAAAAGCTATGAGCGGTTCCTGCCGTCTTTGGACCTGAAACAGCAACAGTTGGTGGCCGAACGGGTCAGGGCTCGGGAAGAAGTCAAGCGGCTTGAGCACGAAGTGCAGGTCCTTTCGCAGCAGGTAGGAGAAAGCTACCGATGCTGGCCCAACAGGGCATTGATTTGGAGGGGCTGGTCGAGCTCAGGGATTACAAGGTCAAGGAGGTCAACGTGGTGGGTGTCAAGATGCCCGACCTGGTCCGGATCGACGTTGTCGTGCGTCCATATCCCGTTTTGGCCAAACCCCATTGGGTCGATGTCGCTGCTCGGTTGCTGCACGATATGGTCCTTTACGCCGTCAGTGAAGGTGGGCGACACGGTCACTGCCGGGGACAGCGTTGGAACAGTACCCGAAGGCCATCTCAGCCACCAGATCATGCTGTCGTTCAACTGGACCGGCGTGTACAAGGTAGTCTGGGTGCAAAAAGGCGCGGCCACGATCCATGACATCGTGGCCCGTCTGGAAGACGAAATCGGTGGTGAGCATACGCTGACACTCTCGCAGAAATGGCTGGTTCGGCGACCACTGCCAGAAAATGTACTGAAGCGCGCACTGTCCGAGCGGTTGTATCCGACGGAACCGGTTCTGACTTCGCAACGACTGATTGACACGTTCTTTCCGATTGCACGCGGTGGCACCGCCTGTATTCCCGGGCCGTTCGGAGCGGGTAAAACCGTGCTGCAAAACCTGATCGCACGGAACGCAAAAGTGGATATCGTGATCGTTGTGGCCTGCGGCGAGCGCGCGGGTGAGGCGGTAGAGACCATCGAGGAATTCCCGAAGATGACCGATCCGACCACCGGCGGCAGCCTGACACTGATCGGTACGGTTTCGCCTGCTGGCGGCAACTTTGACGAGCCGGTAACCCAGTCAACCCTGTCGACGGTCAAGTGCTTCCTCGGGTTGTCATATGAACGGGCTTACAAGCGGTTTTATCCGGCAGTCGACCCGAAGCTCAGCTGGTCCCGGTATACTGACCAATTGTCCGGCTGGTACGACAAGAACGCCGAACCGGGGTGGACGGGCAAAGTACGTGAGCTTCTGACGTTGATCGAAAAAGGTGAACAGGTCGATCAGATGATGCAGGTCACTGGGGAAGAGGGCGTCACGATTGACGATTTTGTAACCCAACAAAAAGCTTTGTTCGTTGACATGGTCTACTTGCAGCAGGACGCATTTGACAAAGTCGATGCGACCGTGCCACTCGAACGGCAAATAATGACGTTCAAGCTTGTGCACGATGTGGCGCAATCCACGGCAATCTATGTCGACAAGGCCGAGGCCCGGCAGGTGTTCACGCAACTGACCGGGTTGATGAAGAACTTTCACTATGCGGCAGAAAACACACCCGAATACAAATCCACCTGGCATAAGATCGAAAACCTGTGCCGAGAAAAGCTTGGGGTCTGAGACAGATAACACCGGTTCATTCCGGCGATCCCCGAAGGCTGGAAATACCTCGCGGCACAGTCGTGTCACCGGCTTGTCGTGTGCGACGATCCATGCCCTTATGATGCGAAACCGAATATTCGGAGCTGACAGTGAAGAAAAAAGCCCCAAACACCCATCGTGAACTGGAATTGCTTGACGCATTGCGGCGTCTGGGCGGGGCAGCGCGAAACTCTGATTTAGTGAATGTGCTGGGTGTGTCCGAAGAAACGGTGCGACGTACGATCAAGTCCCTGTCCAAGGCGGGCACGATCGAGCGCGTTCATGGCGGTGCCTACCTTGCCGGGGCGCAAGGTGATCCCGGTTTCTTTCGCCGAATTTCGCAACATGCCGACGAAAAACGTCTTATCGCGGCTCATACGGCCAAAATGGCCCGGGATCAGATGACGGTTTTTCTGGATGTCGGCTCGACCACCGCCTTTGTCGCCGAGGAATTGCGCCGGGCCAACCGCCTGACGGTTGTAAGCAATTCTATCGGTGTTGTGCAGACCTTGGCAGGGATCAATGGAAACCGTGTGCATCTGCTGGGCGGAGAGCTGCAAAGTGATGAGAGGGGCACGTTCGGCCACGTCGCCCAGAGGCAATTGCAACGATATGCGTTTGATCTTGCGATCCTCAGCACGGATGCGATCTCGGACAGCAGGGGGTTTCTGTATCACAGCCCGGCAGAGGCAGATCTTGCCATGGTCGTGGCTGGTCAGGCGGATCACGTTGTCATGGCTGCCGCGCATTTCAAATTTGGCAATATGGCCCCTTATGTCGGGCCAGATCCGCGTCAGGTGCACGCGCTTGTGACAGATGCGGCACCGAAAGGGGCGATGGCCAAGTCCTTTGACCGTTGGGGCATTGACGTACAGGTTGCGAAAGCAGGTGGATCTGATGCTGCGTGACATCAACCATGCGTCAGAAAAGGCTAATTGTCAGATCAGAAAGCAAAGGCTGAAGATGCGGGGAAATGGTAGCCCGTAGGGGAATCGAACCCCTCTTTCCAGGTTGAAAACCTGGCGTCCTAACCGATAGACGAACGGGCCAC
>NZ_JBXWNR010000016.1:0-88981 GCF_059610465.1 Ruegeria sp. CDSC085 | reverse complement strand
CCTTTTTACGCGCAAAATAAGTAGTTTTTGCGCACTACATTCGCAGCCATTCAGATTCCCTATTACATCCGATAAGTTTCCCTTATCAGGTGTGATTGATCTTGCTGCCAATTCAGCGCAGAATGCCCACTATGAAGCAGCCCCCTACCCCATATCTCCCTGCGACCTTCCCTGCCCTGTCCCCCTCGGATCAAGACGCGCTCACCGATCTCTACGTGCGCGGCACGCCCGCCAATACGCTGCGCGCTTATGAGCGCGATCTGCTTTATATCACCGCCTGGAAGACCCTGAGGGTCGGCAGCGGCCCGGTTTGGCCAGAGGCTGAAGGAGTCGCCCTCCGTTTTATTCTGGATCATGCCCGCGACCTTGGTGATGCCCCGCCTGAGGACATTGCCCGGCAAGTGGCCGAGGTGCTGATTGATCAGGGGCTACGCAAATCCCTCGCCTGCCCAGCTCCGTCGACCCTGGACCGGCGTATCGCCTCGTGGCTGGCCTTCCACCGGATGAAGAATCTCGCCAGCCCCTTTGGCACGCCGCAGGTGAAACAGGCCCGGGCCAAGGCGCGCCGGGCGGCAGCCCGCCCCCCTGCCCCGAAATCGCAGCACCCGATCACTCGGGACGTGCTGGAACAGCTGCTGGCCACCTGCCGCGGATCGCGCCGGGATTGCCGCGACCGGGCGCTCCTGATGCTGGGCTGGGCCTCTGGCGGCCGGCGTCGGTCGGAGCTGACCGGACTGATGCGGGAAGATGTCTCACTAAAGGAATTCGAGAAAACCGGCATCGTCTGGATTTCTCTGCTGGAGACCAAAACCACAGCCAAGGGCGAAACGCCCCGGCTGGTGCTGAAGGGCCGCGCCGCGCAGGCGCTGGTGCATTGGATCGATGTGGGAGAGATCGAGGATGGGCCATTGTTCCGTCCGATCTCCAAGGTAGATCGGGTTCTGAAGCGGCGCCTCTCACCAGATGCGATTGCACAGATCATCAAACACCGGCTGGCGCTCGCCGGACTGCCGCAAGATTTTGCCTCACCGCATGGGCTGCGATCAGGATTTCTGACCCAGGCCGCGCTGGACGGTGCCCCGATCCAGGCCGCCATGCGCCTGTCGCTACACCGCTCTATGGCGCAGGCACAAAAATATTACGATGACGTCAATATCGCAGAAAACCCGGCAACCGATCTGTTGGGATAGGCGATTTGCCCACTGGAGTAATGCCAATCAGGCTGATGACTTGCGTTCCGGTCCACCCGCCCCCTCACGCCTGATTTCGCAACACACCAGAACGCAGAGATATAAACCCGGCATCGAACAATCTACGGCTTGCTTGTTATTCTAGAAAACTGTGCAACCGCAGCCGACTTCATATCTCCCGGTCTTGTGGTGTCATTCTTACCGCGGCCAGAACTGCCTTCTATTGCATCGCGGCGGCTTGAATGAAAAACTTGAACATAATTGCCATTAAGTCTGTAAATGGTTTATGTTTGAACTCTTGTTGCGCGGAATACTTCTTTTTCCATTACTCGTTTTGCCAGGCGCATGGATCGCGTTTTCTGGATTATTAAAAAATGCAGACCTCTGGGATCGCCTTGGGCTTTCGTTTGCCCTCTCTATTCCAATGTCTTGTGCTCAGTTTCTAGCTTTGGCGTATATGGGGATTGGTACGGACCATATTCCTTGGGTTATCCTGATAACAAACTTGGGTGCGGTATGGTTAATCGCTCGATCTTGGCAATGGGTACCTATCAAAGGCTATCGTCGGATTATTCCCGGCGCATTGGTACTGCCTTTGGCAGTGTTGATGATACATGCAAACGCACCAAACGTTTACCAATGGTCACACACATTTCTGCATGCCGATCTAATTTATGCCTTGATGGAAAACCCGACGGCACCAGAAGAATGGCAACTGGCCGGGCTGGGTACGGGGTATCCTTGGTTTGGGCATTTCCAAAGGGTTTTGCTTACTCAAGCTCTCAATCAATCACCTATAAGCGCCTATTTGTGGATCAACCCGGTAATGGCATTTGGATTTGGCGCTCTGTCCATTCTCGTCGTCAGAGCTGTTGGAGGCGGGGTAGTGGCAATGTTTTTGGCACCAATCACCGCCGCCTTGTCAACAAATCCGATCGGTGTACTGGCCAAACCCATTGCATCGTCACTTTGGAGTGGAATTGAACGTTTTCACTTCCTGATGGGAGATCCACGTTATGATTCTACCGGCATAAAATTTCTTTACTTGAACACGAATCAGGTCGGGTTGATTCTTCTTCTAGCATTGCTGCTCACAATCCTACGCTCGGATTCGTCCCAAAAACTTGGAGCAACAGTTCCTCTATGGCTAATTTGTCTAATTGGAACCGGGCTGGTTTATCCGCTCTATCTTCCATCTGCAGCGGTATTCCTAGGGGCTGTTGGCATTACATGGATGGTTGACGGAACCAAAAACCTCAAAGAACGCCTAAGAAATGTTTCACTGTTGTATATGTCTGTAGTTCTCGCAACTGCTTGCACATATTTTCTTGTGACATCCCAAACAGGTGATCGTGTTACGGGGGCAGGGATCGAACTTAATGTTTCGGGGCAGATTTGGCGTCATGCCGTAGCAACCACAACCGCGCTTTTGATCCCGATTTCTGCGTGGCTGTATTTTTTGATCAAAGGGGGTCCCATACATCGTAGACAGCTCATTTTCCTGTCGATTGCAGCAATTGCCTCAAGTTCCATGGCCGTACTTCTACATGTCCCTAATTTTCGCAACGAGTACAAGTTTGTGATGGTTGCAGCTATATGTGGCCTACCTTTCGTGGCTTTGCTGCTCGAACGCCTTTGGCAACGGCAGAGAGTACCATGGGCCGGAACAGTACTTCTTTTTGTAATCATCTTCGGGGGGGCAATGTCCGTCTACCCAAGGATGAAAACTAATCAGGTGCCATTTGAGATTAGTTTTTCAAACGTGGATCAAAAACTGTCGGATCCGGCGGGATTGGGCGATGCCCTAGTAGTCATACGAGAAAAAACAGAACCCGGTACGCCGACTTTAATTGGACAAACCGAATTGCATGTTGCGCCCTTCACACGGCGTCCTGTGTACGTCCTATATAATGAAGATGCTCAGCTAACCGGACTGGGCATGAGGAACGGATATCTTCTGTATGATGTCAAAGGCTTTGATCCCGCTCTGCTAACATCCAGACAAAACCGTCTAAATACCTTTCTGAAAACTGGGTCGGTTGAGACAAGAGAACAGGCCTACCGTTCAATTCGCAATGAGTTGGGCAAACCTTTGGTGGTTCTGTCGGACAGAACAAAACAGCTCTCACTATCGTCGTGGATGACAAATCATGGCGCAGAACTTCTACACGAAGGCGTTCGTTATTCGGTCTGGTATCTCAAATAGCAAACCCCGGTTCAAACAATTTCTCCCGGTCGCATCTGCATACTCTTGCCCAGTGTTTCGCGCGCGAAACATCAATATCGCCCGCGCAGCCAGCTCCGTAGGTCTGCTAGGAATGTCTCGGACATCCCGCGGCCCGACAGGGTGATCTGCGCTCCACTTCGACTCTGCTTCAACTGAATGTCTCCGATCATCTCTTTAGGCGGTGCATCAGACTCTGATACAGTTGAATTCGCGCGATCCGAACTGGTGCAGTTCACAGCCCGTGTCAGAGCGGATAATTCCGCCTCCCAGGTCTCCACCCCAGCTTTATCCAGCACTTTGACAAGCGCAGATACCACCTTTGGGTCTTCCTTCACGATCTTCGCAATCGACAGGCCCAGCCGCTCTGGGATTGCCGAGGCAAATCGCAAGTGATCGTCCAGTGCGTGATAAATCGTGAGAAACGAGCCAATCTTGGATCTCTTGGCCCGGCTGGCCGATGCGAACAGACCACGCAGGGCAGCGGCCTCGTCCGGGTAAACACCCTGCTCTGCCGCGCGTGCCACGATCCGGGCACGCTCGTAATAGCTCAGCCCGACGCGGATCTCGTTTTCCTCGACCATGGCCACGTAAGCATCCGAAGCACTCTGTGGCTGTCTGAGGAACGCGCGTACGGTTTCAAACTGCGCTTCGCCAGTTTCCTGTGCCAGAGCACGCAGCGCGGTCATGCGCCGCCAGCCCGAGATCAACCCGTACCGCCCGCCGTCCAGCTCCACGACCTCGATTGGGGTTTGCTGCCCGCGTGCCTTCAGGCTTTCCTTAAGCGCCTCCATGTCCGCGTCATCTGCCGCCATGCGGTCACGCACCAGGTAGGTTTCTTCGATGACGTCCAACGGCAGATCCTGCACCAGACGCCCTTCGGCCCGGGCAGCACGCAGTTCTCCGGACAGTTCTTCAAGCGCAGCCTGAGCCGCAGTCGCCCCGGCTACCTGCGCAACCGGCGGCGCGGCGCGGGGTGTATCTGCGGGAAACATGGGGTTCAGCCCAGGGGCAGGGCGGCCGTCTTCCAGATAATCCGCCCGGGCAGGGGTCAATCGTTTGCGTTTTGCCATTGGTTTCTCCTTTTCCCGCGCGGATCAGACTCTGTTTAGGGGCACTGCAGACGTGTTTCGCGCGCGAAACATCGCGCTCAGAGCGACAATTCCGGTGTTCCCGCCTCTTCGGCCTGCCGGGCCCGTTCTTCGCCCCGCCAGACGCCGATCAGCAGCTTCTTGAACGAGGCATAAGTGGCATCGAAGGTTTCCCGCCCGCGCACATAGGTCTCGCGGTTGAAATCGCGGTAATCCGCCTCGTAGATGCCGTTGACCTGTTCCCCGGCCTGACCGATCAGCGCCGTGTAGCCCTGCCAGTGCGGCGACAGGGTGCGGCCCAGATAGGCCTGCATCAGCCCGGCCAGCTCTGCCTGCTGGCTGCCGTCATAACGGGTGATAACAGTGCGTACCGCATCCCACTGAAACGCCATCTCGGGCCGTCCCAGCGCACGGGCGGCCATGTTTTCACCGTCTTCGATGGACTGGAAGGTGGAATGCAGCATGTCAAAGAACCGACCAGTGGAGTCAAACTCCAGAAACGACGCACCCATGGGCACCAGAAGGATATCCGAGGCGGCCAGCCCATTAATCGTCAGATAGCCAAGGGCAGGGGGAGTATCGATGAAAATGATATCGTAATCGTCCAGCACCCCGTCCTCGTCCAGCGTATCGGTCAGTGCATCCCACAGCTTCCAGCTTCGGCCCTGCATCCGCCAGACGGGAATCTGGAATTCCGCCCAGTAGAGGTTCAGCTGAGCGCCGATCAGATCGATATTCGGCCAGTGGGTGGTTTGGATCAGATCGCTGCTGCGGGTCTTCAGCGCCTCGGACAGGGTGTCGTCGATCGGATGTGGGGCCTCACCCCGGTCAAGACGCCCCTGATTGTCTCGGCGCAGATGGGTGGCGTAATGACGGGCAAGCAGCGGGAACACCGTCTGCCATTCATCGCTCACCTTGCCGCCGAAGATCGATGTCATCGAGCCCTGGCTGTCCAGATCGATGACCAGCACCTTGTAGCCGTCCAACGCCGCGGACATGGCCAGATGGGCGCAGGTCGAGGTTTTGCCGACGCCACCCTTGAAATTCGCTACCGAGACGATCTTGGCGGGCAGACCCTCGGGTCGGTAGGGACGGTATTCTTTTGCCTTGGATCCTTCCGAGGCGAAATGCGCCCGCAGCCGCAGAACTTCATCGAGCGTGAACCACTTGGCGCCGCCCTCGGTTTCGGACTGCCCTTGGGGCAAATCCGGATTGCCCTTTAGGACCCGGCGAAAATGGGCAGGCGCGACAGGGATCAGATATTTGGTGATTTCCCAGGTTGAAAACAGACGCAGCTTTTTCTGACCGTTTTCTTCCAGCCCCCGGTTCGCTAGGTCGCTACGACCCCGTGCACAGGCATCCGCGATTTGCGAGAACTCATGTGTTCCGGTTGGATCGCCCAGTTCAGCATAGGCTAGATCCGGATCGATATTGAAATACGGGGGAAGCCCCTCGGAGGTTGCTGCTCGCATTGAAATACTGCTCATATGCTGTGTTTTAACCAATATACCACAAAAGAAGGCATGCGAAAGCATTATGGGCATAAACCCGGATTTTCTGAGCAAAATTAAGGGGTAGAAAGCCTTCGAGATGCTGCTTTTGAGCGTATAGCAAAAAAATGTTTAGTTAGAATCCTGTTATCTTATTAGTTACGGTTAAACTTTAATCCTTTTAAGTATCAGAAAAAAAAGAAATTTTTGTATTTCTTGCAGGTCATGCTGAATCTGATCCCACGATAGGGTGACTCTGATCCCACGTTGCAGTGACTCTGATCCCACGTTCCGGCGGCTTTACGCCTCCTGTGGATAACTCTACGGTGAGCGTCAATAAAACCACGAACAAAGATTCGGGCAGGACATATGGGCAGGGCAGTATGAGCGGGTCGGGGGCGTTGTTGCCTGACCGGCACCCAACGGGCGACTTTTTTGTATGCGATATCTTCGATGCGCTGCCCAAGACAGATATGGGCTCGATGGAGCATCCGATGTTTTCGCTCTCGACCCGGCCGGATCGTCGGATCCTCAATTACGAACATAACGGGGTCGAGATAACGGTGACGCCTTCGGTGCGGGGGCTGGCGACGATCCATGACAAGGACATCCTGATCTTTTGCATCAGCCAGCTGATGGCGGCGATCAATGCGGGCCGGACGGTCAGCCGGGTGCTGCATCTGACTGCGCATGATCTGATGGTGGCCACCAACCGTGAAACCAGCGGTGATGGCTACAAGCGTCTGCGCGAAGCGTTCGAGCGGCTGGCCGGCACAAGGATAACCACCAACATTGTCACGGGTGAGAAGGAAACCACCACCGGGTTTGGCCTGATCGAAAGCTGGGAAATCGTGCGGCACACCCGGGCGGGCCGGATGATCAGCGTCAGTGTGAAACTGTCGGACTGGCTGTTTCGCGCGGTGCTGGCAAAATCGGTCCTGACCCTCAGCCGCGATTACTTCCGCCTGCGCAAACCGCTGGAACGGCGCATCTATGAGTTGGCGCGCAAACATTGCGGGCGTCAGCCCGAGTGGCGGATCTCGGTCGAGGTGCTGTTGAAGAAGTCCGGTTCGGCCTCACCCCGGCGGGTGTTCCGCAAGATGATCCGTGACATGATCGCAGCTGATCACCTGCCCGACTATGAGATGAGCGAAGAGCCGGGCGACCTGATCCGGTTCTCGCGCCGGGGGCAGGTGATCGAGGGACCGGACAAGCCGATCCTGCCGCCGCAGGCGCTGGAGGAGGCCAGGGCGATGGCGCCGGGCCACGATGTCTATGCGCTGGAAGCGGACTGGCTGGCTTATTGGGCCGCGTCAGGCCGCCCACAGATCAGAAACCCGCAGCGGGCGTTCCTGGGTTATGTGGCCAAGAGGGTCGCCGGGCGGGACTAGGGCATCCTGCTGCGCATTTGCTGATTTGATGGAAGATGTTCCGGTACATTGTAAAGGGTCAGCCCGAATAGGCGTGATCCTGTTTCTGTGCCTGTGGTTTGAATGACCGGATGGCGAAGATCACGATGACGGCGGCAAGGATGAATGCCCAACCCGCCAGCATGTAGACACCTATGACCATCAGGATGGACATGCCGGAGTACAAAGCAAATCCACTGGCTCCCAAGCCAACAAGGACAGCTATTCCGAGAATTCCCATCATGTTATCCGGTCCTCCGGCATTGGTCTTGGCCGCGTCAGTTTCCAAAGTGGCTGTGGTTATGCCACCGGGGTGAGCGCCCCGGTATGATTCCGCGCTGGAATCATGGCAAAACTGTGAACCACCTTGGGTTAAAATTTGGTTATTTTTACCTGACGGGGCTTTGCCCCACTACTCGTTCGACACTGCCTGTTTTCAGGCATTGGAATGTACAGTGTACTATTTCGCAAAATTTTTATGACTGCAATCTCTGCCCCTGCAAACCCTCAAAACATGCAAAGCTCCGCCGATTGGCGCAGTTCCGTGGGGTCATAAGACACCGAAACGGGGGTTCAGATAGAAATAGCGTCGAAAACCAACTGCCTGCCGACCCGCCTTTCTGCGATCGGGTGGGTTGCTCACATCTTGACCAGTCGTTCGTTTGTCACCTTGACCCCCTGCTTTTCGAAAACGTTGCGCGTGTCGAAGACCAACGTGGCCTCGCGCGCAACCAGATCGTAATCCGGGGCGCTGTGATCGGTGATCACGGCCACCGCTGCATAGCGTTTCAGATTTTCTGCCGTCAGCGGCTGGGATGCCCGGCCCGCAAGCTGCGGGTATTCGCCACCTTCGGGCAGGCGGGGGAAATACGGGTCGTGATACTCGACCTCGGCCCCAAGCTTTTCCAGCTCGTCCAGCAGCACCAGCGCCGGGCTGCGGCGGGTATCTTCGACATCACGCTTATAGGCGATGCCCATCAGCAGGATGCGCTGCCCGGTCAGGGGCTGTCCGGTTTCCGCCAGCGCAGACCCGTTGCGCGCGGCCAGTTCCGCCGCCATCCGTGCTGCCAGCATCGAAGGGACCGCGTCATTGCTGGAGCGGGCAAGATTGATCAGCGGCGTATCAGATCCTGCATCCGCGGCGCGCCAGGCCAGATAGGCCGGAGACACCGGGATGCAGGCCCCACCAATTCCAGGGCCGGGATAGAAGGGCATGAAGCCAAACGGCTTGGTCGACGCGGCCTCGATCACTTCCCAGACATCCACGTCCATTGCTTCAAGCGCGGTCTTCAACTCGTTGACCAGCGCGATATTGACGGTACGAAAGCTGTTTTCGACCAGTTTCACCGCTTCGGCCGTGGCGGCCGAACTGACCGGCACGGCGCTGGTGACGATGGCGCGGTAGAAATCCTCGACCAGTTGCCGCGACAGCGGATCGTCGGCGCCAACCACCTTGGGAATGCTGTGCGTGTCGAATTTGTCATTGCCGGGGTCTTCGCGCTCGGGCGAGAAGGCCAGGAAGAAATCGGAACCTGCCCGCAGACCGCCCGCTTCGAGGATCGGTTGAACCAGCGTGGTAGTGGCTCCGGGCCAGACGCTGCTTTCCAGCACCACCATCTGACCGGGGCGCAGATGCTGCGCGATGGTCTGCGCGGCGGCAGCGACAAAGCGCATGTCCGGATCTTGTGCGTCGGTCAGCGGGGTGGGCACACAGATCAGGATGATATCGGCCTCGGTCAGTGCTGCTGCGTCCTGCGTTGCGCGGAAGCGCCCACTATCCACCGCCTGTGCGATCCGGTCGGATGCCAGATAGGATATGACCTGATCGCCCTGATTGATCCGCGCCACCCGGTCCGGGTTGAGATCAACGCCGGTGGTATCAAACCCTTCATCATAGGCGGTCAGCGCCAGCGGCAGCCCGACATAGCCAAGCCCAACCACGGCAACCCGCGCATCGCGCGCCGCGATAAGCTGCTTGAGGGACTGATGGTGCGAGGTTTCGTAGTTCATAATCTATCCTGATCGTACAAAGTCACACTGAAATCAATTTGCGGGGCGGCTGCCGGAAATCCAAGCTCCACCACGGATAGGGCGGAACGGAGGCGAATCCAACATATTTGTCGGCCTAGTGTCAGCTCTCTGCATTGTGTTTCTCAAAAAGATCCAATTGGAGACATTGTACAAAATTGTAGAGGCTGAGTTGAAAAACACGATTTAGAATTTCTGAACTTTTCCTCGATGCAAAACTGGCGTTGAAACTACCGGGATGCTGTACCTACGGATCTGTCGGCAAGTATTCTTCAACCTGTCCGGATAAACGGACTCGGCCACCGCGCTACGCTTTGAAACGGGTTTCCAGATGGGTACGGGTGGCCTCCAGCCCGGCCTCAAGATCATAGGAGGGCGCATAGCCTAACCGGGCAAGGGCATGGTCAATGCTGCAACTGCCCCTGGCCGAATAGAGGTTCAGCATGTAGCGGTCAGGAAATATCTCGCCCGGTTGAGGCCGTCGTCGTTTCACCGTGCGCACCAGCGTTTCGAAGCGTTGTCTGCCGATCCACATCCGCGCGGTCGCGCTGGTCCGCTCGGCAAGGGACGGGGTATCGGATATTTCGTCTGTCTCCTCAGGTGGCAACTGGCTTTCAAGGGTTGCAAGAGGAATGTGGCGGAGTGTGCCCCGGCCAATAATCCCGGCATAGCCGGATAACAGGTCCGACCACGCAATGGGCGCCAAACCCGAGATGATGAAGCGTTCCTGACGCAGGTCTTTAAGCAGCGCCGCGCGCAGCATGGCTTGCACCAGATCATCAACAAAAACTGCGTTGCACAGTCCTTCCGGCTCGGGAAGGACCACGGTTCCCGCTGTCAGCCAGTCGGCCATCTGGTCCGTCCAAAGCGTACTACCCGGGCCATAGACTAGCGTTGGCTGCAGGATTGCTGCCGGGCAGTTTCCTTGTGTCAGAACCTGTTCCATCTTTATTTTGGCCTGTTGGTAGGACGCACCGCCGGTCTCGGCCAGGGGACTGTCCTCGGTCAGATTCCGTTGCGGCCAGCCATCATAAACGACGATGGAACTGGTATGGATGATCCGGCCAACCCCGGCCGTTTCCGCCGCCATACGGAGTGTTTCGAAGGCGGCCAGGTTGGCCTGGGCAGGCGCGCGCACATCATAGGCAAGATTGAACAGGGCCTTCTGACCTTGCAGAGCGGTTTCCATGACGGCCCTGTCGTCAAGTGCCCCGACCAGGACATGCGCACCCATCGCCTTGAGCGTGCGTGCGCCGTGGCGGCTGCGTAGCAATGTTGTGACCTTTGCGCCGGCCTCCAACAGTGCAGGAACAAGCCGCGTGCCGATAAAACCGGTCGCGCCGGTTACTAAAACAGACATGCCACCGAGATGTTCCGATCTGGTGATATTCATGACCCCATTTCACCCCTCAATTCCGCTGTTACGACAACGTGTTGTCTCCTAGAAAACTAGCGCAGGTAGTGCGCCCATGCTACTCTGTCCACAGGTGAATTGTTGTTAGAGGTGTCGGCTAAAATACAGACCCGTGGTTGTTAATGAGATATTGTAGGAAGATCGGTGCGGCTGAGGCGGAAATGCCGTTGCAGCGCAGCATTGGGATCGCTGGCAGAGCCACGGTCGACTCAACAGCAAAATTTGGCAAGATCGGAAACATGTGTCTTTGGTTGTTGGCGTGATGCATTGGTTTGATCACGCGGGCCACACATCTTCTGAAGGCCCTCCACGATGAAAGCAAAAAAATAGGAGCATTCCGCTGGCCGGCTGGGATTGATGCAGTTGGTCACGCAAAAGGAAAGCTCAGCAACGTATAGCCATAAGGATACGTGTCATTATGAAAAAAACGGCTCTCATTACCGGCATTACCGGACAGGATGGCTCCTATCTGACTGAGTTCCTGCTTGAGAAGGGGTACGAGGTGCACGGGATCAAACGGCGCGCCTCGAACTTCAACACCCAGAGAATTGACCATATTTACGAGGACCACCATGTAACCGATCGGAAGCTGAAGCTGCATTACGGAGATCTGAGCGATACGTCGAACCTGACCCGTATCCTGCAAGAGGTTCAGCCCGATGAAGTCTACAATCTTGGGGCGCAAAGTCACGTCGATGTCAGTTTCGAGGTGCCGGAATACACCGCAGATGTCGATGGTATAGGGTCGCTGCGCCTGCTTGAGGCCATTCGATTTCTCGGGCTGGAGAAAAAGACGCGCTTTTATCAGGCGTCCACGTCGGAGCTCTATGGGCTTGTCAGCGAAACACCGCAAAGTGAAACCACCCCGTTTCATCCAAGGTCGCCTTATGCCGTGTCCAAGCTTTTCGCCTATTGGATCACGGTGAATTATCGCGAGGCATATGGCATGTATGCCTGTAACGGTATCCTGTTTAATCACGAAAGCCCGCGGCGGGGTGAGACATTTGTGACCCGCAAGATCACCCGCGGTCTGGCCAATATCGCGCAAGGCCTGGAAAGCTGCATCTACATGGGCAACATTGATGCTCTACGGGATTGGGGACACGCAAAGGATTACGTGCAGATGCAGTGGTTGATGCTGCAACAGGACGAACCCGAGGATTTCGTCATCGCCACCGGAGAGCAGCATTCGGTCCGGGAATTCATCGTTTGGACGGCCGAGGCACTGGGTATCGCCTTGGAATTTTGCGGGAAAGGCCTTGATGAGTGTGCCGTCGTAACCGCAGTGGACCCGGAAACCGCCCCCGCGGTTTCGCTTGGCGACGTGATCATGCGGATCGACCCTGGATATTTCCGGCCTGCCGAGGTTGAAACCCTTCTGGGTGATGCCAGCAAAGCGCGGAACAAGTTGGGTTGGGAACCCACGATCACCGTTCGCGAGCTATGTGCTGAGATGGTTGCAGAGGATCGAATTGCGGCCCGGCGCCATGCGCTTTTACGGGACAAGGGTTTGTCAGTGCCTATTGCGCTGGAAGGGAACTGAGCAGACAGCGCGGACTTATTTTTACAAGGAGTAATCTATGCGTATCGGAGTTGTGGGGGGCGCCGGGAAAATCGGCAAGCTGAGGGTCGAAACCATCCAGGAGTGCCCGGATACAATGCTTGCGGCCGTTCTGGACCTGTCTGAAGAAGCTGCACGCAAGGTGGCAGGTGGTGCTCCGGTATTCACGGATCTTGAGCGCTTTCTTGACGTGGACATGGATGCGGTTGTGGTTTCGACCCCGCCGCATACGCATGAGGACCCATGCATCAGTGCGCTAAAGCGCGGCATGCATGTGCTGGTCGAGAAACCAATGGCCAGCAATGCGGAAACCTGTCATCGGATGCTGGAGGTCGCTAGGTCTGCAAACCGGGTGATCGCGACCGGTTTCAACATGCGCTATTACCCTTCATTCGCTTATGTGAAAGATGTCATTAGTGCCGGTAAAATAGGCAAAATCACTCATGTGCGCGCATCCTGCGGCCATGACGGCTTGGCTCATTTCACCCATGATTGGGAATATCGGGTTCCGAAATCCGGTGGTGGGGCGATGTGGGATATCGGCATTCATATGACCGACATGGTGCGTTACATACTGGGCGAAGTGACCTCGGTCTATGGTGTGGCCAGCGAGACCGTCTGGAATCTTCCGGGCTCTGAGGATACTGCCCTAGCCGTGTTAAAAAACCCCGAAGGCATTCCCGCCGTCTATCACGCGACATGGGGTGAATGGCGTGGGTATGATTTCGCAATCGAAGTTCATGGTACGCATGGCATGGTGCAAGGCGCCTATGCACCGATGAAGAACGTTCTGATCACTCTTCCGGAACCCGGCGGCAAAGGGACAACCACAAAACGTCAATATTTTGATATTGCGTTTCGCGAAAAACTGTTCTCATGGAAAACCACTGCGAAAAATTCGTTTGCGGTAGAGCTTCAGGATTTTCTGAAGCTTTGTGAAGGTGACCTCAGTGTAAGAATTGCAGATGGAAATGCTGGGCTGCGGTCGATCGAAATTGCAAATGCCGTTGTTGAAAGTTCGCGCACCAACAAGGTCATTGATCTGCCGGTGCTACAACCTGTGCGCCCCTAGGTTCGGCATGTGGCGGTCGGGTCGGGCGGTTAGCCTGAGACTCCTTCCGCAATTAGGTTGCAGATCGTCCCTATCTGGGCGTCAGACAGGCCCGTGAAAGTTGGCAGGTTGAGACCCGTTGCCGAGAGATGTTCGGACTGAGGCAGGTGCACATTTTGCGTGGCGGCAAATTCCAGATATGGCGGTTGTTGATGCATGCTTGGGAAGAACGGTCTGTTGTCGACACCATTGTAGCGCAAATAATCCGCCAACTGATCCCGGGTTGCACCATACTGCTCCGGATCAACTTTAAGGCAGTATAACCACGGCGTCAGCTTGGCCCATGGCATGACTGGTCGAAATTTGATGCCGGGTATTCCTTTCAGGTTTTGGTCATAGGTTTCAAAAATCTCCCGGCGCCGCGCCAGAATGGTGCCCGCGCGTTCGATCTGCGCGCAAAGGACCGCAGCTGCCAGGTTCGTCATGCGATAATTGTAGCCAACAACCCTATGAACATAACGCTGGTGCGGATCATTTCCCTGGCTGCGCAACATTTTGGCCCGCTCCAACAAGGAGTCATCATTGAATGTGAGCGCGCCGCCTTCACCGCTGGTGAAAACTTTGTTTCCGAAAAAGGAAAACGAGGCGATATTTGACAGAGAGCCGACCTTGCGGCCTTTGTATTCCCCCATATGCGCCTCGGCGGCGTCCTCGATGACCCAGAGATCATGGGCAGCAGCGATCTGGTTGATGGCGTCCATATCCGCCGGGTGGCCATAAAGGTGAACCGCAATGATCCCTTTTGTCCGGGGGGTTATTGCTTCGGCGAGTTTTTCCGGGTCGATACACCAGTCATCCGGATCGACATCGACGAAGATCGGTATTGCGCCGCAGTACCTGACAGCATTGGCCGTTGCGATATAGGTTAGGGCAGGGACGAGAACTTCGTCTCCGGGCTGCACATCCAGTGTCAGAAGAGCGAGGTGAAGCGCAACTGTACCGTTTGCGACCGCAAGGCAGTGGTCGGTCTGACACGCAGTCGCAAACTCTTTTTCAAAACGATCAAGAAATGCGCCGCTTGAAGAAATCCAGGTCCCTTTGATTGCTTCTACAACATAGCGTTCTTCATTACCCGAAAGGTCCGGAACCGCGACTGGTATCATGTTTTCACCTTCAAAATTATCAACTACTAAATCACAGCGCTTTGTCAGCAGGCGCTAGCTCTGCTCGGGCGTTATGAAAAGTGCGCCTTACAGTTGGTTTCATAGTGTCTCAGGTTCTTCCCCCTAAAAATATCCCACCAGTTCACCACATGCCCACATGCTTACGATCATGAAAATAAGCAGTGAGGCAAGCCAGAACTTTCGAAGATAAATCCGCTTGCGGCGCTGGTTTCCAAGATGCCTGAAAAACAGAACAAACGGCAAAATGGGAGTTACGGCGGCGCGAAAGATCCGTAGGCCGAACGAAATCTCGCCGCATCGGATGCGAGCGTATTTGCGGCCCCAATGGAACCATTCCAGAGCGAGTGTGGTCGTCGGGATACGCGGGTGTTACTCGGTTGTGCGCGGGCGGTCCGATAGAACCATCTTGTGCCCCGCCGCCTGCAATTGTTCCAAGATCAAGAAACATGAAGCCAGGAAAGTCAGTTGCCGCCCCAGCAGCTTCCTGCGAAAGCTGGTCGAATGGAACAATAACCTCAGCATCGTAATCGCCGCGTTGGTTGGTAAGCGCAGTAAGGCATGTGTGCGGCGCTTCGCCTCCGTCAACGATCACGACAATCACCGAGATATCGGGTTGTGAGTGATCCTGCGTGATCATCGCAAGCCTTTCCCTCACCGAACTCTGGACAGGGACTGGCCTGCGCCAAACCAGTATCCGGCGACTTCACCCAACCCCCAGGACAATGAAAATGGCACGAGAAGGGGCAACGAAAGTAGCAATTGCCGGATGTGCCGGCCTTTAGACAAGACGTTCCGAACCACGCGGAAATAAACGAGCGGGGGCAGGGCAAAGGCGAAAAGGCCCATTAGGATTCTTTTCCCGAACGCTTCACCGCGCACCCGCGCTCCGGCGAAGCTTTTCGAATAAAGGTATCTCTGCGTGAGATAGAGGCCGAAGGTATAATGCATCCTGTGGCCGGAAATGATGTCGTTGCGCAGTGTCAGAGACACCCCTTCGACACGCATATGGTCATGTAGATGGTTTTCCCATTTGCCGTCATCGAGCAGGGCATCAAACCGTTTTAGAACGTCGCTGCGATACACAGTGTTGTTGCCCGGAAGCCAATCTGACGGGCCGTCATTCAGTGGCGGCAAGACAGCGCTGTATTCACAAAGAAACGCTGCCCAGTCGACAAGGGTATCGGTTGCGTCATTGTCCACCGGGCCGGCCACCACATCGGATCCGGCCGCAATTTCGCCCAGCATACGCTCGGTCCAGTCACGCGGCACAATCACATGATCCTCAAGAACACCGATTGCATCGGCCAAGGCCGCCCGAATGCCGACGGCGCGCATTTGAGGTATCGTCGTATCTGCGGCTACCGATATGGTGCGTATGTTCGGAAATTCTGTTTCGAGCTGGCTGGTGAATTCAGGCCCCAGGCGTATAACGGCAATGATTTCGGGCTCGGGGCCGGTCTGGCTTTGCAGAGCTGCCGCGCAAGCCCAAAAGTCGGACAGGGCATTGGTACAGGGAACGACAACAGAAATCTGGTGTTGCTTCATGTTTTCTCTCCGAAGTGATCTGTGTTCCCGGGGTGGGCTGGAGAGCACGAGGTCATGGGGTTGGATCGCGAAGCGCAACTTAAATCAAAATTGTCGAAACGTATTATGGTTTGCGGTAAAAAGGGCATCAATTCTCATCCTTTGTATAAATTGTTCTCAATTGGTGGGATAATTCTCAATGCGCTTTCCTCAGCGCGTTTTCAAAGCTGATCTCGGTCATCTCAGCGGCACGATCCCAGGTGAATTTTGCGGCCTGATGTATAGCTTGTTCGGACAAACGCGCGTGAAGATCATTGTCAGACAGCAATCTGTTGGTCTGCTGTGCAATCGAAGACGGGTCAGTGGGATCAAACAGCAACCCTCCGTCGCCGACCACTTCGGGGATACTGCTTGTGTTAGACCCCAGAACCGGAGTGCCGCAAGCCATGGCTTCAACAGGCGGAAAACCGAAGCCTTCATACAATGACGGATGCACAAGCGCGTGAGCGGCATTGATCAGAAGCGCAAGTTTTTCGTCCGAAATTTCGCCGGTGAAAATGATCCGCTCGGAGGCGACAGCGTCTGCACGGGCGGATGCTTGCAAATCTTCGACATTGTCCCAGAACCTGTCGCCCGTGGTTCGCCCGATAATCACCAGAAAGGCATTTGGGTGCTGTGCCAGTATCATCGGCATGGCCTGAATGAGCCGCAGAACATTCTTATGTCTGTTGAACCCGCCGACATAGACAAGAATTCGGGCGTTTTTAGGCGCGCTATATTCAGCGCGTATGTCGCTTAATGCATTGGTATCGTTTATCTTTTTGAAAAATGGTGCCGCTGCCATTGTTGTCAGGTCAATCCGGTCTCGTGAAATGCCGAGGATGGATTTCAGGTCTGCCGCAGATGACTCGGATCCGGTAATGAACCGGGTGGCCTGAAATTTGGCCAGCGCGATTTTAATTTTCCAAAGCACGAGGTTCAGCTTTGTCGGAAAGATCAAATCCGGGAAGCGCTCGGGAATTGTGTCATGTATGCACACCACTTTGGGAATGCGCGATAGCAACGGGTAATACGAGGACACAGTTGGGCAGAAAAATACATCGCACCCTAGTTTCACCGTCGCCTGGTGCATCTGAAACCGACTTGCCGGATCCGCGGTTCCCGACCCGGGCGCGACGATTACTTCGACATTTGAGGGGACAGGATAAGGAGGGTCTTGATCGCAAATCAGGGAGTAACGAAATTTTCCATCACGGGCTGCCAACGCATTCACTAACTCTCGTGTGAAGCGCCCGAACCCGCGCTCATTGCGCCACGTCGTGCCGTCAACGCCAATATGCATGATCACACTCCGTCATATCCAATTTTCTAAATGAGGCCGTGGTATTATGGTGCGGCAATTCACATACATTATTTGTTTCACGGCAAGAGAAATCCGGGTCTTAATCATTTGAATTCCAAAATATCGTTGCAGGAAAACTGCCGGAATACCGAAGGATACATATTTTCAGAACGAGGTCTAAATGTTCTAAGGTATCCAAGGAAGTGTAAATCCTACCCCTCTTGTTCAAAGGTCCTTGAATGAATGTGCTTAGCACCGGTTCTCCGGAAATCTCGGTTGTGGTCACGATTGTCGATGGGGGCGATGTGCTGCGGAAATGTCTGGGTGAGCTGGCGGCTCAGGCTGGCAGTGACCAAGTAGAGATTATCATCCCGTATGACCACATGTCTCCCGAAGTCGCTGAGATGAAGGCGCAGTTTCCAGGTTTCAATTTTCTTGACTTGGGCGTTATAGAAGGGGGCATTATCCCGCGGAATGCGCTTGAATATCATCAACTCTGGGATGTCCGGCGCGCAGAAGGCATCAAAAAAGCGCGCGGGCGCTTCATCGGGCTTTTACATGATCGCGGCATTCCAGCCAGAAACTGGGTGGCGACAATGGTAGAAATGCACCAAGAACTATCGGTTGCAGCGATTGGTGGATGTGTCGACAACGGCTACGATACGTTTTGGCATTGGGCTGTTCATTTTTTCGATTTCGGACGCTACATGGCACCGCACCAGACTGTGGAAACCGAATTTTTGTCGGTAACCAACCTTTGCTATGCTGCCGCAGATCTCTGCGAACTCGAACATCTATATCAGCACCGGTTTCGCGAAGTTTCTGTGCATGATCACCTCATGGCATCCGGAAAGAAACTGATATTGTCTGACCGACCACGAACCACCGAAATAAGACCGCGCGTCAGGACAACGGACCTTGCGATGGAGTGGTTTTTTTGGGGCTGGAAATATGCGGCAATCTGTTCGCAATCGATTTCGAAGTGGCAGCGGTTTTGCCGTGTACTTGTTTCACCGCTGGTGCCGTTTGTGCTTTTTGCCCGAGCGCTCAAGGTCCAGTTGAAGAAAAGAGTGTATCTGCGACATTTCTGGCCAGCTTCGCCGCTCTTATTTCTTGTCGTTTTGATGTGGGCGATGGGTGAAATGGTTGGATATTGTCAGGGACCTAAACCTGATGAGGAATGATTTTACCATGATGCCTTCATCCGATTCCGGACCGGCCCTTTCCGTCGCTATCGCGTCGGCCGGCGACCCGGAACTGTTAAACGGGTGTCTCAATGCGCTTGAAACGGCACGGGCACAGGTTGATGCGCCCGTTGCTGTCTTTGTTGCCCGTCCCGCTTCAGCGATTGATACTACGAAGTTGTTCGCAGACCGGCCATGGGCATCTCTTGTTTTGGTGGAGGGGGATTCGGATATTCCACAATTGCGCGGGGCCGCGATGGGTGAAGCCGGCGAAGGTTGGATTGCAGTCACCGAAGATATATTTCTTGCGGACCGCAATTGGTTGATGAGCATGTCACAGAATACAAAGTCTGGTTTCGAGGTGATAGGCGGGGCGGTCGGCAATGTCCAACCCGATGTGGTGAGCCACGCGGCTTATCTGACCGACTATGGCACTTTCTCACCCAGCCGATCGGCAGAGGAAGGTGTCAGCGCGCTGACGGGCGCCAATGTAATGTATGGCCCTGCAGTCAGCGGTCGTGCCGGACGTTGGGCCCACGAAGGCGCCTGGGAGCATGTGATCCACGATCGTCTGATCAAGGAGGGTGTACAACTGCGCTTCGAGCCTTTAGCCAGGGTCGACCATAATGCCACCTACAATCTTTGGGAGTTGATTTCTGTACGCTTCCAACATGGGCTGCATTATGCTCGTGACCGTCTCGGCGAGCACAGAAGTGACTATTGGGTTGCTCGGGTCTTGCTGGCGCCGGCACTCCCGTTCCTTCTTGTCTTTCGCCTGTCGCGTGTGACCGGGTGGTCAAAGATGGGGCGTTTTGCGCGGACAGCACCGTTGCTTTTCGTGTTGTATGCTGCCTGGGTTGCGGGGGAAACTCTGTGGTATATGAAGGAACGGAATTCGAAAGAATGACACTAGCCGTTCAGCTCATCCCCAGTCTTCTACGTGCGGCCGCCCTGAACAGGCCCGTATAAAGCCTGGCGTAGCCCATGACGCGCGTGCGCTTGCGCGGAGCTTCCGCATCCGGGAAAGTAGCTTGAATCTGGTCGAAGACGGACTTGTCTCGTGTTCCGAAAACCAACTCGCCGGATGTATTCACTTTTGTACAGAGAAATCCTTCGCTTTCTGCTGTTGCTACACTTTCTGGCACGCCAGCCAGCCAGTAGTCGTGCCAGCAAATGACGCTTTGGTCATGCAGCACATCCAACGCACCGTGATAGTCATCAGTAACCTGCGGGTGTGCATGCAGCCCGTCGATGAGCAGAAAATCAAACTTTTTGCCTTCCGTGATGGACAGAATATCATTTGGCGACCATCCGTAACGGTTCTCCAGCAAATGTGCCTGCATACGCTCCCGGAGCTTCTCTGCAACCGTTGCGCATCGTTCCCCGTCACCCTCTGACTTGTTGTCCAGCGTAATGACCGATGAGCCGCCACAAGTCTCCATTGCCTTGGCGATGTAGACTGAACTCATCCCGAATGCATTACCGATGATGAAACAGTTAGACGGGCGGAACTCGTGTACGAACCGCCCGATAGAAACGCATTCATCTTCGCCAAAGCTCACAGGCCCGAGTGTTCCGTTTAGCCTGTAGTGAGGTCCGCCACGGTGCACAACACCATTCGGCCAGAGGGAATCCAGCGCTGCGACCTCTTGCAATGCATTGCGTACCTCATGGACAAGTGCTGCGGGATCGAAGAGGTCGGAAGTCTTATTTTTTTGGGGCAACTGCATTCGGTTTCCTTATCTTTAAACTGTCTACACTTAGAAAATGCATCGGGGTATCTTCGTTGTAACGATGCTAGCCGAGCAACCGGAAGACAAACAAGGTCGTTGATTTCGTGTAAAATTGTCCCCAGTCTAAGAGATCAGAAGCGACTAAGGAATCTGCAATCCGCGGAAGGCTATTACAAGTTTGGTAAGCTGTTGTGTTTATTTATTTACATGGTTCTGGACGGTTTTGGAAACTGATACCCCTGCATTACCTTCATCGATATTGCCAGCTGACAACAAAGCAAGCCTTCGGGGTCGGTCGGTCATTATGATTGTTTAGGAATATGCCAATGGTACCAACAATTCATTCGGAATGAACAGCTTTGGCACAACAGTGAAGAGGTAAAATCCGTGACATCGCGCTCCGAATATCCAACGGGTCCCCGCCTACACATCGTTCAGATGCCTTCTGTTTACGGCACAGGGGGAATAGCACGGCATGTTCTTGACCTTAGTGCATGGCTTGAGGCGCGCGGGCATCGCGTAACACCGATCAGCACCGCCGGGGAGTGGTATGGCCCAACCAACAATCCAGAGTTCATAGATTTACCTCTATTGTACACAGGCGCTGACGGTGGAGGGATGCATCGGCGGCTGTGGAACCTGTTGAAATCGGTTATCCAGCTGAGGCGCTGGCTTAACCGAAATTCCGTTGATGTCATTCACGCGCATGAATCAGGCCCGGCGCTCGTCGCATTGTTGGCCGTAGGGCGGCGAGACATTCCGATTGCTGTCACCTATCACGGGTCGCATTACGACCGGGTGCCCGGTTTCGGCCGGATCGCTGCGCGCACCGATCTCGTTATCACTCCTAGTCTCCGCGCATCTGAGGATCTTGTCGCTCGAGGTGGTGTTGCGAAAGACAAGGTTCGCGTTATCGGCCTTGGAATCAAACCTGCCCCGAAGGACAATCCTACCGATGTTGCCGCACTGCGAGCGGAACTGTTGGGCGATGGTTCACAGCTTGTCGTGACCCTTTCTCGTTTGGTATATCAAAAAGGGATAGACATACTGATTGATGTGGTGACTCGGGTTTCGCAGAGCCACCCGCATATTCGCTTTGCTGTTCTTGGAGAAGGGCCGCTAGATGAAGAAATGTCTGCATTGGCCAGAGCCCGTGGGGTTGCAGACAAGTTGCAGTTCGTCGGCCGGACAGAAACCCCCTATCTATACCTTCGTGCTGCCGACATGATGGTTCTGACCTCTCGCTGGGAAGCGCTGCCGATTTCAATCGTCGAGGCCTTTCGAGCGGGCAAGCCGGTGGTTGCAACTGACTGCTCTGGTGTCCGAGAGTTGGTGGATGGCAACGTTGGTGCATGTGTCCCGGTCGGAGATGTACCGGCGATTGCCGACGCGGTAATCCGCGTTCTGGGCGACCCGCAGAAACTGGTCGCGCTTTCAGAAGCCGCCGCAGAGCGCGGCACAGAAAATCGTTTCGATCCTGATTGGGTTAACAGTCGGTTTGAGGTCACTTATCGGGAATTGGTCTAGGGCGATGGTTATGCCATTGATGACCTTTAGACATTGTCAGACGTATTTAGTCGCCTTTGTCTGATCATCCGGGTATTGTCTAAATAAAGTTCATAGGACCTGCCAAATCTATACAAGCATATAGTGGCAGTATGTCCGCAACATCGGGTGCGAACCGTTTGCCCGTGTGGCTTATGTCTTTCGATCGTCGCAAGGATCGTGTTTGATACCAGAAAGCCATTGGTAATCCGGTTTGAGTCACATGCAGTCCCTGCGCATTTTGATGTTCACCACATTTTACCCCCCCTATTCCTTTGGTGGTGATGCCATTGGCATTCAGCGCATGGCGCGGGCGCTTGTGGCGCGCGGACACGACGTGACGGTGGTGCATGACGAAGACAGCTATCTGATTCTGGGCGGCAAACCCCAACCCGAAGGAGCGCCCGACGGGGTGCGGCGGATCGGGCTGCGCAGTCGCAACGGCGTGATGTCGAACCTGCTGACCCAGCAACTTGGCCGCCCGGTTGTGCACGCCGCCCGCATCCGCGAGATACTGGCCGAGCGGAAGCCGGATATCATCTGGCACAACAACACATCCCTGATCGGCGGACCCGGCCTGTTGCCGATGGGCGAGGGGTTGAAAATCTATGAGGCGCATGAACACTGGCTGGTCTGCCCCACCCATGTTCTGTGGCGGCACGGGCGCGAGCTGTGCGATGAGCGCCAGTGCCTGCGCTGTGTGCTGAATTACAAACGCCCACCGCAGCTATGGCGCTATACTGGTGCGCTGGATCGGGCGCTGAATTATATGGACCTGATCATTGCCAAAAGCGGATTCAGCCGAGCCAAGCACCGCGAGTTTGGCCTGCGGCAGGACATGCAGGTGCTGCCCTATTTCCTGCCCGATCTGGACCAAGGCGCTCTGCCGGAACCGGCGGGGCACGAACGCCCCTATTTCCTGTTTGTCGGTCGGTTGGAAAAAATCAAAGGGTTGCAGGACGTGTTCCCGGCCTTTGACCGTTATCCCGACGCGGACCTGCTGATCCTGGGCGATGGTGACTACGCGGACGAACTGAAGCGCCAAGCCGCAGGCAATGACCGGATCAAATTTCTGGGTCGTAAGACACCTGACGAATTGAACGCTTATTATCGCGGGGCGCTGGGGTTGATTGTGCCCTCGGTCTGTTATGAAACCTTCGGCATCATCCTGATCGAAAGCTTCCGGCTGGGCACACCGGTGATTGCCCGACGTCTGGGCCCGTTCCCCGAGATCGTCGAGCGGGCAAGGGGCGGGGCGCTGTTCGAATCCGAAGACGATCTGATTACGGCGATGCGCAACCTGCAGCATCAGTCCGATCAGCGCGCGGTGCAAGGTGCGGCTGCGCGCAAGGCGTTTCTGGAAATCTGGCACGAAACATCCGTGCTTGAAGCTTATGGCGCAGCGCTTGCGCGCGCAGCTCATGATGCAGGAAACCCAAGGTTGGCCGCCGCGCTGGAGGGCGGGGCTTTTGAAACCGGCACCGGATAAGCATCCCTGGCGAGCGTTTCTGTCAGGGGGCCAGCGTTCCGATCCGGTGGGCGTTGGCCATGACCGAAAAAGTGATGGTTGTGGCCGGAATGCTGGGCAGGCTTGAGGCATCGACCAGATGCACCCGCGACAGCCCTTTGGGTCGGCCCAGAATATCCGATTGTCCTGTGCCGGGCGCTTTGGCCATGGGCACCGAGCCGCCGACATGAAAGCTTGACCCCACATCACCGGGGCGGCGGGCAAAGCTGAGGGGCGTCAGCCCGGCCAGTTTCAGCACCTGCGCCAGCCGGGATGTGGCCCGCGCCATGACCTGCTTGGTTGTGTCGTTCGGCAGGACCTTGGATACAAGCCGCCCGTCAGGGGCCATTGTCAGATCAATACGGGCAGAATGGTCGGAATGCAGAAACGCCTGCGCCACGATCAGCCGGCGTGCCAGAAAATGCCATATAGGGGCCGAGCCGGGCAGTTTTGCGCCATAACTGCGGATCAGATCCTGGGCATAAAACTCATTCCAGGTATAGATCTGACTATGCACCAGATGGGGTGAGAGATCGGGGTCATCCAGCTCGATGAAAATCTGCGGCAGAGTGTGGTAAGGGATTTGATCAGGGCGGCGCAGGGCGCGCCAGCGGTGCAGGCTGGGCAGGAAGAAATGCTGGCTGTCCTGCAATTGCAGGTGGGCAGCCGGATCCGCCGAAGACAGCAACAGCAGGCGCGCCGTTTCCAGAACACCTGCGGCGACAAAAACGCGATCAGCCTTCAGGCTCTCGCCGCCGTCCAACCGGACCGTGACATGATCAGCTTGTTCTTCAAAGCCATAGGCAAGGCCATGGCGGTGGCGAAACGCCGTGTGGTGGCGCAGATCCTCAAGTGTTTGTCTGGCCGAGTAAATATGCCCCCAAGGGCACCCATGCAGACACTGGCCGCAATAGCGGCAGCCCGGTTCCACAGCCAGGCGCGCCATTCCGGCAGAGGCCCCCAACCCCGCAAGGCTGCGTTGGTGTTGTTCCAGACGGTGCAAAATGTGCTCGGCCTGAGGCGATGGGCTCAACGGAACCCGGTGCTGCATCGGAAAGGCGGGGAACAGGGCCTGCAAGGCATCTTCTCGCCCACTGACCGGCAGAAATTTGGCAACCGCCCGGTAATGCGGGGCCAGATCCTGCGCGCTCAGCGGCCAGTCGGTGATATCTGCATCCCGGTTGGGCAGGACCGCCGATCCCCAAAGGTTGGATAACCCCCCCGCCGCATGTGAGGCGCGCAATCCGATCTGATCCGGCGCAACCAGTGTGTCTGTACCCGACACCATGGCAAAGTCTGACCCGAACCGGCGCACCTGTCCGGGCGGCGTGTCTAACTGAGGGGCCTGCCAGGCCCGAATATCACTTGCAGACCAGTCCTCAGGATCTGAGGCCGCCATCTGGTCGCGGCGCTCCCGTGCAGCGGCTTCAAGCTCTTGCCCTCCGTCAATCATCAAAACCTGACGGCCACGGTTCAGAAGGGCAATGGCCACCGATACGCCTGCTGGCCCCGACCCGATGATAAGATCGGTCACGGGGTGCGGCCTGTCTGTGCCAGCAGATGCGCCCTCATGCGGGAACCGGGCGGGTCATCTCGGCAACGATGTCATCGATGATCTGCTGCAGCGTCCGCATCGGGCGGAACCCGGTGACCCGTTGCAGTTTCGAGACATCGGGCAGGCGACGCTGCATGTCTTCGAAGCCTTCGGGATAGACTGTGTCATAAGGCACGAATTGGATTTCCGAGGCCGAGCCGGTTGTTCGGATGACCTGTTCGGCCAGGGCGCGGATCGTGACCTCCTGATCGGTGCCGACATTGAACACGTCGCCGCGCGCCTCGGGCAGGGTCATCAGACGGCACATGGCCTCGACCACGTCCGCCACATGACCGAAACAGCGCGATTGCTCGCCTGTGCCGTGCACCAACAGTGGCGCTCCTTCCAGCGCGGATTTGACGAAATTCGGCAGCACCATCCCATAACGCCCGGTCTGGCGTGGGCCGGTGGTGTTGAAGAAGCGCAGAACCGTGACCGGCAGGTTGGATTCACGCGCATGGGCCAGCGCCAGAAACTCGTCCAATGTCTTGGCACAGGCATAAGACCAGCGCAGGTTGCGGGTGGCGCCGATGGTCAGGTCGCCCTCTTCCTGAAAGGGGAAATTGGTGCTTTTGCCATAGACCTCGGAACTGGAGGCGATGAATGTGTGTGTCTTGTCCATCAGCGCGGCATCCAGCACGTTTTCTGTACCTGCCACATTGGTCAGGATCGACCGGCTGGGTTCGTCCATGATCAGCTTGACGCCAACGGCCGCCGCCAGATGGAACACCACATCCGCTGGCCCAACCAGATCGGCGACCAGTTGGCGATCCAGGATACTGCCTTTGACGAAGGTGAAGTTCGGGTGGTCCGCGACAGAGGTCAGGTTGGACATCAGCCCGGTCGACAGATCATCGAGGATCGTGACCCGATGCCCTTCACCGATCAGCCGTTCCGTCAGATGGGACCCTATGAACCCGGCGCCGCCGGTAATCAGAATATGCATGTGTTTGTACCAGTCACTGTGTAAGAACCAATTTTACCACGATTTTCCTCGTACCATCGCACGCACGCCGCGCATCATCTTGCGCGCCGCAAGATAAGGCCAACCGCGCCCGGCAAGATGCGCCTGCCAGCGGGCGATGTCGTTGAAATAAAACATCTCGAGCCGGGGCAGGTCGTGGATATCATCCCCCGCTTTGGCTATACCCAGACGGGTGCCGACTGAGGTGTCGTAATGCTGCGCGATCTGTCTGAGCACGCTGTTGTTCGATGCGCCATAGGGCGGCGCGAAATGCCGGATGGGCTGGCCGAGCCGCGCGGCAATGTCCTGACCGGAGCCGCTGACTTCCTCTTCCAGCATGAGTGCATCCAACGTGGTGAGATCAGGGTGGGTGACACTATGCGCGCCAAAACAGACCCCTTCTGTTGCCAAGGCTTCGATCCTGTCCCAATCCATCAAAGGGCGGGAGGGGATGTTGCCCCCGGCCCAGCTGTCGCTGCCGCCCATCAGGCCCGAGGGCAGATAGACGATCGGGGTAAAATTGTGATCGCGCAGGATCGGCCAGGCGGTATCGGCAAAATCTTCAAATCCGTCGTCGAAGCTGATGATGATCACACGGGGGGCGGGCGGGTTGGCCAGTGCATCCGGTGTCACCACCGGCAGGCCCGATGTAGCCAGCGCCTGCATCTGTGCCCTGAACACCTCGGGTGCAATTGAGGTCGGCCCCGGAGCATCCGAGATCGAATGATACATCAGGATATCGGCCTGCCAGGCGGGCATGGGTCAGTCTTCCACCACATGGGTGGCAAAGACCTCGCGATACCGGTTCCATTTCGCGCGGTCGACATGGCCCTTGCCGTCAATGCAATCCGCCGCGCCATAAGCCATGGCAAAAGCGTGGTGCGTATTGTCGTGGGCGAACAGGCCCTGCCGTCCAAATACGAGCAATCCGTCCAGATCCGAGAGCCACTGATCCACCGTATCAAATCGGTCTTCATAGCCCACATCGTAAACCGGATAGGCATGGCTCAGCCGCCGGGTTTCGCAGCGGCGCACCGGCACCGTGACCGGCAGGCCCAGCTGGCCCAGCCATTTGGTGAACTCCTGCCCCAGTTCCTCGTCGGACATGGACCACCATTTCTCATCCGGGTCGCAGGGCAGTTCGGCGCACAGAACGGTGACGCCCTTTGGCGTGCCGCTGGCGTTATAGTTCTTGGGCTCCGACATGCGGCTGATCGGGATCGACAGCTCCGGGAAGTAATGGGCATCGAACTCGGTGAACTGGTCTGTCTCCAGCACCAGGTACAGCAGGATCATGCCCCGGAACCGGATCGCGCGGGCGGCCTCGACCACCTCTGCCGGAGGGTCGCTGATCAAGCGCGTCAGCCCGGTCAGCGGGATGGTCGACAGGATCAGATCGCCGGTCATGTGTCGTTCGCCATCTTCGTTGCGGATCGTCAACCCGGTGATGCGGTTGCCGTCCCGTTCAATGGCGGTGATTTCGGTGTTGAACAGGAAGGTGGCGCCGTTGGCTTCGGCACTGTTGCGCATCGCGTCCGAGATTTGCCCGAACCCCTTGCGCGGATAAAAGAACCGACCCGCCGTTTCGCTGCGCAACCCCGGCAGCAGGCGCAGCATCTTCATCAGGATCTTGCCGACCGAGCCACTGCCGACCCGGCGCTCGGCAAGTTTCACCGCCAGCTTGTCTGGGTCCAGACCCCACAGCTTGCGCACGTAAGGGAAATAGAAGTTGTCCGAAATCGTCGGGCCCAGCCCGTCATAAAGCACGGTCGAGAATGTCTCAGGGCCTTCGCTTTTCTTGCGGAAGGGTTTCAGCGCCATGTCCCCGATCAGCGACGCGGCAAAGGGTTTGGGCAGGCGCATCAGCGCGTCGGTCAGTTTCAGCGGAAAGTGAATCCATTTGCCGCCCAGCCGGATGCGCCCGTGGCGCGGGCGCAGCAGCAGATCGTCCCCCAGCAGGGATTTCACATCGGCCAGAACCTCGGGCTCGGCCGCCGGATGAAACCTGTGCGAGCCATAATCGCAGATCACGCCCTCAATCGGGAATGAGGCCGAATTGCCACCCGCACTGGGCGCACGTTCGATCACGGTTACACGGGCCTGTCCGGTCAGCGCGTGGGCTGCGGCCAGGCCAGCGGGCCCAGCCCCCAGAATGATGATATGGGGCTTGTCGCCGCCTTGGTTTTGGGAAACATCCGTCACTTGCACTCTTCCTTCTGGGAACTTTCCGGAGCGCTGAACCGCATCCCGGACATGGTCAGAACCAGCGCGCCAAACCCGCCCGCTGTAAACAACACAACCTGCCAGACCAGCCCGGCGGCCACGACCGCAGGCGCGCTGGCACCGAAGGGGGCCAGGAAACCGGCCAATGTGGCCTCGCGCAGGCCCAGCCCGTTCAAAGACACGGGCAGCACGGCGATGATCTTGGCCAGCGGCCAGGCGAAGATCCATGGCCCGGCGGCCACATCGACACCCGCCGCCAGGGCCAGCCACCAGGCCAGCAGGACCAGCAGCAACTGGATCAGCACAGATGCGATGAAAGCGACTGCCAGCGTGCCGGGTTTGCGGCCCATCCCGGCCAGTGTATCGGCCAGACGATGGGCAAAGCCCTTGCCGGGCAGAGAGGGGACATAGCGCCAGGGCAGGGGCAGCAGGCGCGGCAAGGCGACCATACCCGCCAGCGCGGCCAGCAGGATCAGCGCCACTGGCCAGATCGTGTGCCCGCCCGCCGCGTTTTCCCATGTCAGGGCCAGGCCCAGACAGGACAGGGTCAGCAGGGCCACCATGTCGATCAGCCGGTCAACGGTTGCGCCCGCAACAACCTGTGCGCCGTCTTTCATCGCCGTCTGCGCCAGACCGGCCCGCACCGTATCGCCGCCAATAGCTCCGGGCAGGCACAGGTTGGCAGCCAGCCCGGCAAAATGCGCCCGGATGGCCAGAAGGGGCGGAAGCCCCCGGTTCAGCAGCAGCCACCATTTCAGGGCCGCAGCCACATGGGCCAACAGGAACAGAACGAACACAGACAGGAAAACCCAGATCGGGATCGACTTCAGCGCTGCCACGATTGCATCAGTTGGAAGGATCCAGAACAGGATCGCCAGCACCAGACCGGACCCGACCACCCGGATCAGCCAGCGCCGTTGACTTGGATCGGAAAGCATACCGCCGCTCATGTCACGGTCTGAGGTGCAACCGCGAGATCATGTCGGCGATCAGCCCCAGCGACCAGATCATGATCGCCGCCAGGAACGAGAACACCGCCGTTTCGCTGAGGTTCCAGTAGAACATGTCGATAATGAACTTCACCGTTCCCAGCGTGAAGAACGCCAGACCAAGCGGAATGAACACCCGCAGCGGATTGAACAGCGTGCTGATGCGCAGGATCAGGATGATGAAGTTCAGAAAATCGATCGGCCGGATTTTCGATTTGCCCACCCGTTTGCCATATTCGATCGGCGTATAGATCATCCGCTTGCCATTCGACGTCATGCACAGCGTGATCGTGGTGGTGAATGAGAAATTCTGCGGCAACAGCGGCAGGAACGGGATCAGCTCGGATTTGCGAAACACGCGCAGGCCCGAGTTGAGGTCGTTGATCTTGCGTTCGGCCAGGAACGAGGCAAAGGCGAACAGGAATTTCTTGGCCGGACGGCGCAGCAGCGGCACGTTCTTCATCGCCGCGCCCCGGTCACCCACGACCATGTCCTGATCGCGGCACATGGCCAGCATTCCGGGAAGATAGCGCGCGGGATAGGTGCTGTCGGCATCCAGAATGGCCACATATTCATGCTGCACCATCCGAACACCTCGCTTGAGGCTGGCGCCATAGCCGGAATTGACGTCGTTGAAGGTGACGGTGGCGCCGCTGGCCTCGGCCTCGGCGCGGGTGTTGTCCTGACTGGCATCGTCCACCACGATGATCTCGTAGGGAATGCCCAGTGGTTCGAGATGGGTGCGCACATCTTCAACCGTGTGGCGGACGGCGTTTTCCTCGTTATAGGCGGGGATGACCACGCTCAGGCTCATGCCGGCGGTTTCCGATGCGATCAGCTCTTCGGATGTGGTGCTGTTCGTCTCCATCGGCTCTGCGACGTTGTTCATGAAAATAAAAACCTTTTATTCACTTAATAATCCCAGCCCCGGCCCTCGCTGCAAGAATTACGTGGCGCATGGAACGTGAGGGGCATAATTCCCTGTATTGCGTATAGTATTCGAACACGTACAGACTGAACATAGACAATAAATTTGACCAAATTCGACCGTTAAGGCGTCAAGTTTGTATTTACGTATACTGCGCGCAGCAGGCGTGAGTGATTGAGACATGTGTCTATCGGCACTTGGCGGGGTTCGGGTAACAGGAAGGAAACGGGTGTCAGGGCGGCAGAGTTTCAGCAGCGGAGTTGCTTGGATGTCAGCGGGTATCTGGGTCGAGCAGGCGTTCAATTTTATCATTTTTGCCATTCTTGCCCGTATTTTAGGGGTCGAGGCCTTTGGTCTTCTGGCGATGGTGGCGGCCTTTGTGCTGTTTTCCGAATTCCTGGTCCGCGAAACGATTTCCGACATTCTGCTGACCCGTGAGGCGCTGTCACCAGAGCGGTTGAACTCGGTTTTCTGGCTGTTGGCGCTGCTGGGGGGCGTGTTGACGGTTGCGCTGTATCTGGGCGCGGGACCGGTCTCATATTTCTACAATGATCCGGTTGCGAGTGAATTGTTGATCGGATTATCCCCGACGGTGCTGATGATTTCGCTGACGGCGGTGCCGGTGGCGATCCTGCGCCGGGAAATGCAGTTCCGAGTTCTGGCTATCCGTGCAGCACTTGGCGCGGCGGTCGGAGGGGTCGTGGGCATTGGCATGGCGCTGGCGGGATACGGCGTCTGGAGCCTGGTCGGTCAGCGGCTGGCGATGACGGCCACCAATATCGTGATGGCCTGGGGGGCGGTATCCTGGCGTCCGACGTTCCACGCATCGCGGGATCACATGCACAGGATCTTGCATTTCAGTCACCGTATTCTGGGCCTGCGCGCGGCGGAACTGGCTGCGGTGCAGTCGCCTGCGGTAATCATCGGCGCGATGCTGGGGCCGGTGCCGGCGGGGTATTACGCAATTGCCTGGCGGGTGATCGAGACCGCCTCGTTCCTGATTATCACACCGCTGCGCACCGTGGCGCAGCCTGCCTTTGGTGCGGCAGCACGCGATGGTGGTCAGGCGACGGATTTGCTGATCGACGTCATGCGCCTGACCGGGTTTCTGGCCTTTCCGGCCTTTGCCGGGCTGGCGGTTCTGGCGGAACCGGCGCTGGTGCTGCTGTTCGGTCAGAAATGGGCGCCCGCCGCTCCGGTCCTGAGCCTGATGTCGGTGTTTGGCATGTATCTGTGCGCCGAAAAGGTGCAGCAGACCTTTTGTCTGGCGGCAGGTCAGGCCGGGCGTCTCGCGATCCTGTCCTGGGTTGAGGTGGCGCTGGCGGCGGCAGTGATCGCGGCGCTCGCCCCTTACGGATTGCCGGTCGTCACAGCCGGTTTTGTGGCTGTCTTTTTGCTGGTCTGGCCGCTCAAATTTGCCAATCTGGGACATATTGCGGGGCTGTCCGGCCTGACTTTGATGCGGCAGCATCTTGCGCCGCTCCTGCTGTCAGGCGGGATGGCGGCGGCAGTGCAGGGGGTCGTGTGGGTGCTGAGTGACGCCGCGCGAATTCTGGTTCTTCTGATCGGTACAATGACCGGGGGTGTTGCCTATTGCCTGCTGGCGTTTCTGTTCCAGCGGGGCAGGATGCGCCTGCTAATATCGATGGTCCGACCCCGGGGCACCAATGTGACATGAACCCATATCTGAACGCGCAGGGTCCGGACGATACGTCTTGTTCTCGGCCTTGCGCTGGTGCTTACCAGATGGGGTGTCCTAAACGAAAGATGACAGTCTCTTCCTTGCCATCCGATTTTTTTAGATTGGCTATGATCTCGTTTTGCGTTTCAGCGGGGGTCAACTGGAAATAGGCTGTGGCTTTTGCATCGTGTCGGATCAGCTCAGCTGACTGGGCCGGACTACTATCAATTTCAATCGATACGGCTACAACGTCCGGCGCGCCGATCCGCATTTCAACATCAAGCGGGGTTTCGTGCCGCAGTGGTGCGCGCAAGATCAACCGGGCGATCGACCCGTCGGCGTTGACGGGATGGACTCTGGTCGCAGCATAAGCGCCAGGGTTGAAGCGGTGATAAGCTGTGAACAGCATTCCGGCCAGCAGCAGCAGATAAGCCCATCGGGTCCAGCCCATCCCGCGCCAGATGCGCCTGAATGGGCCATAGCACGCAACATCCGGGTATAGCCGGGCAGAAAAGATCATGGCACCGGTTATGGCAACGCCGGTCGCGATTAACCCGAACACAATCCAGAGCGCCATCGAAAACGCCCCGGCCCAGGTGCCGAAATGCAGCATGTTCATCAGCTCTTTCCACTTTGCAAGCCCGCCCAAACCATCTGGCGTCAGAACACCCAGAACCTCGAGCGTCGCGGGGTCCAGTGCAACGGAGCTCATGCCGCGAAACTTTGCGATCCCTTCCACATGCCCGATAAAGACAAGGCTGTCGGCTTGGCTACCGGGTATGAGCATCACAACAGGATCAAAGCCGGACAGGGCCGCCCGGGCGCGGGCTTCAGCGGTGTTTATAATCTCCGGTCCAAAGCCCGCCGGCAGAGCGGAGTCGCGAGGAGACGAGGGTGGAAGCTCTGGTGTTGTGCCGCTAATTCCCAACCCGCCCAGCATGAAATAGAAGCTGGTCAGGGCGATCAGGATCACAACTGGTGCGGACCAGATCGCGGTCAGCCGATGAGCACCGCCTGTCCATGATCGCAATCCGTTCGAACGGCCGGGCCACCGGAAAAACCCTTTCCAGAACCGCCGATATGTAATGAGTCCGCTGATGATCTGCCCCAACAGCAGAACCGATGTGGCCGAAATCAGTACGAACATGATCCGTTTCTCGGTCAGAAACGTATCGTGTAAATCCCGCAATATGTTGCGAAAGCCCAGATTGCGCGTTTCTTCGGCAACCTCTCCGGTGACCGGATCGGTCCAGAATGTCACCGCCTCTCCCCAACCTGTGTTGCCATAGGTCTGGTCCACGAACCAGGGGGGCGAACGTTTGACGATCACGAAAGGGCGGCTTTGAGGATGGGTTTCTTTGACGCCCTCGTAGATCATTCCGAAGCTAGCGGTGCGATCTTCCTCGGAGGTGATGGTCCAGATTGCCGGGCGGCCAATCGATTCAAGCTCGAACCCGGCCACCAGAAGGGTGCCGGTCAGAAACATGAATGCAAAAAAAATTGATAAATGTAGACCCATCCAGGTGTGGATCTGAAAAAGCGCATTACGGATTTTACGGTTCATTCGATTATTTTTTTTCAGTCTACAATTCCCGGGTATACTAAACGCGGTAAAAGCTTGGGAAACAATAGCCGTGCAGTAACATTGCCGGGTGGGACGGATTTCATCTTCTCTGTGGCCGAGAATGCACATTGCTGCATGATATTTCTGCAGCGCAGGTGTTGTGCGAATCTCGAACTTTGCGGGATGCTATGATCATGCCTGCATATTGGGTGGGTAAGTGGTGCCGTTAGATGCTAGATGATGATATGAAAACAATTTCTGTTGTCTCTCCCTGCTTCAATGAAGAAGACAACGTAGTGAATTGCTACGAAACCGTTAAGGCGATTTTTGAAAATGAGCTACCAGGCTATAGGTGTGAGCACATCTTTGTCGACAATGCTTCAACCGACCGTACCGTGGAAATCCTGCGAGAGATCGCTGCCGGTGACAAGAATGTAAAAGTGGTAGTGAACGCCCGGAATTTTGGCGTGTTCCGATCTGCCTTCAACGGGCTGCGTTATGCCGGGGGGGATGCGATCATCGTCATTCTGCCGGTTGATCTGCAGGATCCGCCTGAAATGATCCCGGAATTCGTGCGGCTGTGGGAAAACGGCTATGACGTGGTTGCGGGTGCACGGGCCAGCCGCGAAGAAGGTTTCGTGATGCGTTGTGCACGATCGGTGTTCTATACGATCGTCAACCGGTTGTCGGATGTAACGATGGAACCATCCGTCGGAGAGTTCCAGCTGATCGACCGCAAGGTGCTCAAGGCGGTGTTGTCGCATCGAGATCATTACCCGTATATCCGTGGTATCATAGCAAGCTGCGGGTTCCGCCGGGTGATTGTGCCTTATGTCTGGCGGGCTCGGGCACGGGGGTTGTCCAAACATAATCTGATGGCCCTGACGGATCAGGCGCTGAATGCGATCTTTGCCTTCACGCGCGCACCCATGCGGTTCTGTACGCTCAGCGGTCTGGTCATTGCCATTGGCTGTATCCTGTTTTCCCTTATTGCCACGGTTTTGTATTTCCTTAACCCCGAGCAGGCTCCACGGGGGACAACGACCATTATCGTGGCGCTGTTCTTCCTGTCGGGAATCCAGATGTTGTTCATTGGAATGTTGGGGGAATATATAACCTCGATCCACAACCAGGTACGCGGCGGACCGATTGTCACAGAGCAGGAACGTATCAATATTGATGGCCCCGCGCGAGATCCTGCACTGGTCAAAGAAGAGCATATGGCATGAACATCTGCTCAGGTCAGCTTCTGTGGAGCCTCATTGGCCTTTTAGCGTTGGGTTGCGGTCCCGCATGGGCCGCAGATGCCCCCACCACCAATGCGACACTGGCCGAGCTGCGCCTATGGTTTTCCGTCATGGCCGCCGCGGCGGTTGTTCTGGCTGGCGTATTTTGGCGCAGCGGGCAAGGTCTGTTCGGGCTTCTGGCCGCAATCATTCTGTTGGGTGGTTCTGCTCGGTTGTGGCTAGTCCAGCCCCTTTGGTTTCCACGACTCGAGATTTCCGCAAACCCTCCTGAAAACCTGATCATGCTGGCGATACTGGCGGGGCAGGCGGTGTTGACGGGCTTTGTGCTTGTGCGACCGCAGGGAAGGGCGGCCATAACGGGCCTGATGGCAGAAGCAGGACGGTGGCGGCTGATCCTTTTGCTGGGGCTGGCTGCGGCCTTTTGCGTTTCTGCGACGCCGTACGTGGCTTACGGGTACTATCTGGCCTTCGGTTTGCAGATCGGGATCGGCGGTGCGTTGAACCTTGTGCAGATGGCGACGCTGGTCGCCGTTTTCACAGTTGCCGGACCTGACCGGGCACCCCGCATTCCGGTTCTGGCCCTGGCGGTCTTTGCAACGCTGGCCAGCGCGGCTCTGGCCTGGGCGGCGTTCGACCGCGTGCCTCATGTTGAGGATGAGGTGGCGTATCTGTTTCAGGCGCGCACCTTTGCCGCGGGTGTCCTCGGAAGCCCGGCCCCACCCGAAGCGGCGCAACTCGCATTGGAATATTATCTGTTCGATATTAGCGGCGATCAGTGGATCGGCGTGCCGGCACAGGGCTGGGCCATCGTGCTGAGCCTTGGCGTGCGGGCCGGGGTGCCGTGGCTGGTCAACCCTGTGCTGACCGGGATCTCTGTCTGGCTGGCGCATGGCATCGTGAGCCGTGCCGTCAGTCGCGAACGTGCCGATCTGGTGGCATTGCTGATGGCCATGTCGCCCTGGGTGCTCGCCGTCGGGGGCACACTGATGGCACATTCCACAACGTTGGTGATGGTGCTGCTGGGATGGTGGTGTCTGCTCAGAGCCGGAGAGGGATCAACGCGCAGGGATGTCTTGCTTGCGCTTGTTGCAGGTCTGGCTTTGGGCTGGGCCTTTGTCACCCGACAGCTTGATGGGTTGATCATAAGCGTTTTGACCGGCCTGTGGTTGCTGCGGCGCCTGCCGGGGGGGATCGGACAGGTGATCGCCTGCGCCTTGGGCGGTGTTCTGTCGGGTGGGTTTTTTTTACTGCTCAACCTGATGATCACCGGAGACGCGCTGCTGACCCCGCAAGCGGATTACCTGAGCCGGTTATGGCCCGACACGCAGAATGCCTATGGGTTTGGTCCCAATGTAGGGCCACCGGCCGAAAGCTGGGGCGCGCTCGACATCTGGGTCGGGCATAGTCCGGCCGAGGGTCTGCTGAATCTGGTCAATGGTCTTGCCGCGCTCAATTACGAACTTCTGGGCTGGACATTCGGGTCCCTGGTTCCGGTCTGGATTGTGTTCATATGGGGTAAAAAGCTGGCCGGGTTCGACCGGGCCATGCTGGTGGTGTTCGCGTTTCTTGTGGGGGCACTGTTTTTTTACTGGTTTACGGGCACGTTCTATCTTGGGCCGCGCTACTGGCATACGGCTTTGTTGCCAGCGCTGGCTTTGGCGGCGGCAGGAATCGAGACCATCCGGGACCGGTTGCCCGAACGGCATCGTGGCCGCCTGCAGTGCGTCATCATATTGCTGTGTGCGGTGTCTGTTGTCAGTTTCACCCCATGGCGGGGGGTGTCGAAATACAATGGGTATGGTGGCTATACCGGTGACATAAGACGGCAGGCCGCCGGGCTTGGAAACGCTCTGGTCTTTGTCTCGACACAGGGCGATATCGGGTCTGCACTCTATCTCAACGACCCGTTCCTGCCCGAGGGCAAACCGATTTTCCTGCGCGATATGGGCCCCGAGCAGAACGCAGACATCATCGCGGCCTTCCCCGGGCGCGAAGTTGTCTATCTGGGGGACAGCGAATAGGCCCGGGGCCTATTCGGCTGCATGTCGGCTTTCGCCTGACACGAAGTTGCGCCGGAAATCATTGGCGAACATCGTTCGGGTAAACCGGCCGAGCCCTGAGGCTTGTTCGCCAAAGGTTTCGATCCGGGACAGCAAGGTGGTTTTCACCCTTTGATCGACCTGGGTCTGGAACTCGCGGGGGGCATCGAACTGGTAATCCTGCAGCACGCCCTGATATCCCGAATTCCTCCAGGCCTCGACATCGAAAGACGAGCTCCAGACGGGTTCGTGTTCCAAGGTTTCCGAGAAGGGCACATGCAGCATCACGGCGTTGTAGTAATTGATGATCGTGTCGAGCATCTCGTGCGCTTTGTGGTCGTCCTTGTCCAGAAGGTCGCTGATGGCCCGTTTCAGGAAATCAAGTGCTTCGTCCAGCACGATGAACCGGCCAATCATCGAGTATTTGCTGAGCAGATTGCCCCCCAACTCGCCGCTGATCAGGTCATCATAATTTTCCTGCGCCCAGGCGACACAATCGGCGCGGGTTTCAAACAGCTCCTGCTGGTTCTCCTCCAGATACCCGGCCACCGCATCCCGGAAGGGCTGGGGGGCCTGATCGAGAATGTCCTGCATATGCTTGACGATCAGGAAGGGCCGGATGCCGCGGGAGCGCGCCAGCCGGAAGGCTTCCTCGAAATTGTCTTCGTAATAGAAGATTGTCAGCAGCAGATGGAAAACGCGGGTGTCCAGGTAATCCTGGAACGAGAAATTCTCGGACTGGACCACCATCTCTTCGGTTTCGACCACGGTCGGACCGTTATATTTACCCAGGCAGCGAGCGACGACCCGGTGCAGGGTTTTGAAGCCGAATTTCTCGCGGCTGTCGGGGTTGGCCAGCGGTGCGCCGTGCAGCAGCATCAACTGGTGCGCCGCGACCCGGCTGACGCCGGTTTCGATCAGTTGATCGACGGCATCCATGAAGGATTCCCTGGTTTCACCGGGCATGCACAGGATCAGCTCGCCATAGGATTGCATGCCCTTTGAATGAAGCTCCTGTTGTACCTCGGCATAGGTGTCCAGGCTGATATTGTCGCGTTTGATGTTCTTCAGAACTTCCGGGTTCAGAGACTGAACTGACGAGGTCATCGGCAACCGGCCCTTGGCTTTGCGCATCACCTTGATGATCCGGTCGCCGCGGTTCTTGCCCGTGGTTGTGCGGATGTATTTGGGCCAGTCGTACCGGTCCATCAGATGGCCCAGATAATCGGCCACCTCTTCGTCCTGCACATACATGCCGAAATTGTCGTCAGCAAAACACAGCGGGCTGGCATGGTTGATGCGGGCCACGATGTAATCCAGATCGGCCTTGGTGCGTTCAAACGAATGGCGGAAGACCTTCGAATTCGATTTGACCGCCGAATTGCAGAACGCGCAGGTGAACGGGCAGCCCCGTGCCAGTTGCATCAGTGCAAACAGGCCGGTGTCAAAGAACTTGTCCATCAGCCCGGCCAGATAGGGCGACGGGATCTCGTCCAGATCGCGGATGCGGGGCGGCTCGGCCCCGCGCAGGATCTCTCCGGTTTTGGGGTGCACGTAAAGCGCGCCATCGACGGCCTCTTCCCACATGCCTTCGCGTCGGGTGCCGACATCGATGAAGCGTTGCAGCGTGCTGAGGAAAGCGCGCTCGCCCTCATAGGTGGGGCCGCGCACATGCAGGTCGATCTGCGGCATGGTCCGGATCCAACTGTCCTGCTCATCTTCGGTCAGCGGAAAGTTGGGACCACCCATCAGGGTCAGGCTGTTGGGGTTAACCGCCTTGACGTAGTCGGCAAAGGACAGGGCCAGATGGTGGTTCCAGGAATAACTGGAAAAGCCGACCACATCGGGCGGAGCTGTGTCGACGGCCGCTTTGAATTCCTGCGGATCACGAAAGATCGCGACCTCGACCGGTGTCGGGCTTTTCGCATGAGCCTGGGCATAGGTTGCAAGATTTCCAACACCCAACGGGTAGGTGTCCGACGTGGCAGTAACGAGGTTATGTCCAAGATCAGCAAGATAAAGACGCATTGACGATTATCCTTCCAGCACTGGTACCAAATACATTTAACAGTCCATATCCTACTATATATCAGATGGACCGGTTACGGATCGAAAGTGTTTATGTCTGTTGTTTTTAGGCATTATATCAGACTTCCTGTTGCCACGGGAAGCGATCGGTCAGCGCCCGGGAAACAAGGATGAAGGCCAGAACGGCAGCAGGCAGAACCAGCAGACCCTGTGCAACGATCGGGTGCCGCCCTGTGCTCAGGAGAGCTTCCAGCAAAAAAGCGTTGAAAACGTAAACTATGACGTATGCCAGCAGATAAAACGGTAGTTTTTTGAACCCTTTGGTGTCAAATACAATCCAGGCATGGGTCATGAAATTCCACAACACGCCGATGACGAATGAGACCGCAAGAGCAACCTGTGCTGGCAACCCTGACAGGCTCAGAACAGAAAAAACCGCGTATCCAAAGACTGTGTTTATAATGCCTACCAGAGCAAAAAGCATGAAGGATTGCTTGCGTAAAAAAAACGAAGATTTCATACAGCCTCCTCCTTTGTCCGAAGACACCGAGCGACTCCGGACGTAATGTCATATTGTGGCATAAATCCGGCCTCGTTTCGCAACCGGGTCACGTCCGCTGCCAACCGTGCCGGATCATCCGCTGCTCGGGCGATAGCCCCCAACCGGATCAGATCGGGTCGGTGCATCTGGTTTGCGACTTCTTCAATCAACTGTTGTACCGGGACGGCGGTGCCGCTCGCAACATTGATCGCGCCGGTGACATTGGTTTCCAGCAAGAGCGCCAGTGCGCGGGCAAGATCATCGACATGCAGGAAATCCCGCTCCTGCCGTCCATCGGTGCAATCTACCGGTCGTCCCGCCCTGAGGTTTGACATCAGATCGCCAAACAGTCGCCCCGGCGGTTCATCCGGCCCGTAGACAAAAAATATGCGTGCCCAGGCCAGAGACAGACCAAGCGTCTGCTGGCCCGCGCACAGTGCCAGACCGGCTCCGGCCTTGGCCGCCCCATAAAGGGTGCGGGGGCGCAGGGGGCTGGTTTCGATCAGCTCCGGTACCGACCAGTCATATTCAGCACAGCTTCCGGCGCAGACGACACGCTGGCCTCCTGTATGCGCGAATTCCCGCACCAGATGCAGCGTGGCGGCCATCCAGTCCAGATTGGCCGCAGAAGTCCAGCGGTCGCGCGCGCCGTCATGCCAGGCCAGATGAACCAGATGGCTGGCACGGGTTGCTTCAAGGGCTGTTGTGGTGGCACCGGGGTCCAGCAGATCGCAGGTGATGTCGCTTGCCGGGTTGCGGCCCAGTGTCACCACCTCGTGGCCCGCCTCTGTCAGAGCCGTGGCTGTCGCGCGCCCGATCAATCCGGTTGCGCCCGTTAGCAGAACCTGTGCCATCAGCTGATCCTGACCTCCGGCACGGCGGTTACGAACCGGGTACCGTGCGCCTTCAGGTCGGACAGTTGATCCGTGACCTCATCCCGGATGTTCCAGGGCAGGATCAGCACGTAATCGGGCGGGGCCTCGCGCAGGGCTTCGACCCCGTGCACAGGGATATGGCTGCCAGGCAGCAGCGTGTTCTGCTTGGCCGGGTTGCGGTCAACACAGTAGGAAATCAGATCAGGGCCGATCCCGGCATAGTTCAGCAGCGTGTTGCCCTTGGCAGCCGCCCCATAAGCGGCAACCGTGTCGCCCCGGGCCTTTGTCGCACGCAGGAAGGCGAGCAACCCGTCGCGCAGCGCTTCGACCTGCGTGGTGAAATTCATGTAGCCTTCTGGCTGATCGAACCGGGCCGCCGCTTCGTCGGCACGGGCCTTGGCCAGACCGGGCCCTTCGGGATGGCTGGCACCCTCAAGACAGGCGAACACCCGCAGCGAACCGCCATGGGTGGGCAGTTCTTCGACGTCGAAGACACGCAGGCCCGCCTTGGCAAAAATCTTTTCCACCGCCAGCAGCGACAGATAGGAGTAATGCTCGTGATAGATCGTGTCGAACTGGACACTTTTTACCAGGTTCAGAAGATGTGGAAATTCAACCGTGTAAACCGCATCGCAGGTCAGAAGCGTGGTGATCCCGGCGACAAAATCGTTGATGTCAGGCACATGCGCCAGCACATTGGCCGATGCGATCAGAGCTGGAGGTTTCTCGGTCGCGGCCACCTTGCGGGCCAGCGCCTCGCCGAAATAATCGACCAGCGTGCGCACACCCCTTTCCTGTGCCGCGGCGGCCACATTGCCTGATGGCTCGATCCCTAGAACCGGGATGCCTTTTTCAACGAAATACTGCAGCAGATATCCGTCATTCGAGGCGATCTCGACCACCAGATCGTCCGGCCCGAGATCCAACCGATTTACCATTTTTTCCACGTAGCCCCGGCAATGGGCCAGCCAGCTGTCCGAGAAGCTGGAGAAATAGGCGTAATCGGTTGAAAATATCTCTTCCGCCGGCACGACATCATCCACCTGAACCAGCCAGCATTCCGTGCAAACACGGGCGTGCAATGGATAGACCGGGTCCGGCGTGTCTGCCTCTGTTGGGTCGACATAGGAATTGGCCAGAGGGGACAGCCCGAGATCGACAAGCGTCATCTCAAGGGCCGCGCCGCAATGGCGGCAGGTGGGATGGGTTGTGCCGGTCATACCTGTCTCATGCTCAGTGTTTCGAATTCAGCAATCTGGGCGTGGCACAGCTCGGTTGCCGGGGTGCCACGGGCCCAGCCCGCATACCAGCCTGCCGTCAGCCTGACGGTATCGTCAAAGCTCAGGACCGGGCGCCAGCCAAGCATTGCACGCGCCTGCGATACATCCAGCCGGAGCATTGTGGCCTCATGCGGGGTGTCTGCCGGAGTATCGATATCGATCCGGCCCTGTCCAAGCGCCTTGATGATCGCATGGGCCACATCCAGAACCGGACGCTCATCGTCACATTCGGGGCCAAAATTCCAGCCCGTCGCGAAGGCATCGTTTTGTTCGAGCTTCTTGGCCAGCACCATGTACCCCTTGAGAGGTTCCAGAACATGCTGCCAGGGGCGTATTGCGCCGGGGTGGCGCAATACGACACGCCCTTCATCGCTCAGACAGCCGCGCACGATATCGGGAACCAAACGGTCTTCGGCCCAGTCGCCGCCGCCAATGACGTTGCCCGCACGTGCACTGGCAATCCGGGCCGGGTGCGCATCTGACGCATAATAACTGCGCCGCATTGCTGCGACCGCTATTTCGGTTGCACCTTTCGATGCAGAATATGGATCATGCCCGCCCATCGGGTCGGTTTCGCGATACCCCCAGGCCTGTTCGACATTCTCGTACGCCTTGTCCGAGGTTGCCACCACCACCGCGCGCAGGCTCGGGGCTGCACGCAGCGCGTCCAAAAGCTGAACCGTGCCCAGAACATTGGTGGCGAAGGTCTCAACCGGCGCGCGATAGGAGCGGCGGACCAGGGCTTGCGCAGCCAGATGAAAGACGAATTCAGGATCGGATTCCGCGATGATCCGGTCCAGGGCCGCGCGATCATTCAGGTCACCGATGACCGACCGTATTTTGCTTTGGTCCAGCAACGTCCAGAGATTGGGTTTCGTCTCGGGGGCGAGGGCGTACCCGGTGACTTCCGCACCTGCCTCGGCCAGCCAGGCAGCCAGCCAAGCGCCTTTGAAGCCGGTATGCCCGGTAACAAGCACCCTGCGTCCAGAAAACGCGCTCGCACTCATTCCCAGATTTTCCACGGTGCGTTGCCTGTGGCCCAGTGTTCTTCCAGTTCCTGACGTTCGCGAATGGTGTCCATGGGCTGCCAGAAGCCTCTATGTTCAAAAGCCATCAGTTCGCCATCGCGTGTCAGATTCATCAAAGGGTTGCGTTCCCAAGCGGTATCGTCGCCGTCAATGTAATCGCCCACTTTGGGCGACAGCACGAAAAAACCGCCATTGATCAGACCACCATCTCCGACGGGCTTCTCGGAGAAATTCAGAACCTGGTTGCCTTGGAGTTCGAGCTGGCCGAAGCGGCGGGGCGGAGGAACTGCCGTGACGGTTGCAAGCTTGCCATGCGCCTGATGAAAATCGATCCCGGCACGAATGTCGATATCACCAACACCGTCGCCATAGGTCAGGCAGAACGCTTCTTCATCCTTGAGCAGATGCATGACCCGGCGAAGTCGCCCGCCAGTCTGGCTGTCGTCTCCGGTGTCGATCATTGTCACACGCCATGGTTCTGACTTGCTGTTTGCGATTTCAAGACCACCATTGGCCAAGTCTATCGTGACGTCCGAGTTGTGCAGAAAGAAATTCGCGAAGAATTCCTTGATTACATAACCTTTGTACCCCAGGCAGATGATGAAATCAGTAACGCCGTGGGCCGCGTAGATTTTCATGATATGCCAGATGATCGGTTTGCCGCCGATCTCGACCATGGGCTTTGGAATCTTGACGGTTTCTTCGCTGAGCCGGGTTCCCAAGCCACCGGCCAGAATAACGCATTTCATCAAATTGCTCCCTCGTTAACAACGAGACTGGCTACCAATTCACTCGTTTGAACCCAGACCTGATATATCCGAGCTTTTCTAAACATTCACACGCAGTAGGATGGCAGCGCCGCCATCCTGTCAAGATTCACAGGGCGACGAGTCATGAGGCGCTGAATTTCCTGTTGCTCTGGCGCTCAACCATACACAATGCGTGAAAAGTCACAGCATTGTTGATGCGCGATTTCGGCCCGCCGATACAGTGAAGGACATCACAGACGCAGCCTAAAAAAGCGGTCATGGTTCAGGTCAGGCGCCGTGCAAGAGGTGTATGGATCGAATGTATGTTTCGCTTCCGGGCGGGGAATTTTGGCTGGTGGCGCCAGTCAGTAATCATCGTTATGTTTCAGGACATTGTGGAAAACGCGTGCAGTTTCGGGGGGGTGAAAGGCCGACGGTTCCGCAAAGCGGGAACCGGCTTTCGGCACAGGCAACGCGGTTCGGGTCTGCCATCGATTTGCAGAGAAGGACGCGAGTGCGGTTCGTCAAGCCGGATGGTTGATTTTTCTACACGAAAGAGGTGGAACTCAAAGCGCAGGAGCCCCGTTTCGGGAACTGACAGGATTTTGTTGTGAATCTCGGATAACCTCTTGTAGCTTTAGGTCAGTGTTTTGGTATGGGTGTTAGTCATTTGAAAAAAGATATTGTTCCCGTTGTCGTCATTGGTGGTGGTCCTGCAGGGCTGACAGCAGCCTATGAACTTCAGAAACTGAGCGACACACATGTTCCCCGGGTGTTTGAAGCCTCGGACATGGTTGGTGGCATCTCACGAACCGAAACGCACAAAGGTTATCGCTTCGACATTGGCGGGCACCGGTTTTTCACCAAGGTGCGTGAGGTCGAAGAGATGTGGCACGAGGTGATGGGGGATGATTTCATCACCGTGCAACGTCTGAGCCGCATTTTCTACAGAAATAAATTCTACGATTACCCACTGCGTATCTTCAACGCCCTTGGCAATATCGGCCCCTACGAGACCTACAAGATCATCGGCAGCTTCATCAAATGGAAGATCCGCCCCCGCCAGCAGGAAGACACGTTCGAAGACTGGGTCGTCAATCGCTTTGGTGGGCGGCTCTATATGCATTTCTTCCACAGCTACACCAAGAAGGTCTGGGGTATTCCACCGTCGGAAATCCGGGCCGACTGGGCCGCACAGCGGATCAAGAACCTGTCCCTGCCCAAGGCGGTCTGGAACGCGATTTCCGGGGCCAATGACACCGCCAGCCTGATTGAGGAATTCCAGTATCCCCGCCTGGGACCCGGCATGATGTGGGAAAAAACCCGCGATCTGATCCGGGAAAAAGGTGGCTCGGTCGAAACCCACTCCGAAGTGGTCCAGGTGAACCGTGATGGCAATCGCGTCACCTCGATCGATGTGCGCCACTGGACTGAAGATGGCGAAAAACACACAGAACGGGTGGAAGGTGCAGAGTTCGTCAATTCGATGGCGGTACGCGATCTGATCCACGCCTTCGACCCGCCACCGCCGCCCGAAGTTGTCGAGGCGGCAGACCGCCTGCGGTATCGTGATTTCCTGATCGTGACCCTGATCCTGGACCACGCGGACCCGTTCCCGGACAACTGGATTTACATCCACAGCCCGCAGGTGAAGGTTGGTCGCATCCAGAATTTCCGGGCCTGGTCCGCGGAAATGCTGCCCGATCAGAACACCGCTTCGATCGGGATGGAATATTTCTGCCAGAAAGGTGACGGGTTGTGGTCGTCAAGTGACGAAGATCTCAGGCACCTCGCCAGTGAAGAGCTTGAAAAGCTGGGTCTGGCCAAGGCCAGTGATGTCATCGATCACGCAGTTATCCGGCAGCCCAAGGCTTATCCGGTCTATGACAGCGAATACAAGGACGCCCTAGACACGGTCAGCGACTGGCTGAAGACGCTGGAAAACTTCCAGACCGTGGGTCGCAATGGTTTGCACCGCTACAACAACCAGGATCATTCCATGCTGTCGGCGATGTACGCGGCGCGCAATATTCTGGGCGAAAATCATGATGTCTGGGATGTCAATGTTGAGCGCTCTTATCACGAAGAGTTTGAAACCAAGCCCAAGAAAAAGGCTGCTCCGCAATCGGCCGTCCGCAAGAGCACGGTTCTCTGAGGAAGGGCAGCCCTTCAACTGTGGACCGCAGTGCCCACAGGTTTGTTGGCAGAGGAGGGTCGGGGGCGGAATCTGTCCGGCCGGATGCTGACGTGATCGCGTAATCTGTTATTTCGCGATCTTCGTCCTGATGATCCAGCCGGCATCGCAGCCAAACTTGGATCAGCAACAACCGCAGCCGCAGATCCGGGCTGGCCTCTTCGATGATGTTTGTCATCTGTGTCCGGGTCAGGCTGAAAAGATCCCCTAAATGGGCGTTCCTGAAGTATTCCGGCCGGATCTCAAGTCGCTGAAACACCGTCGTCCAGAACCCGATCTTGATGCGCTGGCTCAGGGTGTTGGGGATGTAGCGGTTGGCAACCTCGCGGACCACCCATTTGTCGCGGATGAAGGGATATGCCTTTTCAAAAACGAACGGAGAACCACTGAGTTTGTAGCGTGCTGGCAGATTGATCTCGAACCGGGCAACCTGTGTGTCCAGAAACGGGAACCGCGCCTCGATCCCGGCAGCCATGCCCATTGTATCGTTGCGATGCAAAAACGACACCATCATAGACGATCAGAAATGGCCCCCCGATCTGGTTCCCGTGGTTGAGGAATTGCGTGAACTGCACTGGCGCAATGGTACGATCATTGAAAAACACCGTCGAAAAAACGCAGAGCTGGCTCATGGCCTGAAAACGCCGCTGGCGGCACTGGCGCGCGTTGCCGAAGAGCTTGAGGGAGATAAAGGAGATCAGATAACGGATTTTGTGGGGCGTATGACCGGTGTCATCAAACGCAACCTCAGCCGTGCTCGTACCGAACGCCCCTATGGAAAATCCTCTCCGGTGCATGCCTGTGCCGAAGATGTATCGTTCGCACTTGGCATCACACTTCGAAACAGGATGCCGCATATCGAAAACGCCATAGGTGCCGGAAACACCTTTTGGGGCGAGGAGGCCGACATTCAGGAGATCCTGGGCAATCTGCTTGAAAATGCCTGTCTCTGGGCCAAGAGCCATGTACGCATATCCGTGGCAGCACCCGAGCCGGGCATGATCACGTTGAGTATCGAGGATGAAGGCCCCGGGATGGGGGCGGGTAAATCAGAGGGGTCGGCTCAGAAAGACAACACCGATGAGGCCGAGGGGCATGGGCTGGGGCTTTTGATCGTGCAGGATATCGCTGAACTTTACGGCGGATCCGTCAGTATCGGGATATCTTCTCTGGGTAGCGCGCGCGTTTCGGTAACGCTGCCGGGCCAAATTGAAGCTTCCAGAAAGCCCAGAACGCGTTCCCTCAAAGGAAACTTGCGCAGGGCAAACTGATTTGTTTGCCCGGTTTTCGGCGGGCGAAACCGGACAGGTTAACTTCGCCTGACCGACAAGTTATGCCGTCTGCCCAGCATGTGATATTCGAACAGGCACCAGACATATATAGTGGCCGAGTAGACGTAATAGACCTGATGGTAGAGCAGACACTTGAACGCAAACCACGGCCCGCCATGCCCGGACATGGCGCGAACCAGATCCAGATTGGCGACAAAGGCCGCGGCCAGTAACGCAAAAGGCAAAGGCCAGCTTCCCGGCCAGAACGGCAGGGCCAGAAGCGACAGCAGCAACAGCCCGGCAATTGCGGCCCGTGCCCGCTCGGCCATCGAGGTGTTCAGGTCATCGGTCAGCCCCTCGCGCGAGATCATCAGCCGGGCCCAGGGCAGGGCGCGGCAGAAGATATCCGTGCTCAGGCTGTTGCGGATGGTCCAGACCTTCAGGTGTTTGCCCTGTAAATGCGGCTCGACCAGGATACGGCGACCGGTGGCCGCGATCCGATAACCCAGTTCGATATCCTCGATCGAGGGGACCTCATAGGTTTTGACATCGAACCCGCCAACCTCAAGAAACACGTCGCGCCGGATGGCGCCACACCCGGCCCAGAAGGTGCGCGCCTCGCGGCGCGCGCGCTGATGGTGATAGCGATGCAGAAGGTTCTTGTAGCGTGAAAACCAGGCCTGCCCGTCCGGGGCATCATCATAGGATCCGAACACGGCACCTACATTGTCTTCGGACATCGCCCGGCGAATATGTTCCGGCCCGTCCGGCCAGGCGATGACATCGGAATCCACGAACCACAGGATATCGCCCGTGGCCTGCTGGGCGGCCAGGTTGCGGGCGGCTCCGGGACCGCCATTGACGGGTGTGGCCAGAACGGTTGCGCCCATTTCCCGTGCCAGCGCCGCAGTGCCGTCCGGGGACTGGTCATCCACCACCAGAACCTGCTGCACCTGTCCGGTATTCAGCATCTCAATCAATGGCGGCAAAACGCGCGGCAGCAGATGTTCGGCGTTGTAAGCGGGCATGACCACGCTGATGGAAAGGGGTTGATCTGAACTCACGAAGGATCTCCGGCAATGATACGCGAAGCGCCTGAGCGCTGAACAAGGAAAAGAAAGGCGGCTGTAAAGGGCAATAGCCACATCACGCGCGCGCCGTAACGATCCGCGGGTTGTGATACTCCCCCACAAACCAGTGCGTTGACCGCTATTCCGATCAGGATGAACAGCGCAAACAGCTTCATGTCACGCGACACACTACCGGGCCGAAGCAAAACAAAGACGATAAAGGCAAAAGAGACGGCATAGATCACGCCGTGTACGATATCGGCCGTTTCTATCCAGCCCCTGTCCTGAGACAATGAACCGCCTTGGAACATATCGGGCCGGATGTCTTCCATTCTGGCCAACCAGCGGGCGTTTTTCAGCTCCACAGCCGTCGGGATCGTCATGGCAATGCTATAGCGCAATACCTGCTGATAGCCGTTCCGGGCCAGCGCCAACGAGGTGGAAAAGGGCCGGGACAGGAAAACCGCTTTGGCGAACTCCCGTTGGGACAGGGCAACCCGTTTCTGATCTTCGGGTGACATGAGCCGGAATGAACCCAGGTTGGGCGAGCGTTCGAAAATGATATGGGATGGTGTCAGCCTGTAGGGATCATCTGACCACGACAGCGCTTCGTGTAGCGCGCAGGTGGGCACTTCGGCATTCGGACAGACCTCGTCCAGATAATCCATGCCCGGCCCGTCAACGATGAGCCGCGCGGTGATATGCGGCGTATAGACGACCTCTTTGTTGGTGGCGATTTCCACGGTGACCTGAAAGGCCTTGCGCTCGGCCAGTGCCAGCGCCAGAACCATCATCATCAAGATTGTCGCACGCCAGCGTCGCGGTCTTTTCCCCCAGAACGCGGCCAAAGCGACAAAAGGTACCATTAACGCTGTAACCGCCAGATGAGACGGGTGTAGAAGAGCACTGAACAGGGCCAGACTGGATATCAACAAAAGTTCCCAGGTTTGCATCACCCGCCCAAAGGCCGTCAGTGAGGCAATCACGATCAGCAGCACCGGTGCAAAAATATCCGGCATCATATAGGCGATATAAAACGGCAATGAAGTACTGGCTGCCACAAACAAAGGCACCGTAGTCATCGTGATTGTGTTCTGCGCCCCGCCCGGAGACCGGCCAGCCGTTCGTGCCAGCATCCAGACGGCCAGCAGCGTAGCAGCCAGATGCAATACCGGAAGGACGGGCAGGGCATCGATCCGAACAAGCGCAGCCATGATGAGGCCATAGATCAGTGACCGTGATCCGGTTGCGGTGTTATCCTCATCGGCGGCGTGGGTTACACCTGCCGCAACGCTATCAGCTGTCGGCGGCAGGAAACTGCTCAAGGCCACATTTCCCTGCCGGATGTAACTGCCGGTATCGAAGTAATAAAGCGGCCCGCCATTGATCATGAGAACGGACAGGCAGGCCAGCAGCGCCGCGATCAACAGGAAGAAAGCCCCGAACCTCCAAGATAGTTTATCCGAAGGAACCGACACGGTCATATCCGTTCTGCGACCAGTTTCGCCGCAAGTACGGTGGGCTGAAAGCAAGCAACTATTGCATTCAGCCCGTCTTCCAGTGCCATTTCACAGGGATCAAAATTAGGCGCGTTCATCAGCGTCCTCGGCAGCCTCCATCAATCGGGCCATAAGCGGTGTTATCCCACTCCGGTCTCTGCCGGCATGGCGCTAAGCAATCATTTGATAGCAAGAAAACCTTCAAAACAAATATACTTCTGGATACTCATCACATCTTTGAAATCGGCCCGGCCCAGCAGATCTAGATTGCCCTGGGTCGAAAACGGCTCAAGCACGCTTTTCAGGCTGCGTGCCTGAACTTGGTACAATAGCAATTCAAGGCTACACGAAACTTTCGGGCCGTCGAAGGAGAAATATAACCGAACCCGGGTTTGTGGCCTTTTTCCCTTCTAGCGCGGTCTGCAGGTCCTTTGCGAAGTGCTGAAAGTGGACAGTGCGTCGAAATGGATTTCATTGTTTCTTGCCCCCCCCCCGCAACGCGCAGGCGCCCGCCCCATGAAAAGGTTGTTTCGATTGCACCTTATGGCGGAGTGATCGAGGACGGATTTGCACCGCTTGAAGCTGTTCGGATTTTGTTCGGTGCCATGTGAAAACGCTCGGAATCGCTGGAAAGCCAGCATGTTTTTCAGACGCAGATTCGCCTTATTCGGGTGATTCTGGTTCACGATTAGGAAACAGACTGTAACTCAAACATCCATTGTGCCCGGGAATGCCGCTCCACGCCCAGAAAAAGCCACAGTTTCAAGAAAAATCCTTCGCAATCAAATGGAAATGAATTATTAATAATAGCAATAGTTGCCCTGCCGGAATTTCGAGCGGGTTGTGTGTATAAAAATCAAAGGTGGGACTTTGTATGTTTAGAAGTTTGAAAATGATGGCGGCAGGGGTTGTTGCTGCTGCAATGATGGCCGGATCGGCCAGCGCGCTGACTTCGGTGTCGTCTGGTGGAGGCCCTCTTGCAGGTGGTGGGTATGACATCACCTCCGATACTCTTTTTTCCGGTACGGTTTCCACGCTGGGCGGACCTGGAATGTACTCGGTTAACTTCCAGTCACCCCGTGATCCCCTTTTTGGTGTAGCGAATGCTTCGATCACTGTAAATTTGCTGGATACCTTCACGTCTCTGACAGTGAGCTGGGTCGACGCATTAAATCCTGCCAACGTATTGGCATCAACGCCTGTTCTGGGCGGTGTTCAGACGACACTCAACACACTGTTCAGCAGTGTGAGCCCGCACACCCTGAGCCAGAATTTGGTGTTCAGTTGGGCCAACTCTCAAGGTGCAAAAGATGCCGACGGCAACCTGGTTCCGGTTACATTTGATTTCGACGTAGCTCCGGTTCCGCTGCCCGCCGGTGGTCTGCTGCTTCTCACGGCGCTTGGTGGTTTGGCTCTGACGCGCCGCCGCAGGACGGCCTAAGCGACACACCAACCTGACAAACAGGACAAGGGGCCGTTTCGCGGTCCCTTTTCTTTTGATCAGATGGCGCCACCTGCTGCCTGGCGCAACATCCAGACCATCCGCTGACATCTGAGCCGGAACAAAGTGATGATCGCCCGGCTGGTTTCGCCAGCCGAGACCAGCTTGTCACTGGTGAGAATTTTCGGGGTGTGCACAACTGCACTGACCGGCATGGCCAATCCACGGATCGCCCACCGCATGCGCGCGGCCGCGTTGGTGCCGTGCAGCAGATATGCCTCTTGGGTCGTGCGTCGCCACTTGGCCTTGAGCGCGGGCCAATTCTGCCGGGACGGATGGCTGACACGGAAGTCGTCCCGATAGATCAGGCTATAACCGCGCGCGACCGCGCGCATGGTCCATTCCCGATCTTCCGAGACACCGTTGATGAAGCCGCCGATCGCATCAAACACATCGCGTCGGGTCAACAGGTTGCCGGCGCCGGAAAACCCCTGAACCTCGATATACCTGCGGAAGTTGAATGCAAAAACAGCCTCGAACGCTTCTGCACCGCTGCGCGGGGGGGGCGTTTCGTCAAAGACATCCACCCGGCCACCAATCAGATCGGCCAGATCCGCGACCTGACGCCCGACGCTCAACCAGTCCGGCGCGGGTACGCAATCGGCATCGATGAAAAACAGCCGGGGCGCTCTGGTTTCTGCAACTCCGCGATTGCGGGCATGGGCTGCGCCCTTTTGGGTTTCCACCACGAAATGCACCTCGGGAAAGGACTGGCGTATCATGTCCAGCGACACCGGAGAATTATTGTCAACGACAACGATTTCCGTCGCCGCCAGATCATTCTCTCTCAGGGCAAGAAGACATCGTTCCAGCCGGGGCAAATCGTTGTAATGGGGAATGATCACCGCATCGGCTGGAGCCGTATCAGTAGGAGCCGTACTCATTGCCAAACGTCCCGCTGATGTATCGGCATTTGTTCAACACGATCCCCATGACGCTTGTCAGTTCTGCCAGTTGCCGCTCGGCAACGTCGATATGGTCAATGCTGGTTTCTTCGGCGGCAGCCAGAAGCAGGGCACAATCGACATTCCTGAGAAATCCGTGGCTGTCATCGCTCATCATCAGGGGCGGTGTATCGAACAAAATGATATCGGGTTTGTAGTCCGCCTCGAGCTGTTCCAGAAACTCGATCATCCGACGGCTTTGCAGAACTTCTGCCGGGTTTCGGGTCGACGCGTAATTCAATCCGAAGAGTACGTTGTTCCCATAGCGCAATGCATGTTCGTGGAACGGCACCTTCCCTTGAATAACATCAGCCATCGTGTGACTGCCGGATTGCTTCAGGATCTCGGCCAACCCCCTGCGTCGCATGTCAAAATCAATCACGATCGTGCGCAGATCGTCCTGTCGCCCCAGGCTGAACGCCAGATTGGCCGTCGTCGTGCTCTTGCCGCATCCGCTGTACGGGGAGGTCAATGCCACCCGGCGCCAGGTGTTGGAGAGGGTCTGCTGTAACATCTTGGTGCGCAACATGTCATAAGGCGTCGCGTCCGCGCCCCCGTGAAATGATATCAGCCGGTTACGAGAGATGTGGCGCTGCTCGATCTTTATCTCTGGGACAGCCAGCCAAAGATCTTTATCGCCGCTGTCTTGCAGTGCCGGGGGCTGCTGTACGTCTGTGGGGACCGCAGGTTGAGGCTGCTGCCGGCTGTTGCGTTCATCACGCGCTTTCCGAATCGCTTGCTGAAGACGGTCCATTACAAATCCACCAAATCAATCGAAACAATACTCACCAGAATGTCTCCAGTTTATCCATGACCCTCTCTGCGATAAGATCGAGGGGCAGATAATAGGTGTGCACCGTCCAGACCGCTGCGGGAACCCCGACCAGAATGGCCAATATGATCCCCCCCCATACGGTTCGCTGCATGATCACTTCGCCGCGTGAAGGGGCATAGGGGATCGTGGCGATCGGCCAGACATCAAGCTTGCTGATCAGATCTTCGGGTCGCCGCACAGACCGGTTCAGGATTTCCAGCAGAACCACAAGCCCCAACCCCAGTGCGATGCCAAAAGCGGCGCCACCTCCGGCGATCATCAACCGGTTCGGTTTCGCCGGCTCGGTTGGTGTGGACGGGTGTTCAATGACGGAAACACGCTGGCCCTGGGACGTGACCTCGATCCGCTCTCCGGTCGAGGCTGCGGCCAACCGGCTGACTGCGGCATTATACTGGGTTTGTATATTGTCGTGTTCGCGCTGCAACTCTGCAAGCGTGATGGCATTCGCCGGGGTCTGGTCAATTGTCAGGGTTAGCGCATCAAGCCGGCTCTGCGTCACGCGGCGCTGATCCTCAAGCGCAGATATCTGCGTGTCGACCTGAGCCAGTTGCAGATCAAGAGTTGAATTGCCCGTCTGTGTGCTAGGTAAGGCAGGGGTGGTTGCCTGTTCGGAAGCCACGACCTGTTCAAGCTTTTCGATCCTGGCGCGAAGAAGTTTGATCTGTGGGCTGTTCTCGGAATAGACCACCAGCTGACTGTCGAGCTGAGTTTGCAACTGATTGAGCTGTTGTTGTGCCGGGGTCTGGTTTTGCTGCGGAGGGCCGACAACCTGCCCCGTCGAACTGAACACCCTTACAAGCTTTTCCCGCTGTGCCTTTAGGGAAAATATCTGCTGGTCCGTCTGTTCAAGATTGGTTTGCAACGCCCCTTGTTGCGCCAACCTGAACTGCAGACTGTCGGGGAGCGCATCGGAATTGTCATTCTTGAACTCAAGAATGCGGGCGCTGCGTTTGCTCAATTCGTCGTTGAGGCGGTCGACTTCCAGCTGGAAGAAGGCCAACGTATCGGTCGCGCGTTCCTTGCGGTACGCGACATCAAGTTTCTGGATCTCCGTCAGATACGCATTCAGGACGCCAGCCGCGATCTGGCCGGTTCGTGCCTCGAAGCTAATTGTCATCAGGTTGGCCTGATTGAGACCACCGGAAGTCCAGATCGAGGTGTTCTTGCGCATGGCTTTGACAATCTGGTCAGGGCTTGCCTCATCCTGGTTGGGCAGCACCTGAAACTCACGTGCGATCTCCAGAAGGACCGGACGGGTTAGCAGGCGCTGTTCGATGATCTGAAGCTGTTCCGCCGCGGGTGTGGTGACGGTACTGGCCGCCAAACTGCCCGGAATCTGAGGAGATTCAACGATCAGGCGCATCGTCGAAACATATGTGGCAGGCAGTGATCTGGCGACAATGAATGACGCTACAGACACGATCAGGGCGACGATCAGAAAAAACGGAAACCGTCTCAGGAAAATGGAGAAATAGTAGCGTACAGGACCCATTTTAGACCGTCAGCTCCTTCTCGAGTGAGTTTCCACCAAAGAACACGCCATCTTTGACCACCTGCTCCACAACCTCTTCATCCACCTTCTCGGCTTCATTCGTCCAGGCATAAAGCAGGGCAAAGTCGCAGAACTGATTCACAAGCCGCGGAACACCGCGCGTTTGCTTGAAAATCTGCTTGCAGGCCTCTTCGGTGAACTCATCGCCTGAACCGCCAGCCGTTTTCATCCTATGTCTGATATAGGCTTCGACCGAAGACTCATCCATCCGTTCAAGATGAAAACTTGCGGCCACGCGCTGTGTCAACTGGCGCATCTTGGGATCCAGAACCATATCGCGCAACTCGGGCTGACCAACCAGAACAAGCTGGATCAGTTCATCCGTGTTCGAGTTGATATTGGTCAGCATCCGGATTTCTTCCAACCCTTCGACGGTCAGGTTCTGCGCTTCGTCAAAGATCAGAACCACCCGCCGGCCCTCGGCATATTCCGCGACAAGAAAATCCTGCAGCGCCCGGAATACCTGTACATAGCTTGCATCCGCCTCGATCGGCAGACCCAGTGCGTGCAGAACCCATTGCAGCAACTCTCCGCGACCGCCCTGGGCATTCGAAATCAGCCCAACCGTGATCGACTGCTCCATCTCGCTGAGGAGATGCTGTACCAGGGTGGTTTTCCCGGCCCCGATTTCCCCGGTCAGCACGGTGATGGGCGCACAGCTCATGATGCCGAATTGCAGCACCGAGTAACCGCGCTTGTGCAGCGGCGACCAGTACATGAATCCGGGATCCGGAAGCAGTGTGAAGGGCCGTCGGTCAAGCCCGAAATAATCTAGATAAAACCCGTCACTGGACGCCATTGCACCTCGGTTGCCTTCTGCCTTGTCAAACCTCGTACTGGCCCCCCGGAGATTATCCAAACTCATACTCTGAACCACCAGAAATCCCTTTACACAACGAACGCATCACAAAAACAAAAAGTACTTGGGTACTACCTTGTCACAAAATCAAGATAGTAGGCATCACTAAACTGCACACGCGGTGAATTGACCTTTCTGCTCTCTCAATCAGAGGTGTTTAGTGCGATTGTTTCCGTTGCGCCCTTATTAGGTTGACCGAGAAAGAGACGGCCAGAACTTGGTATGATCACATATAAAAAGAGATTCTAGAGGCCAAAATCAAATCTAAAGAGTTAAATTCTTGCTCATTGTGCCCTTATGGGAAACGAAGATTCATGAATTTGCAGCGGATCAGCTGGGCGCAGCTTCACGATACCGTAAAAAAGCATCTGCATTCAGCGACCAGAGAACATGTTCGCCAGCATTAATGTTTTGCAAGACAGGTGGAATTTGTTAACAGTTGGATACGGGAAAGCGACCTCGCAAGTGAGTAAGTGCAAGGTCGCAGTGGTATAAAAATATAAGATTTTAAATATATGTAGTTGAGGTCGAGCGTGTTCGGTTCGTAAGTTTGGTGAGTGGTTCGTGAGTAATTGTGTGTGTTGGGGGTTTAAATAGTGACAAGTCATTCGAAAGAAGTGGCCAACGCTGGTGCGGGCTACTCTGGTATTTCTGTTGTATCCACTCCATTGCCGTGTCGAGGGGTGTACAGAGGTGCGGGCAAGCGCCTTTTTGACATTGCGTTCGCTTTGCTCGCAGCACCTTTTGTTGTGCCTTTTGTTCTTATGCTGGCCGCATTTTTGGCTCTTCAGGGCGTGACTCCGTTTTATCGGCAGGAACGGCTAGGGAAGAACGGCAAGGCCTTCAAGATGCTCAAATTACGCACAATGGTGCACGACGCCGAAAGCGTTCTGCAAGAGCATCTGACAGCAAATCCTGAAGCCCGTGAGGAATGGGATCGCGACCAGAAATTGCGGAATGATCCGCGCATCATCAAGTTCGGAGCATTCCTGCGCAAATCCTCGATGGATGAGTTGCCACAATTCTGGAATGTTTTTGTCGGCGAAATGTCGATAGTCGGACCCCGCCCTATGATGGTGTGCCAGAAAGAGCTTTATCCAAACAACAAGTACTACAGAATGCGCCCCGGTATTACCGGCTCATGGCAGGTATCGAACCGGAACAACTCGACATTTGCCGAACGCGCGCAGCATGATGTGGAATACTGGAAGGACATGTCATTCAAAACGGATATCCAGATCCTGTTCCGGACAGTTTTCGCGGTTCTGCGCGGCACGGGCTGCTGAAACTGGGCTGTGCAACCGAACCGATTTATGGGTTGCATGCTTTTTCGTACGTTTTGCGGGAGAACAGCAATGAGCAGGATCGTACCCCCAATTGGTGCACGACTGGTTGCCGCCCTTTTTGCAGCGACGCTTTTTCTGAGTGCGTGCGACTCGGCCGAGGAACGGGCCGAAGCTCATTTCCAGGCAGGGCTGGCCCATCTTGAAGCCGGCGATGTCGAACGCGCACTCGTTGAATTCCGGAATGTCTTCAATCTCAATGGTCAGCACAAGGAAGCGCGCCTGACATTTGCCCGGCTGGAGCGCGAGCGCGGCAACATCCCTGTTGCATATGGTCAGTATCTGCGGCTGGTGGAACAGTATCCGGACAACCTTGAAGGTCATCGCAACCTTGCCGAGATGGCTCTGGGCATGGGAAATTGGGAAGATGTTAGGCGCCACGGCGCGTTGGCGGGTGATCTGGCGCCGGATGATGTCGAAATCAAATCCATCAATAATATGCTGGCTTATACCGACGCAGTCCGGAATGGTGATTTTGCGGATGTGGACTTTAGCGTCCATACGGCCCGCGAGATGATCACAAGCAATCCGGAATTGATGACCGCGCGCCAGGTCGTAATTGACCACCTGATCCGCGATGAAGACTGGCCCGGCGTTCTGCAGGAAACCGAGGTGGCCATAGCCACCGATCCAATGGAAGTAAGCCTTTATGGAATCCGGATCCGCGCACTTCAGGCACTGGATATGCCCGCAGAGATCGAGGCGTTTCTTCGGCAGATGGCCGTGACATTCCCTGACGATGAGGGCGTCGAGCAGTTGCTTGTGGAACACTATATCGATCAGGGGAATCTGGATGCGGCAGAACAGATGCTGCGGGCCGAGGTGGATCCGCTCGCTGAAGATCACATGCCGACACAGCGGCTGATCGCCTTTCTGAACGATAACCGCGACTCTGCAGCGGCCATTGCCGAGCTGGATACGATCATCGCTCAGAACGGCCCGAACACGTTCCAATTCAAGACGGTGCGGGCAGCGCTGAAATTCCGATCAGGTGATGAACAGACCGCGATCGCCGAGATGCAGACACTGCTGGAAGGGGCGGAAAGAAGCATACAGACCCGCGCCAGTGAGGTAGAGTTTGCCCTCATGCTGTTCCAGGTCGGCCAGCCCGATGAAGCCCGCGCTTTGGTTGAAAAAGTCCTGTCCGAGGATGCAGCCCAGGTCAGCGCTCTCAAGTTCAAGGCGTCCTGGCTGATTGACGAGGACAAGACCGGCGATGCGATTGTGCTTTTGCGCGAAGCGCTCGGTCAGGCGCCCCGCGATCCGCAATTGATGACCCTGATGGCCCAGGCGCATGAGCGCAACGGAGACAGGGAACTGATGGGCGAGATGCTGGCGCTGGCGACGGAAATTTCCAGGAACGCACCGGACGAAACGCTGCGCTATGCCCGATTTCTGATCGCGGAAAGTGATCTGGTGATCGCCGAACGTGTTTTGGCCCAAGCCCTGCGTCAGGCTCCGGAACATTCCGAGCTTTTGCTTCTGTTGGGAGAAGTATATCTGAGCATGCAGGATTGGGACCGCCTGGAAACCGTCCTTGATGCCATCAGGGATCTGGACAGCCCGGGAACACTACGCTCTGCGAATGAGCTCAGGGCGCACATGCTGGCCGCACAGCAACGCACACAGGAGCTGACCTCTTTCCTGAACGAGCTGGCGGATGATCCCGAATTTGGCCTGCCCGCCGATATCGCGCTTATTCGCCTGATGCTTACAAAGGGGCAGACGGTCGAAGCCTTCGCCCATCTTGACCAGTTGCTGGCGGAAGATCCCAACTCTTTGCCAATCCGCCTGGTCAAAGCCCGCGCCCTGATCGGTGAAGACAAGCGCGGCGAAGCGGAACAGCTCTATCGTGTCATTCTCGAGGATTATCCGACTACAACCCGGGCATGGATTGCGCTGCACGGATTGGCAACGGAACGGAATGCGCCCGATCAGGCCAGGGAAATTTTGGCTGAGGCATTGGTAAATCTGCCTGAAAGCCCGGCTCTGCTCATGCTGCAGGCGGCGGATTACGAACGCAGCGGGGACCTAGATCAGGCAATCGCAACATACGAAAAGCTTTATCCAATCACCAATCGCTCCCTGATTGTGGTCAACAATCTCGCAAGCCTGCTGACAACACATCGCAACGATGACGACAGTCTGCGGCGTGCGCAGGTTTTGGCGCAACGTCTGCGGGGCACGCAAGAACCGGTCTTCCAGGAAACATATGGCTGGGTGGCCTATCGGATGGGAAACTATGAAGAGGCGGTTGCCTATCTCGAATCTGCGGCGGCAGCATTTCCCGAGCATCCGCTGGTTCTGTACCATCTAGGGAAAACATACGCAGCTTTGGCCCGCAACGAAGATGCGCTGCGCATTTTCCAAAAAGCCAGAGCTTTTGGCGGCGATTCTACAGAAATCGCATCATTGGTTGAAACCGAGATTGAACAACTGGGTGCGGCATCCGACACCAGCCACTAGCACAGAGCTGATGACGCCGCTGCATTTCTGCCGCATCTTGTATGTATCAGACTCCCTGCAGATTGTTTTGTATCCTGTAGGGCGGCATAAGTAGGAAAAAGTGAGAGATTTGAATATGCGTACAGTCATCGGGTCCCTGACCGCACTTGTCATTACCATGATCGTAGCCACCGCATCATGGGCGCAATCCTATCAAATCCAACCGGGTGATGCGCTGCAGGTTGAAGTTCTCGAAGACCCCACCCTGAATCGGACCATTCTGGTTCTGCCGGACGGGTCCATCAACTTCCCGCTTGCCGGTTCGATCCGGGCAGCCGGCCAGTCAACCAGCGGATTGAGTGCGTCGCTCTCATCGGCGTTGGCCTCGAATTTCAATACACCGCCGACAGTCTTTATTTCAGTGGCGTCGCTGGCTCCGCCACCGCTTCTGGGCGGACAGGCCGCATCCGGACCAACCATCGATGTTTTCATCATGGGTGAGGTCAATGTGCCTGGTAAGCATCTGGCAACCGAAGGCACGACAATTCTTCAGGTTCTGGCTCAGGCTGGTGGCCTGACCAATTTCGCGGCTCGCAAGCGCATCGAATTGCGCAGGGCTGACAGTAAAACAGGCGTGGTGAACAGATATACCTATAACTACAATGGCTCGGGCGGTGGTATCCAAGGCAATACAGTGCTTAGACCCGGAGATGTTGTTGTCGTACCAGCACGCCGCTTGTTCGAATAGGGGCTGATACAGGTGGGGAAATCCAGATACAGGCTGTCCAAAACACTGGGGAGCGGGGCTGTCTTTTTTATGTCGCTCACGCCGGCAACCGGGCAACAGGCTTCGCCCCAACAAACGCAGTCTTCGACACAGCAAACAACTGTACAGCAAACAACTGTACCATCGACGGTCGTGCAGCAAACGCCCAGCCAGCAACTTATCGCACAGCAGGCCCAGCGGAACCCCGCTCGCCAAGTGGGCCTGCCAGCACGCGGCCAACAGATTGGGACCGGGACCGGCCTGAGCATCACGCTGGATTACCTGACATCTCTCAGACATGACGACAACCTCAGGCTGACAGACCCTTCACTTGGCTCGACTACGTGGTGGGAAAATACGCTGGCGCTGAATGTTCTGAAGCAGACTTCGGATTCCACTCTGTCTTTCGATCTGTCGGGGTTATATCGAGTTGCCAATGAGCCGATCATAGGATCCGATTCCAGTTTCTCAGATCCGCTCGCGCGGCTGGATTACCAGCGTAGGCGCGCCAACAGCCAATTGGGTCTTCTGTTGGAGTACCGCGAACGCGACTTGGCCTTTAACCGTTCACTGACGGACACCAACCTGGATGGCGTCATCGATATTGCCGATGTGATCGGAACCATCGGCGATCAGGTCGATACCCGCGGCGATCTGGACTGGCAGGTAGGACTGAACGATCCGCTGGGTTTCCAATTCATCTACAGCCACCGCGAACGGTCTTACACGAATACGATTGACCCGAACCTGTTCGAAAACAGGTCTGATGACTTCTCGGCGATTACAACCTTTCGGTTCTCCCCCGTTTTTCAGGGCAATCTGCGTGTCGACTATAGCGATTTCGTGGCCGAAGATAATGTCAGAACTGACCAGCAGACGACGGTTGTTGCAGTTGGTGGAACATATGACATTTCCCCCATCACCACCATCAGCGCAAATATCGGATACAGTCAGGTTGACGATACGCAACGCGCGACCAACACAAGTAATGTGACCGAAGATTTTGTCTGGGACTTTGCCTGGACCAAAACGCTGCCGGACGGCACGGCTGATTTTCAGATAGACCAGATCTTTGGGGTAAACGGTTCACGTATAAACGCAACGGCTGGGCGCAGCTTTCAGCGGCCCAATGGAGTGTTGAGTATCAATGCCGGGCTGACCCGAGGTCCGTTTGACGAGGTGACCCCAATCGGCCAGATAGACTATAGCTATCGGCTGGCCAGCTCCCAGATCGGGGCAACTGTACAGCGCCGGGTCGCCACAAGCACGCAAAGCCTGGAAACCCGCCAGACAGTCGCTTTTCTGACCTATGACTATTTCATCAATCCTCTCTCGGGTCTGTCCTTCAGCCTCAACTATATTGATCAGGAAGATGAGGGCTCAGGCCCGACCAACCCGCGCGAGCGCAGTACCTTCACCGCCTCTTATACGCGCGCAATCACAAAAGACTGGGCCGTGAACGTAGGATACCAATACGAACGGGATGATCAGAACGGCTTTACGGCAACGTCGGACTCAGTCTTTGTGACACTGGGACGGCGCTTCACCCTCAAACCCTGATCAATCTCGGGCTCGCTTCACAACATCAACAACCTCTCACTTCACGACCCATTGTATCTGATCCGGATCAAATGCGCGGGAGCAGGAGGCATCGTAATTTCAGATCAAGTCTCGTTATGCATGATGGGAAGTGATGCAACGCTTTGATTCGAAAAACAGCGGCCGCACTATTCTGGAAGCGGCACAGGGGAACCTGCCCGCCATCAACACTGCCGGGTTGTTCTGGCTTTTGTTGCTGTTGCTTGGATCGATACCGATCTTCTGGATCGGGATCGTGTCGCTGGGCGCTGCCTGGAGCACGCCGGAATACAGCCACGGCCCGCTGATCCCGATTATTTCGCTGTACCTGTTCTTGCGCGAACTGCGGGACATGCCACCACCCAACCCGGTCGTTCGCGATCGTGGGCCGGGTATCGCCGTGATTGCCGTGGGCCTGTTCATCGCCGTTCTGGGCAATCTGGCCCGTATTCCGGATATCGTTACATATGCAATGATCATCTGGACGGGTGGTGTCATGCTGACCGTGTTCGGCTGGCAGCGCGGGAAACATCATCAGCTGCCCGTAATCCACCTGGTCTTCATGCTGCCCCTGCCGCAGTTCGTCTACTGGAAGCTTACGATTTTTCTGCAATGGATTTCGTCCGAACTTGGGGTCTGGTTCGTGCAGATGGCCGGTGTCTCGGTGTTCATCGAAGGCAATGTCATCGATCTGGGCGTCTATAAACTGCAGGTAGCCGAGGCTTGCTCGGGCCTGCGCTACCTGTTCCCGATCCTCAGTTTCTCGTATCTATTCGCGCTGCTCTATCGTGGCCCGATCTGGCACAAGGCGGTTTTGCTGATCTCTGCCGCACCGTTGACAGTGCTGATGAACTCCATCCGCATCGGTGTGATCGGCGTGTTGGTCAATCATCACGGCATCGAACAGGCTGAAGGCTTTATGCATTTCTTCGAAGGCTGGATTATCTTCCTGCTTTGCGTCGCTATCCTGTTTCTGATGGCAATCGGGTTGCAGCGACTGGCACCAAACCCACAGCCCTTCAGCGAAACCATCGATTTGGACACTCAGGGGTTGGCTCCCATCGCCCTGCGTATCTTTGGCATCCGCGCGTCGGTGGCATTGGCCGTCGCAGCCTTTTTGACACTTGCGATTTCAACCGCATGGACCTTGCGTCCCGCCTCGGAAGTTCAGCCCGTCGAACGCGATCCGTTCGTGCTGTATCCGCGGCAACTCGGGCCCTGGTCGGGTTCAACCGCCACGCTGGATCCGCAGGTGGAGGCAGTTCTGGGCGCCAGTGATTACCTCAATGCCACCTATATCAACACCGGATCAGGCGACTTCGTGAACATGTTCGTGGCCTTCTATGACAAACAATCCGAAGGGGACGGCATCCATTCGCCCGAGGTGTGCCTGCCGGTTGGTGGCTGGGAAATCTTCAGCCTCGAACCGTATGAGATTAACCCCGGGAGCACGCCTTATGGCAGCTTCACTGTGAACCGTGCCGTGATCCAGAAAGAACTATCGAAACAGCTGGTCTATTACTGGTTCGAGCAGCGCGGCAAACGTATGGTCAATGATTTCCGCGCCAAGATGAGCGTCATTCAGGACGGCTTCACCATGGGGCGCACCGATGGCGCTCTGGTCCGGTTTGTGACCCCCATCCTGCCCGGCGAAACCGAAGCGGATGCGGATGCAAGGTTGCAACGTTTCATGGAGCCAAGCCTGAACCGCCTGCCGCGGTTTGTACCGTTTTGAGGAGGCGCCGGACACCACGCATCAACGCACTCCCAGCGACACCCCACGTAGTGAAAACACAACACTTCCGCTTTCAATGATAGCGGCGTGACAATAATACACGATGAAGTACTCCTGACAGGTAAGGGATCAGGTTTTTCGTTTTTAGTATATGGTTAGAAATGTGCCTGCGGCAGAAATGAATATTGCTCCTCAAAGCCGTTCTTTGCGTCCAGTTTTGGCGCTGACCCTCTTGGTCAGCCTTGTTCCGCTCTGCGTGACGCCAATTCTTCCGCTGACGGATTTCTATGCCCATATCGCACGCTACTACATTCTGGCCAAACTGCCGGATTTTGAAGTACTGCAGGAAAACTACGAAGCCGCTTGGCAACTGCTGCCCAATCTCGGGCTGGATGTTCTGGGTACAGGTGTCATGAAAGTGCTGCCCCCGCTTTTGGGTGCCAAGCTGATCGCCGGTCTGATCATTGCGACCCCGTTCGCGGGTATTCTGTATCTGTCACGTGTTCTGCACGGTCACCTCCCGGTGCTCAGCGTGCTGCTGGCCGGTCTGGTCGCGTATAACCACATCCTGATCTGGGGGTTTTCGAATTTTCTGCTTGGATTGGGGGTTCTGCTGGGCGCAACCGGCTATTGGATTGCGACACAGGACCGCCCCGTCCGGCAACTGATCGTCACAGCTTGTCTGGGGCTGCTTCTTTTCTTTATTCACGGGCTGGCCTTTGCACTGTGGGGACTGCTGCTGGGTATGGTTGAACTGTCGCTTTCGGTCAGACCAGGTTATCCCGGGCTGCTGGTTTTGATGCGTAAAGCCGCAAGACTTGCATTGATCGCCATCGCACCGGCTGTGATCTTCCTGCAAACGAAAACCGCAAGCGGTGGCGTCGCCACATCGGTTTCAAATCTTCTGACTCATGTCGAGCAAGGGACATTGTGGACACGCCTGTGCACTGAGGCCTTTCTGCGCGTTGACGGGTTCCTGCGCGTGGCTGAATCCACATGGCGCACTTTCGACTGGGGTTTTGGCATCCTGTTATGGGGCGTGCTGATCGGGGGCCTCATCACCGGGATATGGCGGATCGACTGGCGTATGAAACTTGCCGTGGCGCTGTGTGGTTTGCTGATCTTGATAACCCCTCCGAACCTGTTCGGTGTCGGACATCTGAGTGAACGTATCCCACTTCTGATGCTGGCCCTTCTGGCCGCCAGCTTGTCCCTGAATCCCAGTGCCAAGCTGCGATCACAACAAACAGCCGTTGCAGCGATCGCCGGACTGTTTCTGCTGCGTAATCTGATGTTAACCGTCGGGTGGTATCAGGATGGCAAAATTTACTCCTCTTATCTTGAGGCATTGAATCGTTACGACACGCGCAGCCTGGGCGCAGGGGCTTATGTGGAAGACGCAAAAGACTCGTGGGTTTTCAAACCCAGCTGCAGACCCTTGTCCTTTCTCATGATCTTTCACGGTACCGCAGTTCCGACCTTTGCCAACCCCACACAGCAACCGCTGCGTATAGTTGGTCCGCTGGCCGGTGTGCAAAACGCAGTTCAACAGATTGCGTTGGAGGCCAATCACACGCTGCCATCGGCCTTGAATGCATTATCGAACGCCAAAGCCGATACAATCGTGACATGTTCCACGGAATCGTTTCCGCCACAGGTTCAGGGTTTCGAGATACTTGCAGCAACTGAACCGTGGATATTGTATCAAAGGATAACTTCCAAATAATTGCGGACCCATATGTTTATGCCACCAACCCAGAGGACTCGCGGATGAAAGACCAGGATGCGCATGCAGCCTCGGGCAATCCTACGCGCTGCTATATCGCGGACCGGGCAGACGGGCGGGACAACAATTTCAACCTGATCCGGATTCTTGCCGCCAGCGGCGTGCTTGTATCGCACGCCTATCCACTCAGCTGGGGTGGCGCGGTTGGTCAACCGTTTGAGACTGCTCTTCACGGGCTGTCCTTGGGCATGGTGTGCGTATGGATCTTCTTCGCTATTTCAGGATTCTTCATCACACGCAGCTTCGATAGAAAACGGTCTGCCAGTTCATTTCTGATCGCCCGCGCGCTGCGTCTGTTTCCCGCACTTGCAGTCGTGACAGGGATTACGCTCTTGGTTGCCGGGTTCATACTGACACAGGCCCCTGCATCCGTTTTCTGGGCGCAGGCCGGGGAATTTTTTGTGCGCAACATGCTGCTGTTCAAGATTCAATACGTGTTGCCTGGCGTGTTCGAATCCAACCCTTACGGCCCTGCAATCAACGGCTCACTCTGGTCGCTGTCTTACGAGGTCACCTGCTATATCGGTGTATTGATCTGCGGCACCCTTGGCATTTTGGGTCGGAAAAAAATCTTTGCTGTTGTTACCTTGCTGTTCCTGGTCGTCTATGCGGTGGCCATGGTGACCGATCTGAACCCGCGCATCGAGCAACTCACCCGGCTTGGACTCCCCTTCCTCACGGGGATGGTCTTTTATATCTGGCGCCAACACATCCCGCTGTCCCCGATCCTGTTCATCACGGCAACGGTGCTGTCCATTGTGGCCTGGTTCACACCGCTGTTTCTTCCGGTTTTTGCCGTCTGCTTGTCATATGTGGTGTTTTTCTTGGGTTACGCGAAAACGCCTCTGCTGCTGCATTACAACAAGCTGGGCGACTATTCCTACGGTGTCTACATTTATGCCTTTCCCATCCAGCAGTTGGTGGCGCAGGCCGGGGTCACCACCCCCATCGTCAACATGGTCATATCATTTCCACTAACAATGATCTGCGCGATGCTGTCATGGCATTATGTTGAGGCCCCAGCCATGCAATTGCGGCACCGGAAGACTCCAAAGCCCCTGGAGACCAAACAGGCTGCTGAGTAGCCGACCTTACCCCTTCCAGATCCGCTGATACGCCGCGATCAGCGCGGGTACCTGATGGGGCCAGGCCATTTCAGCCTCTACCCGGGCGCGGCCATAGCGGCCCATGACGGCGCGACGTTCGTCATCCGCCAGCAATTCGCTGATCTTGTCGGCCATATCCACCGGATCGTTGGCCTTTGCATAAAGCGAGGCCTCCTGTGCCGAGAACCGCCCTTCGGTCACGTCGAACTGAACGATGGGTTTCTCGAAGGCCATGTATTCGAGAATCTTGTTCATGGTGGATTTGTCGTTCATCTCGTTCACCCGATCCGGGTTCACGCAGACATCCGCGGTCGACAGAATCTCGAACAGATCCTGATCCGGCGCGCGGCCAGTGAAGGTGACATAGTCCGACAGGCCCATATCGGCGGATTGCTGTTGCAGCTTCTCAAGGCTGGGGCCGCCACCGACAAGGCAGAACTGGATATCGTCGCGCCCCTGAACCTGCACCAGATGCGCCACGGATTCCAGCAGCAGGTCGATGCCTTCCTGATCACCCATGACGCCGACATAGCCCACCATGTATTTCCGCCCATTGCGCCAGTCCGGGTTCGGCGGCAGATGCTGCAACCGGCTCAGATCGGGGCCCGAACGGACGATAAACACATCCTCGGGCGCCATGCCGCCACGTTCGATGGCGATCTTGCGATAGCTTTCATTGGTGGCAATCGACACTCGGGCTGAAGCAAAGGTCAGCCGCTCAAACGTCTTCATCAGCTTCCAGAAGAAACCTCGCTTATTGAATTTCGCCTCGTAAAGCTCGGGGTTGATGTCGTGGTGATCGAACAGATAACGCACGCCAAAAAGTTTGAACGGCAGCGCCACCAGAAAGATCAGATCGGGCGGGTTACAGCCATGGATGACGTGAAAGCCGCGGGTGAACTTGATCTTCAGCGCCAGCCAGCTTTCCCAGAACAGCGCCGCGCCGTATTCCAGCAGATACCCCAGCGCGCCGCTGGCATCCAAAGGCAGCGGGTGGCGATAGACCTTGATGCCTTCATCTTCCCACACACGCTCCTCATGGCCTTTGCCGGTGGGGCATATGACCGAGACCAGCGCGCCTGCGGCGGCCAGCGTCCGCGCCTCCATCCAGACGCGGCGGTCGAAGGGCACGGGCAGGTTCTCGACCACGATCAGAACCTTCAGCCCTCTCAGAGGCTGGCTCTGTCGCAGCTCATCGAACGAGATCGGCTGAACCGCGGGCACAGGGCTAGTCATATTCATAGGTTCTCACCACCTCTGCATCGCCAAGGTCCAGATCATTGATGATCCTGTTTGACCCGATCACCAGATCCCATGGTCCGGCCTCGGCAGTGGCACGATCCACCAACAGGCTGCCCACTGTTGGCAGGTGGGTAAAAGTATAACCCAGGTTCTGGCCACGCAGATCGGCCGGTTTAATGGCCGGATCATAGACCGACAGCTGATACCCCGCCTGTAGCAGACGCCGGGCAATATCGACATTGGGGCTTTCGCGCAGATCGTCGGTTCCGGCCTTGAAGGCCAGCCCCGCCATCAGCACCCGGCCCCCATCGGGCAGCCGCGCCATGATATCCTGCGCCTGATAGGTCTTATGCGCCTGATTGGTCTGCAACAGGCTGTCGATCAGATGGGTATGCGCGCCCACCTCACCGGCGATATGCTGCAGCGCACGCACATCCTTGGGCAGGCAGGACCCCCCGAACGCACCACCCGGACGCGTGTAATAGGATGAGATGTTCAGCTTGGTGTCCGAGACGAAAATCTCGTGCATGGTTTTCGCCGACACGCCCATGCTGTGGCAGATCCGGCCGACCTCGTTGGCAAAGGCCACCTTGGTGGCGTGCCACGTGTTGTCGACGAATTTGGTGATCTCGGCCTCTTCGAACGCGGTGTAGAACACCGGTGCATCCAGGCCTTCTTGCATTTCGTCCATCACCGCCGAGCGATTTCCGTCTGCCGTGCCAACAACGATCTTGGGCGGGTTGAAGAAATCATCCACCGCCGAAGCCTCACGCAGAAATTCGGGGTTATAGACAATCTCGATCGCCTGACCCGTCTGGTCCCCCAGATAGCTTTGGAAGATCGGCTCGATCAGCTGGCGCACCGTGCCCGGCCGGAAGGTGGATCGGTACGCCACGGTCAGTGGACGCCCCCGGTCCGGTGACACGGCCTTGGCAATCTGTCGCGTCACCTCGGCCACGAAATTCATGTTGTGCGAGCCGTCAGTAGAACTGGGCGTACCGACGCAAACGATGGCCAGATCGACATCGGACAGGTCTGGAATTTCAACCGTTGCGCGGATCAGGTTCTTTGCAAGCGCTTCGGTCAGCAGCTCGGCCACTTTGGGTTCCTTGATCGGAGGCTGGCCTGCATTGATTTCGGAGACCTTGTCGGCATTCACATCGACGCCGACCACCTCATGCCCCTCACGGGTCAGACAGCACGCTGCCGTGAAGCCTACATACCCCAGACCAAAAATCGCAATCTTCATACCATTACACCGTTTTGAATTCCGGCTTCCTGGCGCTGACCGCCACCGGACACATATCAGGCATCACATACTTGACGCGCTTGCTCATGAGGAGCCTGATCTGAGACACTGGGCCAGAAATTCTCCTTGAAACAGCAGATAACTTTCGGACACTAGACCCGCAGGTATCACCGAGTATGAAACAACCTTCTAACATTGAAAGAAAATCATGTGATTTAGACATAAAAAAGCGCGGTTTTCCTTGAGTAACAGCGACCCCGCCCAATTGCCAGAACGGCACTTCTCTATCTGGTTGGAATACTTGGGAGAGGAGATAAAAAGGAAACACTAACCCGTTATTCTGTTGTTTGTTTTGAATGTGGAAAGACAAAGCTGTTGAAGCCTTCGCCTAAATCCGAACCGACCGGTGCCGCAGTCCCGCGCAGCTCATCCCTTGTCGTCGGGGCCGCAGCACTGTTTGCTTCGGGCGTATTCAGTCAGATTCTTGGCCTGCTGACACTTATCGTTACTGCTCGTCTGCTGACCCCGACGGATTTCGGTGTAATCGCCTATTTCGTCATCGCTGTGGCTCTGCTTGAAATCGCACAGCGCGCGGTTTCCATGACCCTAATCCGGCAACCGGACGTAACCGAAGCACATCTCAATACAGTTTTCACGATGCAGCTGCTGCTGGGTACTTCCGCCGCTGGCCTGATCTGGATCAGTGCACCCCTGATGGGGTTTCTGGGCTTACCTGCCCTGACCGAGCTGATTCCCGCCTTATGCCTGATCGCTATCGTCAGCTCGCTCAAAAGCACACGGTTTCCCCTGCTGGAAAGGGATCTCAGGTTTGGATTCGTGGCAGGTGAAGAAGCTATTAGCCGTATTACATACACGTTGTTCGCAGTGTGCCTTACCTGGTTATGGCGCGATTTCTGGGCCATCGTGGCAGCCAATTTCCTGACCCAAGTCGCACGCGTTATCTGGTCCTTCTCCGTCGCACCTATGCGGCCTCGGCTGACGCTCAGATGCTGGCATGACTGTATAAACGTATCATCATGGTCACTAGGCGCACAGATCACACAATTCCTGACGACCAACATGCCGCAAATCGTTATCGGAGCTACATTGGGGCTGGCGGATGCTGGCATTTTCAGAATTGGTTTTCGCCTTGTGTCACTGTTCACCAGCCAGGTCATCGGGCCACTTGAGCGGGTGATTTATCCCGGGCTTGCCAGCATCTCCAGGGCTCAGGGCAACGACCGCGAAGCCTTTGAACAGGCCAATGCCATCCTGCTGGGCATCATCATTCCCGTCAGTGTCGGAATGGCGCTGGTCGCAAATCACCTGATCGTCGTGGTGGCCGGATATGAATGGCTGGCGGCCTCTCAGGTCATCTGGGTGCTCGCCCCGCTCAAGGCCATTGAAACGCTACAGGCCAATGTCCGTTCAGCAAGCTATGTGCAGGGTGACACGAAACGGCTGTTTCTACGCAACAGTATCCTGTTGGTAGTAACAACCATACTGGTGCTGCTGGGATCCAACTATGGATTTGTGGGCGCGATCCTCGGATCCGGCGCCGCCAGCCTGTTCGCGATTGGTCTGGCGCTGGTCATGGCCAAGGATTTTGGAACCGGGGGGCTTCTCACGCCCATTCTCATGGCCTGGCGCACCTTCGCCGCGGCCATCGCAATGGTCACGGCGGTTCTCATCGTCAGCAGCGCCTATGGCAGTGGCGACGCAATCGGCTGGGCTTACGATTCAGTCGAAGACCTGCCCCTGCTGCGCATCCGTTTTGCCGTCAAAATCATCGTCGGTGTGTTCACCTATATCGCGACCCATCTGTTGCTTTGGCAGCTGTCAGGGCGCCCAAAGGGATTTGAAAGTCTGACGCTCGAACTCGCATCGAAACTGCGAAACAGGATTGTTGCCAGGATATCCTAAGCCACACTCAACCCTGCAATGCCCGCTTCAGTTCCGAGACGATGTAATCGACATGCGCCTCGGAAAGATACTGGTGTAGCGGCAGTGACACGGCTTCATTCTTAAGCGCCATCGCCTCGGCCTGTCCGATCCAGTCGAGATTACGGTTGAACCCCGCCCACCACGGCGTTGCCCCGATCCCGCTGTGTTGCAAAGCCTGCACGACACGGTCGCGCTCATCCACCAACACCGGCATGTTCAGCGGGCAGGTGTCGACCGTCAGCTCGGACACGAGCATGCGCGCACCCGCCGTATCAGCCAGAAGTTCATGGTACCTTTTCCAGTTTGCCCGGCGCGTTGCGATAGCCTCGGATACGGAAAACGCCCCTAAGGGGCGGGCCGCAAACGCGCTCATACGGGTGCTGCGCAGGGCCGGATCAAAGTAGTAATGGCCAGGAATGTCTTCCAATTCACCCTCAGAACACACGTGCGTGGGTGCCTGTCCCCCACCCCGTAGCGCCTGCACCAGCCCTTTCAGGCGCGCTGTACCAAGCACATTACCCAGTCCGGCACGCAGCAGCATCTTGGTAACCATCTTGCGGGGAGGCGGGCGTGTAAACGGATGCTCAGCGGGCAGATCCGGCGCGTTGATTACCAAAGCGCCACCGCCCAGAACCGGAACAAACTTGTAAAAACAGAAAACCGAAACGTCACCCACTCGGCCTTCAGCAGGGGTCTGGCCACTCAGCAGGCTCAGCGCGCAATCCTCGATCAGCCGTAGCCCGTGGCGGTCACACAGCGTCCTCAGCTCAGCCAGCGTGGGCTGGATCACACCAAAGTAATGCGTTACGTAAATCGCCCGTGTGCGCTCCGTTATAAGCGGTGCAACACGATCCGGATCAGCCAGCAGATTCTCTGAGACAGGATACAGCCTGACCGAAAGACCTGCGTCGATCAGCGGGTCGACCTCTGAGCCGCAATTATAGGCTGGCACCAACACCTCATCCCCGGGCTGCAAGGCCAAAAGATCACAGGCCGCCCGGATCGCCACGCGGGTATTGAAACTCCAGAAAACCGAGCGATCCCGAAACAGTGCCGTATATCCGCCCGTCGGGTCCCGGCGCAACAGGTTGGCAAACTGCATGGACGGGTCGCCGCAATAAAGTGCGGTCTCATGTGTGTCGCTGCTCATGCTCCCCCTCGCATTTCAGTACTGCCGCCAGGTTCGATGGCGTGTCAGGCGGTATTCGTTACAGTGCCCAACCGGTGAAAACCCCGTTTTCAGAATATTGAGTCTGGAAGGCAGATTGTAATCCCGGCAATTGGTATAAAATCCGTCGATTCCTGCGGATCTTCTGTTGGCAACAATCGTGTTCCAAAGCCGACCCTGCAAATTCCTGCCTCGGTATTCTGGCAGGACATAAACATGCCAGAACAGCTCTTCCGTGTCGGTGAGAGGCACAAAGAAATCGCGGCTATGCGCGGCATCCCTAACCCAGGCTACGGCCTGGATGCGTCCCTCTTCCGTCAGCACCCAAAGCTGCCACCCGGCGTCCAGCCATTCCAGCATTCCCCAGTCATGCGCCGTCTCAGGGTCCGTCAGGCTGGCCAGTTCGTCACTGGTAAGGTCTTCGCGTGATCGGATTTCCCGCACCTGTTGCGCGTCCTGCCCGGCTTGTGAGTGGGCAGCGCAACTGGTTGCGTCCAGCCGGAATACCAGATGGCGCTTGCGCACGAAGCTGTCCATCAGGGCCAGCCAGAGCTGCCTGACAAGAACAACTGGACCACGTCGCGCGGCCCCCCGGATCAGTTGCATTTTGCCTTTTTTAGCCAGATTCATAATTCGCTTTACCAATCATTCAGGGACCTAACCCGCCGCTGCCCTCTTGAGCTTTTTCAGCTGCCCCCTGATCAGATCACGCGCATTTCCCGTCAGGTACACAGATCTGTTCAACACCTTTTCGCGTGCCGAAATCCGCTGCACAACACGGGGATTGAACTCTGACTTATACTTGTGAATGTTGAACTTCTTCTCGCCCGAAACCGGTACGTGATAGCCTTCGACATCCAGGGTGCTACAGCCCTTGTCCTTGGCCCATCTCATCGCCTCCAGCCACAGGGCCGGGGCGATACGCAGATTGCCCGCCGCCCGCAAATGCTCTGGCTCGGTGGTGAAATGCCGGCCGTGCACAATGTCCCTGCTGCGATACACCAAAAGCCCGGCAAGAAAGGCCTCTTGCTGCCAGGCCATGATCACGGTGCCAATCTCATCGGGCCGCAATACATCTTCAAACATCGCCTCATAGGCGGGAAGGCTCAGCTCGGGCAGCCTGCGCGAGACGCGCAACCGGTTCATGCTCTCGAGAAAAATGCGAAACTCCTCCGGAGTTCGCGCGCTTCGGAACGTCACGCCCTGCCGTTCGGCACGCCTGACCTCGCGACGGGCGCTTTTGGAAAACGCCGCCATGATCTCTTCGCTCGTGACCGATATGTCGACCCATCCGGTTTCACGAAACTGATCTTCTTCAGCCACGCGCCAACCCGCACGAGCCAGCGCGGCATCCAGTGTGTCGGCCTCTTCTTCGGTCCAGAACGGGGTAACAGTCAGGCTGCCGACCCTTGAAAGCCCCGGCTGTCGGCACAGGCCATCCAGAAACGCCACCATGTCGACGGCATCGTCGCAAACCGGGCCGCTCAGGCAGTGGGCCCGGGCCCAGGCACCGGGCAGATACGGGTGTGGTTCAAGCGAGATCAGAGCGACACCCATAAGCGCCCCATCCTGGCGCGCCGAGGCATAAATCACCTTGCGATTTAATCTTTGTTCCGAATTCGTAAACAACGGAGATTGCCGCGGATGCTGATGCCGGGCCGCATTCAAAAACGTCATCCATTCGGCATTCCGGTCTGCGGTCAGGGTTTCAGTGCATTCAATCGCAACACTATCTTGCCCTTCAAGTTCCTGCACAGCCAAACTAATACCTCAATATACCGGTTTATTCGCTCTGAATTTCACAGCTACTATTTAACAACAGCCGTCGCTTAATGACGTTGAGTGTATTCATAGATCAGAACAATGGCTAAACAATCTGAAAATGTAAGTGATTAACGAGAACAGGGTTTCATGACTTCACCGTCACACGGCACGCAGAGCGAATGCGCTGTTTCCATTGTCATCGTGAACTGGAATACCCGGGACATTCTTCGGGATTGCCTGATATCCATTTCCCGGCAGACCCGGAAGCCGCATGAGATCATCGTCGTCGACAATGCCTCAGGCGACGGATCCGCCGATCTTGTCCGTGACGAATTCCCTGATGTTCGCTTGATCGCCAATGACACGAACCGGGGATTTGCCGCCGCCAACAATCAGGGGTTGGAAATCGCACGGGGTGACAATCTGCTGTTGCTCAATCCCGACACCATCATTCTGGATGGTGCGATCGATACCATGCTGGGCTGGCTGGATCAGCATCCGGATGTCGGCTGCGTCGGCTGTCAGGTCCTGGAAGACGAAACCACCATTCAGCGCACCTGTTTTGCCGACCCAGGTCCAGGAAACCTGGCGCTGATCGAGTTGGGGCTGCACCGCCTGTCACCGCACAATCAGCTTCTGGCCCGGGCCGAGTACGGAGACTGGGATCGGCGTTCGCAACGCGAGGTCGACGTCGTCTCGGGCATGTTCATGCTGGTGCCTCGTCGTGTCTTCGATGCCGTGGGTCTTCTGGATGAGGCATTCTTCGTCTACTCGGAAGAGGCCGACTGGTGTCGTCGCATCCGTGATGCAGGCTGGAAATGCGTGTTCGCCCCAGAAGCGCGCATCCTGCACCTTGAGGGGGGCGGTAAAAGCACCGCGCAGATACGCTCGCGGATGTACGTACAGATGCAAAAAAGTAAGATGATCTACCTGCGCAAGCATTACGGCCTTTGGGGTGTGTTCCGAGGCCGGATGGTATTTGTGGGGTCATCCATATTGCGCTTTGTCATGTCAGTCGCAAATCAGCGGGAAGAAGCTGCCGCGCGGCGGCGTCTGGCCCGGGCCTCGCTGCGCTATCACCTGACCAACCAGGAGCCGACAGAGTGACCGACACAAACGTCCGGCTGACATTCAAATGGGTTGATGGGATCAAACGCCTTGAAAGCATGACCGATGCGTGGGCCGCACTGGCCCGACAGACTGGCGCGGATATCTATGCTACTCCGGTTTGGGTCCTGACCTGGTGGGCTCACTTTGGACGCGGCAAAACGCTCCGGACCCTTGTAGCGTATGACGATCAGGGGCAGTTGGTGGCCCTGCTGCCTTTCATGATCTATCCGGTTTGGCTGGGTCCTGTGAGGGTACGTATTGCCAAACTGGCCGCAACTGACCCCAACACGGTGATTTTCCAATTGGCCGCCACGGAAACTGCGCAGAAGCACAGCTGCACCGAAGCCCTGAACGGCCTTCTCGGCGATGGCCGGGCGCATCTGGTCAGTTTCACCCCTGCCTCGGAACACGGCACCATGCTGGCAGCCATCCGCGATGGAGTGACCCTGGCACCGGGGCTGGCGCTGACCGATACGCCCGCTGGTACCCATACGGTTTTCGAACTACCCGATACATTTGACGGCTATCTTGCCAACCTGTCCAAGAAACGGCGAGGTCAGTATCGGCGGGATTTAAAACATCTGCAGAATGACCACGGCCTGACAACACGGAGAGTCCATCCTGACGCACATCAGTTCGGGGATTTCGTCGACTTTCACAACCGGCAATGGCAGGAGGTGGGAAAAGGAGGCCATTTCGCGGATTGGCCCTGCAGCGCTGCCTTCTACGGCGATCTGGCAGACGCCACCCTGAAGGGGCAGGAAACCTGGTTTGTCGAACAGCAGGGCCGGGACGGCCCCCTTGCCACCCAATTCTGCCTGGTCGAGGGGCAGACCTGCCATTGGCGATTGCCCGCCAGATCAACCGACCCGGAGCTTGAGCGGCTCAGCTTGGGTAAAATCGGCCTGATTCAAATGATCGAACAGCTTATCGCCGCAGGCGTGACGCGGATTGAGGCCGGGGTTGGCGCATATGGTTATAAGCTGGTCTATGGCGGTGAATCGGTGCCCATTCACCGCCTGATCGTCTCAAGGCGATCAGGAATATCCCCTGTCTTGCTGAAGCTCTGTCTTGGCTGGGCGCGTGTGTTGCACCTGGCCTATTACAGGCTCTGGTTCGGGCGGATTGCGCCACGGCTGAGAGCGGTGATCCCGCTGAAAAACAAATCGCTGTGGTCCAGCTGGACCAAAACAAGGATATGAGGCGGATATGATCACAGATCAGCTCTCCGCACGGGTTCTGCCTGAAGAGGACTGGCCCGTCCTCAGCGCGTCGTTCCGGGATCTGACCCTTGAACACAGCCTGACTTATGCCCGCGCGGCGGCCCGACGGATCGGAGCAGAGGCACAATTCCTGGTGCTTGCCTCCCCGGACGGGCAGCCTGTCGCCGCTGCATGTCTGCGCATCAAACATGTTCCCGGTCTGCGGCGTGGCATTGCATGGCTTGCCGCCGGACCGCTGGTGCAGCATGTCGATCGGCCGGACCCCGACACCGCAACACTGCGCACTGTGCTGTCCGCGCTGCGTGCATATACTCAGAAGAACGGGCACATCCTGCGCCTGCGGTTCCCGGCCACACCCTGGCATGATGTTGCTTTGCTGGATCAACTGACCCACAGCGAAGGGTTTTGGCCCACCGATCGATCCCCCGCCTATCGGACCGTGGTCGTGGATTGCGAGCAGGACGAAGACACGCTGATGCGTGCCCTGCACGGGAAATGGCGCAACCCCCTGCGCAATGCGCTGAAAGCCGGTCTTGATCTGGATATCGTACCGATTGCACAAGCGGCCGACCGGTTTCATCCTATGTATACTGAGGTTCAGGCAGCCAAAGGCTTCCGACCGGATATACCGCCAGAATTCTACTACACTCTTCAGGGGTCAGATTTTGCCCATGAGGTTCTGTTTGCCCGCAAGGACGGGGCCGACATTGCCGCAATGACGCTGGGCCGGGCTGGGTCCAATGCCGTCTATCTGTTCGGGGCCACTCTGGACACCGGGCGGCGCCTGAATGCCGGGCATTTTTTGATGTGGCATTCCATGCTGCGCTGTCGTGAACTGGGCCTGAAGTATTTCGACCTGGGTGGGATAGATCCTGAAGCCAACCCTTCAGTCACACGCTACAAGTTGCGCACGGGTGGCACAGAGCTGCGCGCGGCGGGCCCGTACGAGTTTCGCCCAGCCGGCGCAACCTCTGCTCTGATCAGCGTTGCCGAAACCGTTCACGCCCGTCTGAAGAAACTGCGCTCATGACAAAACCCATCGGCATCAACTTTCACGGCATCGGAACGCCTGAACGTCCTCTGGAACCGGGCGAGGCCCCCTATTGGCTTTCAGTCGAGCAATTCGAACGGGTTCTGGACCGGATCGCCGCGGCCCCCGATCCGAACCGGTTCAACATCACCTTCGATGACAGCAATCTTTCGGATCATGACATCGCGCTGCCAGCGCTGTCGGCCCGGGGGCTTCAGGCGAGGTTCTTCGTTCTAACCGGGCGGATCGGACAGGCCGGGTCATTGGATGCCGGACATCTGCACGCATTGCAGGCCGCTGGCATGACAATCGGCAGCCATGGGGTCGACCATCTTGCCTGGCCGACACTGGATGACGCCGCTCTGGTCCGAGAACTCAGCGAATCCCGCGCACAGTTGGAAACGATATGCGGCCGCCCGGTGACCGAGGCGGGCATCCCCTTTGGCCGCTACGATACACGGGTGTTACGTGCGCTGAGCGACGCGGGCTACACTACGGCCTGGTCAAGCGACGGAGGCACCTGGCGCAAAAACGCATTTCTACGCCCCCGCACATCGCTGCGCGAGGATATGAGCGATCAGGATTTGCAGGCGATCTTGTCGGGTCGCATGCCGCTCGCGCGCCGCGTTCGGCGCGCATTGGGCATGACCCGTCGGCGCTGGACAACCACAGGTTAGCGGGCGCGTGCAACGCGCCCGGTAGACAGCTCGCCAGGCAGGGCCTGAGAAAACCGGGTATATCGCATCTTTTTGTCTGCTTGGTCGGCCTGTGCCTGATCCACGTCCTGCCCAGATCCGTCATCCGCATCCAAAAACCAGCCCCCCGCCCCCAGCAGGAACATCAGAAAGCAGAACGTGGAATCCCAAAGGTGGACGGTAACCGCGGATACACAAAGGCCCAACAGCGAAATCAGGTATCCAAGGCGCGCATCCGCCAGTGCTCCGGTCAGATTTCTGCTGCCCAGTTTAAAGAACGTGACAATGACTGCGCCTGCCAGCAGGAACAGGGCTGGAAAACCATGCCGCAATGTGACCACCAGCCAGAAATTGTCGACGCTGCTCAGCAGTACCATCCAGTGGGGACGCGTCCAGTCATGCAGACCGATACCAAAGATCGGGTTTCGCAGAATATCGTCGGATGCGAAGTTGAACGTATGAATGCGTGCCCATGCCGTACCGGGGGTCAGCGTGAAATGGGTTGCAAAAATCTGGAACATACTCCGGTTCGAGCCAATCTCGGCAATGAAATACAGAACGCAGAATATGCTCAGCAGAACTTTCCATTTCTTCTTGAGGAACTGAAAGACCCAGTTCCATCCCATGAGCGCCAATTGAATGATGACATTCAGAAACGCACCCGATGAAAGGGAGAAGAACACTGCGCCTCCGATCACCGAGGTCAGGCCAACCTTCTTGAAGAACGATTTATGCCATCCCAGCACATACCAAGTCAGCGCGAAGGCCGGCGCACAAAACACTCCGAACAGGATAGGATGCGGCATCGTTGTCTGCGCCCGCAGCAATCCAAGCCGAGGTTCGAAAATCCACTTCTGATAGACGCTCAGGACCTTACCGAACAGATTCAACAGCGGGGTCTTGCCCGTAAAGGATTCGAACAAAGCAAAGGGCAGCAGAATGAGGATAAGCAGAAACAGGCATTTCACGAAATACCGAAACGATTCCAGATTGCGTATATAGGTGCGGGCAATGAAATAAGGCACCAGGGTTTCGATCATGAACATTCCGATGAACTGCCACATCGGTGCCAAACCATGATTGACTGAAAAGGACAGAGCCGACCAGAAGCTGAATGCAATCACCAAAATATCAACCGGCCTGATCTTTCCAGCCTTGCCGCTCAGCCATCCGATAACCGCAGGAAACATGAACAGCAGTAGGATCACCCGATACCCGCTGAGCCTGAGCCCCCCTAAGTGAAAAAAAAACGGCATCGCAAAGGAGAAAATGAGCAAGGCGAGAACGATCGGCTTTGTCGCCGGGGCGCTGGCTTTCGCTGACAAAACAGCTGTCATCTAGAATTCCTGCCTTTAAACGGATAACACTTTACAGATTGCGCAAACATATTGTCAGTATTCTGGCAGTGCGCCCGAAGCCAGTCACTTTTCCACAGCATTGCCTGAAGGGTCCTCATCGCGAGGGGTAGGATTGCGACAAGCTGGACCCCGCATTCAGGCGATCAAGCTGGCTGCCGGGGCGCACGCCGTATTCGTTGTACCCGTTCTTCCCGCCACGCGCGTGGTAGATGAATTCGTTATCGTAATAGCCACCCTGTGACGGGCTTTGATCCTGAATCAGCGCATTATTGAGCACAACCCAATCGCGCTGGTTCTCGTGCCCGATGATATTTGCCACCGCATTCTGCTCAATGACCACCGAGGTCGAATCCGGAGAAATGTTGATGGCCGGAACCGAATGGCCGCCGGGCACATGGATCACCGAGTTTTTTCTGATCGAGATATTGTCTGAACCGTGGATTGAAATGCCGTGAATATGGCCATTATAGATCATGTTATTTTCAACCAGTACATTGCGATGCCGCATGACGGGGTTGTTCAGGTCCTTGCCGTCGCCACCGGCCCATATCGTCTGGGTGAAATCGCCACCGGCCATGTCAAAGACATTGTCCCGGATGACGATATCCGAAGACCCCCGTGGCGATACCCGCATAATCTGAATCATGTCACGGTGATCCTGAGACCCGGCCGCGCCGCCGAAATCGTGAAACCGGTTTCGTTCAATTCTCAGGCCATCTGCGGCATCGACATCAATCCCATCGGACCGGATCGTGTGAATGTTGTTGCCCGTAAAGATGAACTGCCGCGATTGTACGGACAAAACAGCGGTCCACCATCTGCGAAACTCGTTCCCTGAAAGGGTCAGGTTTCCGCCCCGCTCGATTTTCAGACCGATCCCGATACTGTACCCGTCCGCCTCGGACCCTGTGCCCCGCGCGGTTCCCCCATCGAACACGGAATTCGATATCTTTATGTCTGTGCTGTTCAGGATGACGAAATAAGCGATGAAATGCGGGTCGCCCGCATTGTAGGTGTAATCGAAATAGACGCCATCCAGATGCACATTGCCGGCCCCTTCCAAAACCAGGCGGGTAAAACAGGCCGGTGCGGCAGGATCGGCGGACCGGATGACCACAGGCGACCGGTATGCCATGTTCATCCTCAGGGTTCCATAATTCCCCGGCGCCAGCAGAAAGATTTCCCCACCCTGGGCATTTTGCAGGGCTACTCCAAGATCGGCAGCATTTGCGACCGACCGCCCCTTGGCCTGAGTTGCGGGAAGATGAGTGTGCACGTCTCGCCCCTGACAGGGGGTCTGGGCCGCCACATCAAAACCCAACATGAACAGTAGCGCCCCTGCCAAGGCAAAAATCCGGGACCCGGCCATAACGCACCTTTCTGATAACCACACTTGCAGGAAAGTGTAGGCAAGGTGGGTTCCACTGTCTATCGCGCCTACCCGCCCTTCTGGCGCCTTGGCACGTCCGAGTGCCCCTTGCAACGCCCAGGTTTCCCCTACGGCACCGGGCAATTCATTGCCGATACCTATCGCCCATACGCAAGGACACGCCTGAATGATGGCTATTTTGTGGCCGTTGTTGCCCTACAGGAATCAATTCGCCAAACCCTAAGCAACCGCTAAGGGAAGTGGAACAATTCCCGGTATCGAGTATCGAGTTCACTCGGAAATGACTGCAAAAGGGCAAAATTGTCCCCATACAGGCAACAGTTTCCAAACATAGCCATATTCCGGCCAATCTGTCGCCCTTGTGCGACTGTTCCATACCCCTTGGGTGAGCGGGATCTTCAGCGCTTTGGGATAAGCGCGTTTGGAAACACAGGTGAAAGATGTCGACGACTATCATTGTAACTTCCGCCGCAGAGCTGAACCAGGCTCTGTCACAGGCCAGCGGTGGTGAGACAATCCTCCTTACTGCAGGTGACTACGGGTCACTGAACCTCCACAATACCAACTTCGCATCGAACGTGACGATCCAGTCCGCAGATCCGAATGCGAAAGCCAGCTTCTCGGATGTGCACCTCAAGCAATCGTCGAACATCACATTCGACAGCATCAAGTTTGACTACAGCTTCAGTGGCGGCGACTACCACTTTCAAAGCAAGTTTGGCGTCTACGACAGCCAGAACATTTCGTTCAACAACTCGATCTTCGACGGCGACGTCGCCAGCGGCACTGGGACATCCGCAGACGGTACCGGTTATGGCACGGGTCTGAACATCGCCGGCTCAACCAATATCAACATCACCAACACCGAATTCTCACAATGGTGGAAAGCTGTCATTGCCGTGAATTCCGACGGGATCAATGTCACCGGCAACGACATCCACACGATCCGGTCCGATGGTCTGGTTTTTGACAATGTCGACAACATCTTGGTTGAGAACAACCACCTGCACGATTTCGGCGGCGCGGCCGGATCGGGTGATCACCGCGACATGATCCAGATTCAGCGCGCCTATGGCAGCGGCAGCGACAACATCACCATCCGCAACAACCTTTTTGATATGGGCACCGGGGATTTCACTCAGACCATCTGGGCTGGCGGTGACGGCAAGGACATCAGCGATCCCAGCGTGATCCACCACAACGTGCTGATCGAAGAGAACACGATCTATAACGGCCACTTCCACGGGATTTCTCTTTATGGCGTGGATGGGCTTACGATCACCAAGAATTCGGTCCTGCACGTAGACGAAAAGACGCTGACCGGCGGGATCGAAATCCCAGCGATCAACGTTTCGGCCGGTTCCACAAACGTCACCATTGATCAGAATATTACGTCTCAGATCGTGGGGTACAACGGGCAGGCTGACTGGAACGTAGGCAACAACGCCCTGATCCAGCCCGGTGAGTACGACCAGAACTTCACCTATCAGGCAACGGCGCAGGGGAATGGTTACAACCAATATGTCGTCATCCCAGGCAGCCTGGCTGACACACTGAACGCCGGCTCTGCCGTCTCGAATGGTGCCTCGGGGTCCACCCCCCCACAGCAGGTTACCCCCGGGGGATCACAACCAAATACCACCAACCCCACACAACCGGACAGCGGCTCCCAGCAGCCCGATACCGGGTCCGAGCAACCCGACACCGGGTCCGAGCAACCCGACACCGGGTCCGAGCCTGTTCTTAGTGCCGACCCGCAGGGCGAGCTGATGATCGACATAACCCGTCAGGACAGCCCGGAGACTATCGAACGCCTGGACGGAATTTCTGACGTCAGCAAAGTCCATGTCTCGGCCGATGAGACGCAGGCCGAAGGCGATACAAGCGCCGAGCAGCCTGACACCGGCTCCGAACCTGTCCATGGTGACGGCTCGCAAAGCGAGTTGTCGATGATCGACATATCCAATCAGAATAGCCGGGGGAACATCGGAACCCTGGACGGAATTTCTGACGCGGCACAGGTTAGCTTCTCGGTCGACATAACCCGTGACGAAGGTGAAACGGGTGCTGAACGGCTTGTATGGAACCACTCGAATTTCGGTCTGAAGCTGAATAAGAAAGGGCATCTGGTCGCAAAAGTTGACAACAATGATGACGGGTTCCGTAAAGGCTTCAAGGTCAAGGATGTCGAGCTGAACGACGGTGAAACACATGAGGTCACCCTGATGGTTGATCAGGACACCGACCGCCTTCAGATTCTGGTCGATGGTGCCGTTGTCCTGGACGAAACCAATACGGATTTCGATTTCGCCGGCGGACAGGAAAGAGACTGGTACGTTGGTGACAGCGTTGACACCTTTGCGATCGGCGAAGAAACCCCGTTTGTCGAGCCGTATTCCGATTTGTTCGCGTAACGGCAAAGATCTCTAAAAATACAGCTTATTGATTACCACTGCATGGGCGGGTACCGAAAATTCGGACCCGCCCATATCTATTCCGACCCCTGGCATTGCCAGTCATGTAAACTTGGGTGCATACGTTCTTTGCATGCTGCCAGCATTCATCTAAAGATTAGTCAAACAGCCATGTCCGTGCCTTAAAAGGCGTATTATAAAAATCTTTTTGTCGCGATTGGTCCCGTTTCAAACGCCGCGCAAGGCTACGGGTTTTTTGGGAGAGTAAATGGTACAGTCAGAAATACGCTGGCACACGGATTGCAGGCAGGATTATCTGGATACGGTCTGGAACATCATAAAAGATGAAAAACCGGCCCAGATCATGGAGATCGGTGGCACGACCAGCCGATCGACCGGCGACAGGACACTGCCCGATCATGTCACATCCTTCACGATCAGTGACATAAGTGCCGAAGAGCTTTCCCATGTTTCCGATGAGTTCGACACCCTTCAGATCAACGCCTGCGGCGATGTCAGCCATGTGGATCAGAGGTTCGATCTGATTATGTCCAAGTTTTGTGGCGAGCATATGCCCGACGGCAAGCAGTTCCACAAAAACATGCATCATCTTCTGGCCGATGGCGGCGTGGCCGTTCATCTGGTCCCAACCATTTTCGCGTCGCCTTTTCTGATCAACTGGCTCTTCCCTGAACAACTGACTCGCAAGGCGGTTCAACTGTTGCAGCCCCGGCGCTTTGATGGCCAGAATACCGGCAAATTCCCCGCCTATTACTCACTGTGTCGCGGCTCAACCCCGTACATGCGAAAAGCTCTGGCGGATGTCGGGTTTTCGAGCATCGAAGTACATGAATATTACGGGCACCATTACTATGATAAGATTTTCGGCCTGCGGCAGCTGGATAACGGGCTGGCGCGTCTGTGCGCCCGGCGCGAATGGGCGGTCTATTCTTCCTATGCCATCATCGTAACGCGCAAGTAAGTGCCCCAGACCAGGCCCACGACGTTTGACAGGAAGCCACCAAGGCCTGAGGCTGTGGAAAGAGCGGTGCCACAAAACAGCCAAACAGACAAAATATTGAAATTGACGCCCCAGCTTATGAATACCCGCTTCGACAGGTGGAGCACATAACAAGTTGAGATCCGAGGACGTAGAGATGTTAGAGTCGAAAAGTTATCAGGCCTATATGAACAGCCCATACAAGAGCAGTAAGCATTCCACTTACTTCGATGTGTATGACAAACTTTTTTCTCCTTACATCGGAAAAGACATCACGTTTGTTGAGATCGGCGTTCTGGGTGGTGGATCTCTTTTCATGTGGCGGGAGTTCTTTGGCCCTCAGGCGCGCATCATCGGCGTTGAGCTGAACCCCGATGCAAAGCGCTGGGAACAGGAAGGGTTCGAGATTTTCATAGGCAGCCAGAGCGACCCGGATTTCCTTGAAAAAATTGTAAGGGAAGTCGGTGATATCGACATCGTTTTGGATGATGGCGGCCACACGTATGAACAACAGATCATAACTACGGAATGCCTGTTGCCACACATCAAGGATGGTGGAATGCTTGTGGTCGAAGACACCCATACCTCCTACATGGAAGGGTTCGGCCTTAGGCACCGTTCCTTCATCAAATACGCCATGAACATGGTGGACCGTATCAACCATCGGTTCTCGCGACTGACGCCTGACGCCTCGGAAAAACGCGCCTGGGGGATTAGCTTCTTTGAGTCTTTTGTCGTCTTTGACGTAAACCGCAAGGCGACCTCGGTTGTGTCTGCGCCGACAGAGAACAACGGTGAAGATCTGCAGGCAAAGGATTTCAGGCATGCAGATAATCAGACCTATGAAACCCTTCTAAAAACATCTAAAGGGCTGTCCGCACTCAAAGCGGTTCCAGGAATGCGTGCAGTGGCGAGACTGGTTCGGGCGACGGTGTCTCTGCCGTCCAACATGAAACGCGCCCGCAAGTTGAAAGAGTATTTCTGACCAGCCTCAAGCCCTGTGACCACTTGGCTTCTTTATCCGTGTCATCCACCTGCAAACATGACTCGGGCTGTTTCTGGTGTTATAGAAAGATATGGTTGTTTTTGTTTAAGATTGTTTGCCATGACATCGTTTGGCAAAAAGAGTGTTTTCGTTTCCGGACGCCAGTATCGCACAATCACCGTTTTGTGTGTGATTTCCTGTATTCTTGTATTGTCTGTCATACTTCGACTTTGGGGAATTGAACCCCGAAGCCTGTCTCATCCAGAAATCTACGTCCCAGGTATTGATCTTGTTCCCGGCATCTCTGAACCACCGCCACGCCATGACCTTGCCGAAACCGTCTGGTGGCATTTCCACGATGAGCCGCATCCTATGGGATGGTATGTGGCAATGTTGGGCTGGACCAACACATTCGGCACATCCCACTTTTCCCTGCGCTTCCCCGGGGTTCTGTTTGCCGTGGGCTCGATCCCGCTTATTTTTCTGGTCGCGCGGAATGTCTTTGGGTCAACCGCAGGCTGCCTGGCCGCCTTATTGCTGGCACTTCATGGGTTTCACATCTTTTGGAGCCAGATGGCCCGCATGTATGTTGCCGGGGCCTGCCTGTCTCTTCTGGCAACTTGGCTGTTGTTATGCCTCATCCGGTCCCGCGAACCACGTCCGGGGGTCGAGATTACCTATATCGTCTCAGCAATAGCTGGCGTTCTGACTGTCGAGTTTTTCTGGCCCCTGCTTCTGATTCATCTGCTCTGGACAGTCCTGGTTCTGCCCCGGCCGGAAAATACCCCGGGGCGTCTGTCCGATCGAATTGACCTACGGCATCCCCCTCGACTGTTTCAAGTTCAGGCTCTTGCTTTCATTCTGTCCGCTCCGGCGCTGACTCATGCGGTTTATCGCGCACGCAAAGGTGCAGCCGATGAGCCGTCCCCGGAATTCCTAGCCGAGTATTTCTCATTTGGGTTTCTGTTTGCACACGATAATTTCACGATCCCGCCACTACAGGTCGCCACAGTTCCCGCATGGCTGCTGCTGGCCTTTTCCCTCCTTTTATTAGCAGCCAGTTTGAAAGCACCCAAACGCGAGGCCCCTGTCACAAGCCCGGGTCGGTCGATTCCAATATGGATTCCGGCTGTTGCAGCCATCTGCTCGGCCTGCTTCATGTTCTGGTTAGCCACAATCGCCCACCGCCGAAACGAAGCACTGATGGTGATGTCCACCTTGCCCCTTCTGGCGCTGCTTATTCCTGTTTTGGGTACGCTTTGGGGGGGGCTAGTCCCCCGACTGCCATCGCGTACACTACATTACCCTCAGGAACGCACCTTGTTGCTATGGCTCATCGCGGTAGGTGCACCGCTGATCCTGTTCGCTGCGTCCTACAAGGTATCAGTCCTTGCACCACGGGCCTTTCTGATCTTCATACCCTATTTGTTGATCCTGAGCGCCGCAGGCGCGGTCTGGCTCTTCCAAGCCAGCCCTCTCCGACTGTCGGCAATGGGTGTCTGCGTCATCGTATTTGCCGCCAGTGTATTCTATGCCGCCCAAAAACCCGGATCGCCCAATGATTATCAGGGCATTGCACTGGCCATGCGCCCCGAAATGCACCCTGACGATCTTGTCTTTATGAAGCAGGTCCGTGACTGGACCGATACACCCCTGTTCTACTATCTCGGAACTGCGCACTATGTCGTCTCGGACCACAAAACCGCACTTCAGACCAACCCTGAGGCCCGTGTCTGGCTGGTCACTTGGCCTTATGAAGAAAACCCGGTTATCGACGATTCACGGCGGGCAGCGCTGCGTGGCTATAAACCAATCCTAAAAATAAAAAAATTACGGGCCAGCGCCGAACTCTTTGAACCTGGCACCAAACCATGATCACCTGTGCTCACATACACAAAACAAGAAAGTCGCAATGGCGCCGTTAAACATGCACCTTCCCACATCCCTGTCGCGAGCGAAGAACCCGGATCAGGGTGTGCCCACGCTAAGCATCGTTGTGCCCATGTTTAACGAGGAAGAGGTCCTGCCGATTCTGTTCGACCGACTTGGCAACTTCCTTGAAGCCCTTGGCGAAAATTATGAGATCATCTGCGTCAACGATGGCAGCACCGACAGGACCGCCGCCATTCTGGCCGAGGCGCATGAACGTGATAACCGCATCAAAGTATTGAACTTTTCACGCAATTTTGGAAAAGAGATTGCGCTGACCGCCGGGCTTGATGTCACCACCGGTCAGGCTGTTATTCCCATTGATGCGGATTTGCAGGACCCGCCTGAACTGATTGAAACCTTCCTCGAGAAATGGCGCGAAGGGTTCGATGTCGTCTATGCCGTCCGGCGTCACCGCGACAACGATACCACGGTGAAACGCTGGTCAGCACTGAAATTCTATCAGGTCATCAACCAGCTCTCGGGGGTTCCGATACCCGCCAATACCGGCGATTTTCGCCTTATGGACCGGCGCGTCGTCCAGGCTGTTGTTCAACTGCGTGAGCACAACCGCTTTATGAAGGGCCTTTTTGCCTGGGTCGGGTTTCGGCAAACCGAAGTTGCGTATGACCGCCCCGAACGTGCAGCGGGACAGACCAAGTTCAACTACTGGCGCCTTTGGAACTTTGCGCTGGATGGTATTACCGGTTTCAGCACCGTACCGCTCAGGATTGCAGGTTATGTCGGAATGCTGACTGCATTGGCCGCGATCATCTACGGTGTTTTCCTGATCTCACGCACCCTTATTTACGGGGCGGATGTGCCCGGCTATGCCTCATTGATGGTTGCTGTATTGTTGATCGGCGGCCTGCAGCTAGTTGTGCTGGGCGTGATCGGGGAATATCTGGGACGGCTTTATTCAGAAGCGCAAAAACGGCCGCTTTACATTGTCGAAAGCAGCCTGGGGCTTGAGCCCGTGGACGGTCATTCATCCTGATCCGTCAGCCTCATCTGCGCCGATAGACAAGAACCTGCCCGTCCCCCAGTGTCCCGGCAAACTCATGCTCGCGTTCCAATTGCCCTTCTGTATCACGTTTCAGATCCGGAATGGCGCGGAACATCCGGTCTGGGAACAGAACAACCAGCACCACAGGGCCGGGCTGGGCCATCGCTTCGGAATAGTCTTGCGCATCCCCGATGGTGCCCCAGTCGGCGTCGAAGTGGCTTTCGAAAAGGGGGCCGCCCGGGTTGATCGCATATATCCGTTCTGACGGGCTGCGGGTTTCTTCAACAAGCGCAAAAGCCCCCGCCAGATCCTGTTTCGGAGCAGAATAGTTCCGCTGCACCAAGAACACGGACACCACGATCATCGCCAGAACGCCCAACGCAAAGAGCGGCGATCCAAACCGGGGCTGTTGAGCCCACCGTGCCACCACATCAGCACCATACCGACACCCAACAACGGCCAGAATAATGATGAGCCCGATATCGACGAAAAAGAACCTCGGCCAGATCCGCATCTCAAGCGACAGAAGAAGGATCAGTGTCACGGCGATGTGCGTGGCGATGGAGGGAAAAAACAACGGCTGCGTCGCATGCACCCCCACAGCACCAAAGACAATGACGGCCAGCCCACCGACAGCGACAAACGACATCAGCGGACCAGTATCCCCAACTGCGGTCCGCAAACCTTCGAAAATTGTCCAAAGCGGGTTCTGGTATTCCTGCATAGGGTCTACGGCGGATGTCGCCGAAACCTCGCTCACTGTGCCCGCTATGCTTGGCAAGATCGGCAGATATGCGAACAGGGCCAAAACCAGCGCAACCGCAACACCCACCAGCGGATGCAGTACCCATTCGCGGGTCAAAGTGCCCCGGCCGAACCCACTCGCCAGGGAAAGCAACCAGATGAGGCCCAATGCAACAAAGAAAAATGCGGCGGTCAGATGCGTGAAAACAGCGGCAGCGGCGGTAAAGCCGAAGGCGACCCAGGTACCGGTTGCTGGCTGGCGCATCCCCCGCAGAAAGAAAATGAAGCCAAGCGTGCTCCAGAATGCAAGCTCGGTATACCCGCGCGCGTTCTGAGAGAACCAGACCTGATGATAGGACAGGGCCACCAGCAAGGCTGAAACATGCGCAATCCTGCTGTCTGCAACCTCTTTTGCCAGCCACCAGATTGCCCCGACAAGACCGACGCCAAACAGGACGGCCGGAAACCGATATGCCCATGCCTGATCTCCGAATATCTGGGAAACCAGCTTTGCCTTCATGCTGAAAAAGTAATGATGGTTCATCGAATATTCGCGCATCATCTCACCCCATGGAAGGCTGACATGCGTATCGACGGTCTGGATCTCGTCATACCACAGGGGCGCGTTCAGCCCGGCACTTCTGAGGACTGCTGCAAGGAGAAGAATGAACAAAAGTATTGCCAGATCATTGCGGTCAAACGCGGGGAAGGGCTGTTTCATGGGCTTCTCCAGTCCACTAGGTTCAGGTCAGGTACCCGGCAAAATCGTCGGCCTGGACGCGGCGCATGCAAGTGCCGATCCTTCTTTCGCATCCCACCGTATCCGGGGCGCATATTGACACAAGGCTCCGATGCAGGCGGTTTCACCTCAAAGCAACCCAAATACTCGATAATATACAAAACTTCCTCTTATTGTTTCCGTTTGATGCACTCTGTCAGATCGCCCCATCCAGCATCCACCGATGGATGTGTCGCAAACTCTGGGGTCTAGTTGACGAGTATGCCTGATCTAAGGTTTGTACGCGTCGAATTGTTTTCG